>JBCCBC010000067.1:0-11734 GCA_039814435.1 Pseudomonadota bacterium
AAGGTGCATGTGCGCACGCCCCGTCAGGCCGAACTTGCCCGTTTGATGCCGGAAAAGACCCCGCCGGACACTTCGAAAATGCTGTTGTGCCCGATGCCCGGCCTAATCGTCAAAGTCGACGTCGCCGTGGGGGACGAAGTGCAGGAAGGTCAGGCGCTGTGCACCATCGAGGCGATGAAGATGGAAAACATCCTGCGCGCCGAAAAGAAGGGCGTTGTGGCCAAGATCAACGCCTCGGGTGGGGACAGCCTGTCGGTGGACGACGTGATCATGGAGTTCGAATAGAGCGTGGCCGCACCTATCGACATACCCTTGCCCTGTGCTGAACTGCGACGACGCGGCGGCTACGAGTCGTCAGCGCGCCGTTCGCGGATTTCGCGCTGCCGCATGGGCATTTTGTCGATGGTGCGGCTGAGTTCGCGCACATCCCACGGGAACGGTTTGCGCAGCTTCACGCCGCCATCTTTGCCAATCAGCACCAGCATGAAGCCGCGCGGGCGCAATTTCAGCCGCAACGCGCTGTTTGCTGACGGGTCCGTATCCGTCAGCACCACCACATCGCGGTCTGCCAGTTCAGACATCCGGTTTTCCAGATATTCCATCTGCAATCCGAAATTCGGGTCATTCGGGCTGTCGGCAAAGACTATGATGGGGCGTTTTTCCCAGACAAATTCGCTCAAATCCGTCACATCCTGTTCAATAAAGATGGACGGTTTGGGGGGTACTTCCCCTTCGGCGGCAGCCAGCGAGCCTCCTAAAAGGCTTGCAAGAACAATGGGTAGTGCGTGTTTCATGCGGTCTCCTGATGCGCTCAATGTAGCGGCTTTTTTGCCGATTGCGACGGGCAGTGGCATCAATTTTAGCTTTAATCGCTCTTCAAGGCCTCGGCGTGCAACCTGTGCGCAATTGCGAAGCGTCCCGCGTCGGTGCATCGCGCAACGGGCACCGAAGGGGGCAAAGATGAAAGTCATTCTGCATATCGGGGCGCACCGCACCGGCACCACAACCTTTCAGGCCTATATGCGCCAACATACGGCGGCTTTGCGCGCTGAGGGGGTTGGATTTTGGGGGCCGATGCGCACACGCAAGGGCCTGTTTGCCGGGGTGCAGCCAGTGCCGGGATTGGGCCTGTCTGGTGCGCACCGTGCCCGGGGCCGGATAATGTTGCAGATGGACAAGGCCGCGCGCGCCGGGGTGGAAACGCTTGTTGTCAGCGATGAAAATATGATGGGTGCCCCCCGCCTGAATTTGCGCATGCGCAGCCTTTATCCCGATGCGGGCGAGCGCATGGCCCGCTATGCCTGTGCCTTTGACGGGCGGATCGACAAAGTCGTGATGTCGGTCCGTGTGTTGGATCATTTTTGGGGCTCGACGGCTGCTTTTGCGGTGGCTCGTGGGCATTTGGTGCCATGTGATCAGCTGTGCGAAACGATCGCGCAAGGCGCGCGCAGTTGGCGCGATGTGATCGCCGATGTGGCCTGTGCCGTTCCCGGTGCAGAGATCGAAGTGACCCCGTTCGAGACGGTGATTGGCCGCCCCGACCTGACCCTCGCCACCTGCACGGGACAAACGGCCCCACGCCCCGACGCGGTGGATTGGCTGAACCGCCGCCCCAGTGCCAACGCCTTGCGCGCCATATTGGTGGACCGGGGCGAAGACCCCGATCAGGTCCCCGCAAACGAAGCCCGCTGGACTCCGTTCAACGAACACACCCGCGCCGCGTTGCGCGAAACATATGCCGACGACATGCATTGGCTGGTGGCCGGCGCAAATGGCGTGGCGACCCTGACAGAGGACCGCAACCACACAAGTGCCGGGCGAAACCGGCCAGCGGGTTTGCGCAACAGAGGACAATCAGATGACATCCAAGAAAGACGCATGGCGCAGCCTCGCTGAAGGGGAATTGCGCGGCAAACCCGTTGATGACCTGACCTGGAAAACCCTTGAGGGGATCGAGGTTGCCCCGATCTATACCGAGGACGATCTGTCGGATGTGGCCCATCTGGGCACCATTTCTGGCGAGGCCCCCTATACCCGGGGGGTAAAGGCGACGATGTATACAGGCCGCCCCTGGACCATCCGTCAATATGCCGGTTTTTCCACGGCCGAGGAATCAAACGCCTTTTATCGCCGCGCTTTGGATGCCGGCCAACAAGGTGTTTCGGTCGCCTTTGATCTGGCCACTCACCGTGGCTATGACAGCGACCACGACCGCGTTGTGGGCGACGTGGGCAAGGCCGGCGTGGCCATCGATAGTGTCGAGGATATGAAGATCCTGTTTGACGGTATCCCGCTCGACAAGGTGTCAGTGTCCATGACTATGAACGGGGCTGTGATCCCGATCCTTGCCAACTTTATCGTGGCCGGAGAAGAGCAGGGCGTAGACCGCGCCCAACTGTCGGGCACGATCCAAAACGACATCCTTAAAGAGTTCATGGTGCGCAACACCTACATTTACCCCCCAGAACCCAGCATGCGCATCATTGCCGACATCATCGACTACACCTCGAATGATATGCCGAAATTCAACTCGATCAGCATCTCGGGCTATCACATGCAAGAGGCGGGCGCGAACCTGGTGCAAGAACTGGCCTTTACCCTCGCGGACGGGCGCGAATATGTGCGCGCCGCCATTGCGCGCGGCATGGATGTTGACAAATTTGCTGGGCGATTGTCGTTCTTTTTCGCCATCGGCATGAACTTTTTCATGGAGGCGGCCAAGCTGCGCGCGGCGCGCCTGCTCTGGCACCGCATCATGTCCGAGTTCGAGCCAAAGAACCCCAAGTCTTCCATGCTGCGCACCCATTGCCAGACCTCGGGTGTGAGCCTGCAAGAGCAGGACCCCTACAACAACGTCGTGCGCACCGCTTTCGAGGCAATGAGCGCGGTGCTGGGTGGCACCCAGTCGCTGCACACGAACTCATTCGACGAAGCCATTGCTTTGCCAACACAATTTTCGTCGCGTATTGCGCGCAACACCCAGTTGATCCTGCAGAACGAAACGGGTGTGACCAATGTGGTCGACCCGTTGGCGGGCAGCTACTACGTGGAAAAGCTAACCCATGATCTGGCCGAGGCCGCCTGGGCGTTGATTGAAGAGGTCGAAGAGATGGGGGGCATGACCAAGGCTGTGGCGTCTGGCATGCCGAAGTTGCGCATTGAAGAAGCGGCCGCGACCCGTCAGGCCCTGATTGACAAGGGCGACGAGGTGATCGTGGGCGTCAACAAGTTCCGCCTTGAGCAGGAAGACGCGATCGACATCCTTGATATCGACAATGCAGCTGTGCGCGACAGTCAAATCGCTCGCCTGAACAGCATCCGCGCGACGCGCAACGAGGACGCGTGCAGTGCTGCACTGGACGCGCTGACGGCTACAGCCCAAGCCGACGGAAACCTGTTGCAAGCCGCGGTCGAAGCCGCGCGTGCCCGCGCCACGGTGGGAGAGATCAGCATGGCCATGGAAAAAGTGTTTGGACGTCACCGCGCAGAGGTGAAAACGCTCGCCGGGGTCTACGGCGCTGCCTATGAGGGCGATGCGGGCTTTGCCGCGATCCAGAAATCGGTCGAGGATTTTGCGCAAGCCGAGGGGCGTCGCCCCCGCATGCTGGTTGTTAAGATGGGCCAAGACGGACACGACCGGGGGGCCAAGGTCATCGCGACGGCCTTTGCCGATATCGGATTTGACGTGGATGTGGGTCCGCTGTTTCAAACTCCCGCCGAGGCCGCACAAGACGCCGTGGACAATGACGTGCACGTGGTCGGAATTTCAAGCCAGGCGGCAGGCCATAAAACGTTGGCCCCGCAGCTGGTAGAGGCGCTGAAAGAGGCAGGTGCCGAGGACATCATCGTGATCTGTGGCGGCGTTATCCCGCAGCAGGACTATCAGTTCCTCTATGATGCGGGGGTCAAAGCGATCTTTGGTCCGGGCACCAACATCCCTGATGCCGCCCAAGAAATCCTGACGATCCTGCGCGATCAATAAAGCGGCCTAAACCCGCAGGTGCCGCCTTGCGCCTGCACTGGTAGGCGCGCATTCTGCGCCGCAGTGCATTGGGCGGAGCAGAGCGATGATTTTTGACCATCTTGTGGTCGGTGCGACCACGCTGGAGGCCGCACAGGCCCATGTCGAGGACGCGTTGGGTGTGCCCATGCAGCCCGGCGGGGCGCATGCGGTGTTTCAAACCCACAACGCTCTTTTGGGATTGGGCGAGGGCCTGTACCTTGAGGCGATTGCCCCCAACCCTGCGGTCCCGGATCCTGTGCGCCCGCGCTGGTATGACCTGGATCGGTTTGAAGGGCCTCCGCGCCTGTCAAACTGGGCCTGTGCGGTCGAGGATATGGAGGCTGCGCTGGCTGACATGCCCGATGGAGCCGGGGGGGCCGTGCCCGTCAAACGCGGCGAACTGAGCTGGCATATGGCCGTGAGCGACGATGGCACAACCCCATTTGATAATCTTTGGCCCGCCTTGATCCAGTGGCCAACCGGTGTGCACCCGGCAGCACAGTTGACTTTCAGAGGCGTGCGCTTGGTCCGCTTTACGCTGACGCACCCAGACGGGGTGGAATTGGCTCAAACGCTTGAGCGTTTTTTGACCGATGACCGTGTGGCCATCGAGGAAGGGCCGCTGGCCATGCAGGCCGAGTTTGACACCGAAAACGGGCGGCGCAGCTTGTGATCCGCGCCGCCACAGAAGCTGACGCGCCCTGGATTGCGGAGATCTGGAACGCTATCATCGCGGACACGCTGATCACATTCACCACTGACCCCAAAAGCGTGGATGCTGTACGTCAGATGATTGCCGAGCGTCCGGTGCTTGTGTTGCCCGATAGTGGCGGGTTTGCCACCTACGGCCCGTTTCGCGGTGGTCCGGGATATGCCGCAACGATTGAACACACTGTCCTGCTGGCACCAAAGACCCGCGGGCAAGGACAAGGCCGCGCACTGATGGCGGCCCTGATCAAAACCGCGCAAGAGGCTGGACATCACGTGATGGTGGCCGGGATCAGCGGAGCCAACCCGGGGGCCATTGCGTTTCACGCCGCCCTTGGTTTTGAGCAGGTCGCGCACATGCCCGAAGTGGGGCGCAAGTCCGGGCAATGGCTGGATCTGGTGCTGATGCAAAAGACACTCGGCAGTCTTGCTAGTGCTACAACATCCCCGCCTGATCCCCTATAAGTTGGCCGCATGTCGCTTTGGTCCCGCATCTCTGACGCATTGGCCGCCCTGTCCTCGGGCGAGGGGCTGGGCGCTGTTTTTGACAAGTTGCGTGCGCCGCCTGAGCGCAGCGTTGCCTTTGCCATCGCTGTTATCGCGCTGGGTGCCAAGATGGCCAAAGCCGACGGGCACGTGACCCGCGACGAGGTCACGGCCTTTCGCGAGGTGTTTCATATTGCAGCACAGGACGAGGCGGGGGCGGCCCGTGTGTTCAACCTTGCCCGTCAGGATGTGGCGGGATTTGAAGACTATGCCACCCGCATCCATGCGATGTTTGCGAGCCAGCCCGAGACCCTGACCGATCTGCTGGAGGGGTTGTTTCACATTGCAATGGCCGACGGGTTCTATCATCCAAGCGAGGATGCGTTTCTGGAACAGGTCGCTCATATCTTTGATATTTCCGACATTGATTTCAGGGGTTTGCGCGCCCGCTTTGTCCCTGATGCCGTGCCGGATCCCTACACTGTTCTGGGGGTCAAACCGGATATGGAGCTGGAGGACATGCGCGTGGCTTGGCGCAAGCTGGTACGTGAAAACCATCCCGATGCGATGATGGCGCGCGGCGTGCCAGAAGAAGCGGTGCGTCTTGCGGAAAAGCGGATGATCGACATCAACCGCGCCTGGGAAGACATCCGGAGTAGCCGGACCTGATGCGTATCGTGACGTATAACGTCGAATGGATGAACAGCCTGTTTGGCGATGATGGTGCGCTGCTGGATGACGGTGGTTGGTCCGGTCGTCACGATGTGTCGCGCGCCGATCAGATCGCCGCACTGCGCGTCGTTTTTCGCGCGCTGGACGCGGATGCGGTGATGATCATTGAGGCCCCTGACGATAGCCGCAAGCGCGATGGGGTGGCCGCCCTAGAACAGTTTGCAGCGCATGTGGGCATACGGGCGCGCCGCGCGCTGATTGGGTTCACAAACGACACCCAGCAGGAAATCGCGCTGCTCTATGACCCGGATGTGCTGACTGTCCGCCATGATCCGCAGGTGCATGACGCGGCGCCGCGCTTTGACGGGGCGTTTGCGATTGATCTCGACATTGATGCGACCGAAGACACGGTGGTGTTTTCGAAACCGCCCTTGGAGGTGGCTGTTGAAACCGTTTCAGGGGCCGCGTTCCGTATGATCGGCGCGCACCTGAAATCCAAGGCACCCCATGGCGCCAAAACCCGCGATGAGGTCATGCGTATCTCTATTGCGAACCGGCGCAAACAGTTGGCTCAGGCCATTTGGCTGCGGGCCCGCGTATCGGCGCATTTGGCGCAAGACACGCCGCTGATGCTGATGGGGGATTTGAACGACGGCCCTGGATTGGACGAATACGAGGATCTGTTTGGCCGCTCATCGGTTGAGATCATCCTTGGCACAGGGCGGGGCGCGTTGTTTGATCCGCACGCGCGTCAGGCGCTACAGCGCAGATTGGGGGCCACACCCACAACGGCGCGGTTTTGGATCCGGCCCGAAAAGCGGTTTTTGCAAGCGTTGTTGGATTACATCATGGTATCGCCAGATCTTGCGGCGCGCGCCCCGCAATGGCGGATCTGGCATCCGCTGGATGATCCGGAGTGTTGGGCGCAACCAAGCTTGCGCGACGCCCTGGTGACGGCGTCGGATCATTTCCCTGTCAGCTTGGATATTGAGCTGTGAGGCCCCATATTGGCGGCATGAAACGTCTGATTTTGATCTCTTGCCTTGCTTTTGCGTCACCTGCCTGGGCGCAAAGCGAAACCGAAGGGTTATCCCTGATGGAACGCGGCGCGCAGATGCTGATGGAAGGGCTGCTGCGCGAGATGGAGCCGGCGCTCGATGACCTGCAAGGCTTGGCCGAGGAGTTTGGCCCATCTTTGCAGGAGTTCGCACAGCAAATGGGCCCAGCCTTGCGCAGTTTGCTGGATGAGGTCGAAGACTGGAGCGTTTATGAGGCGCCCGAGATCCTTGAAAACGGTGACATCATCATCCGGCGCAAACCAGAGGGCGAGGATCCGGCAGACTCCGAAGAACAGATCGATATTTGAGGGCTAGCTGCGACGTTTTTTGATTTTCACGCTGGCCTCCAGGGAGGCGGCGAGCGAGTTCAGTCGCGCTTCTGCCACCTCTCCAAACAGTGGCATTGCGTCGGCTGAAAGGTGCAACTCAATCAGCTTTTTCTTGGGAAACCAGCGGAACGCGCCGCGATCCGCGTCCTTTTCCATCCACAACATCGCCCCAAACCGCATCGCTTTGCCGAGGATTTCGGCGTCTTTCTGGCTTTTCTCGTCGATCAGATCGTAGAGGTCTTCGAAATGAGTACCTTCGCGTTTGTTGGTGTAACGATGGAGGAGGGACAGGCCGAGAAAGATCCGTTCGGAGTGTTTGAGCCCGCCAAGGTTGGCGCGAGTGGCGTTGTCAAAACAGACCTCAGCCCGGTAGTCGGGGTGCGCGCGCCAGCTGACATCGTGCAGCAGGCAGGCGGCCTTGATCAGGCGTTTGTGGGCGAAGGGCGCGGATTTGAACAGCGGTTCGATGAAGGTATAGAGCAATTTGCCAAAACCGGGCATGCGGGCGTCTTTGGCCTCGGCAAAGCGGCAGGCTTCGATCAGCGGGTCGCGGTCGCGCAGCCGTTGTGGCATTTGTTCGTAAAGCATGCCTTCGCGGATGCCGTAGCTGGACACGGCGATGTCGATGGGGCGCACGGATTTGACCAGACGCGACAGGACTTCGGCGGCCAGCGGCACCAGCGCCATACGCGCCGATGAGATGCCGCATTGCGCGCGCAAAGCCTCGTGATCCTTGGAGGCGGCGATGAATTTGGCGGTGGCTTGCACTGATTTTGGGGACATGCGGTATTCGTGCAGCACATGCAGCGGATACCCACGACGGTGCATATCGACCCGCGCAATGGCCCGCCATGACCCACCCACCAGAAACAGGCGGTCGCGTTGCGCGCCCAGTTCCTGTTGCAGGGCCTGCATGGTGTCTTTGATGTGGGCTGTGCGGGCTTTTTTGCCCCCTTTGAGAGTTTGTAGTTTGAGCGGGCCGAGATCGGATGTGACGCGACGGCCGACGATGCCGCCCGAAATCTCGGCCAGCTCCATGGATGACCCGCCAATGTCGCAGACCAGACCGTAAGAGCCCGGCCAGCCCAAAAGCACACCTTGCGCCGATAACCGCGCCTCTTCCTGTCCGTCGATCACACGCACAAACAGCCCGGTTTGGGCCAAAACATCGGCGCAAAAGGCGGGACCGTCACTTGCGTCACGCACAGCGGCCGTGGCGACAACCGACAGGTCAGAGAGCCCCATCCCCTCGGCCAGCCGCTGAAACCGATGCAGCGCGTTGAGTGCCCGCACGCGGCCCTCGGGGTTGAGGTGCCCGGTGTCTGACAGCCCTGCGCCAAGCGCACACATAATTTTTTCGTTGTAGAAATAAGCCGGAGAGCGGGCGGCCCCGTCAAAGACGACAAGCCGAACCGAGTTGGACCCGACATCGACGACGCCGACACGGGCCAGCGCGCGCGCGGATGGATCTTCGAACAGCGGACGACCAAACATCCCGCCATCTGCGTGAGTTTCGACCAAAGCGTTCATGGACCCCCCGCGACGCGTATTTGCCAGTGATGGACCAGCGCGCGCTGTCCGTCAATCCGTAGGCATGCGTGTGCGCGTCGGCGGGTGGCTCTGTTTCGGCACAGCCGAAAGGCGCCCACCCACCGACCCTGTGCTGTCCATCAATCTTCGGTGTGGGTGAGTTTGGGAACGTCCGATGCCCCGGCGGATCCGCGCCCCGATAGCGACGGATTTTCCATGAAGAAGCGATGGCAGTTGAACGCAAATGTCCCTTCGATCGTGGCCGGGCGGACAAATGCGCCGTTGGGGGTCATGATCCAGCTTTGTGCAACATCCGCAAGATTGGCCGCCATGACCTGGCTCACGATCTGTGCCTTGACCGTCGCGTTTTCGATTTCGACCAGCGTTTCCACGCGCCGGTTCAGGTTGCGCCCCATCCAGTCGGCAGAGGAGATAAAGACGCGCGCCTTTTTTGAGGGGAGCCCGTGCCCGTTGCCAAAACAGACGATGCGGGAATGTTCTAGGAACCGCCCCACGATGGATTTGACCCGGATGTTGTCTGAAAACCCTTTGATCCCAGGCCGCAAACCGCAAATGCCCCGGATCACGAGGCTTATTTTCACCCCGGCCTGGCCTGCTGCGTAGAGCGCATCGATCACTTCGCTGTCGATCAGCGAATTCATCTTGGCCCAGATTATCGCCGGTTTGCCGGCGCGCGCATGGGCGGCCTCGGCTGCGATCATTTCCAGAAGGCGGGCTTTGAGCGTGCTGGGTGAAATTGCGAGGTTATCAAGCCCTTCGGGTGGCGCGTAGCCCGACAGGTAGTTGAACACCTTGGTCGCGTCCCGTCCCAGTTTGGCGTCACAGGTAAACAGCGACACGTCCGTGTAGATGCGCGCGGTGATCGGGTGGTAGTTGCCGGTGCCGTAATGGGTGTAGGTCACCAGTTGCTTGCCTTCGCGTCGCACAACCGTGCTGATCTTGGCGTGGGTTTTGAGGTCGAGAAAGCCGTACACCACATGCGCCCCGGCCCGTTCCAAACGACGTGACTGGCGGATGTTGGCAGCCTCGTCAAAACGGGCCTTCAGCTCGACAAGCGCCGTCACCGACTTGCCGTCCTCAGCCGCTTCGCACAGTGCCTCAACGATGGGTGACTTTTTGGAGGTACGGTAGAGCGTCTGCTTGATCGCCACCACGTTTGGATCGCGCGCGGCCTGCTGGAGAAAGCGCACGACCATGTCAAAAGTTTCGTAAGGGTGATGCAGCAACATGTCTTTTTGGCGGATGGCGGCCAGCATGTCGCCTTCAAAATCGGTGACCCGTTCGGGCACGCGCGGGGTGAAGGACGGCCAAAGCAGATCGGCCCGGTCATCGAGCACCAGTTCGCTGAGGTCTGACAGGCCGATCATGCCGTTGACCTCGACCACTTCGGCGTCGCTGACCCCGAGTTCTTCCATGATCACGGATTTGAGCGCCTCGGGCGCGCCAGCAGAATGAGTCAGGCGCACAACCTCACCCCGGCGGCGTCGTTTCAGGGCCACCTCGAATTCACGCACCAGGTCTTCGGCCTCGTCTTCAACCTCGAGATCGCTGTCGCGCAGCACACGGAATTCGAAATGCGCCTTGAGTTTGTAACCTGGAAACAAGTTTGGAATGTGCAGGATCAGCAATTCCTCAAGCGGAAGAAAGCGGTGGCCTGGCCCGGCCAGAGGAATGAAGCGGTCGATTTGGGCGGGGATCGGCAGCAGCGCCTGCAGGGTGCGTTTGTCGGCCTTACGTTCCATCTGCAGGGCGAGGGCGTAGCCGGAGTTGGGGATGAACGGGAATGGGTGGGCTGGATCAATGGCGAGGGGGGACAAAACCGCAAAGACCTGTGACAGGAAAACCTCGGCCAGGTGGGTGATGTCGTCCTTGGTCAACTCGTCCCGGGTCAGCACCGAGATTCCCTGAGCCTCCATTGCATCATGCAAATCGGCCAGCACCCGTTGTTGTGCTGTCAGCAGGTTGCGTGCGTTTTCGTTGATCAACACAAGTTGTTCGGCAGGCGTCAGACCATCGGCTGCGGGGGTAGTGTTGCCCGCAATTGCCAGTTCGCGCAGACCCGCGACGCGGACGGTGTAAAACTCATCCAGATTGCCGGCCGAGATCGACAGAAAGCGCAATCTTTCCAGCAACGGGACCCGGGGGTTTTCTGCCTCTTCCAGCACACGCCAGTTGAACCCCAGCCAGCTGAGTTCACGGTTAAAGAACCGGCCCGGTCCGGTTGTGTCCAGATCGGGCAGCTCAACTGCGTCTGGAAAAGGCGAGGCAAGAAAATCTGCGTTTGTCATGCGGGGCTTATGCCGATCCGGTGTGAAGATTAAGTGACGCTTATCCCTCAGGCCCGGTCAATTTGTCCAGCCTTGTGCAATATGTCGATCGCGAGTGCGCGGGTGATCGGCTTTTGGCGGACGAGGCTGGCAGCATCCAGCCGAGCGACGATATTGCGCGCTGCATCAAAGCTGCGTTCCATGTGGGTGACGAGATAGGGGATCACATCCGGGCGCGGTGTCAGCTGTCGGTCGGCAAAGAGTTTGGCCACAACTGCGCCAAGCAATCGGTCGTCGGGTGCCTCGAGTGCCGCATGGCCCGCCGCGTCTATGCGGCTTTGGAGGTCGGGCAACGACATGCGCCAGTGCGACGGGCTTTGTGTGCCGGTCAGCAGCAGGGGCTGGCGCGCGGTTTGCAGGGCGTTGTGCAGATGAAACAGTGTGGTCTGGTGCGCAGCATCGCGCGCGATCTGGTCGACATCCTCGATGGCAACCGGGCCCTCTGACAAGTCCAGCACGGCCTTTTCGTCAAGGTCTTTGGCGGACAGGATGTGTGCGCCCGACGCGGCCGCCCAGACATGGGTCAGATGTGTTTTGCCTGCACCCGGGGGGCCGGAAAGCACCATCTTGGCCCCTTGCCAATCCTGCCAGCCGTCGATC
>JBCCBC010000021.1:0-17281 GCA_039814435.1 Pseudomonadota bacterium
GCAAGCGTGCCTTCCTCCATCGTCGGAGACAGCGCGGGCATGAGAATTTCTGTCGGCATGTCTGCGGCTCCTTAACGGTAGGTGACTTGCTTGACGGCGGCGATCACTTCGTCCGTTGTCAGCAATGCGTGCTTTTCAAGGTTGGCGGCGTAGGGCATCGGCACATCCTTGCCCGTACAGTTGATCACCGGGGCGTCCAGATAGTCGAACGCTTCCTGCATGATCACAGAGCTGATGTAGTTCCCGACCGACCCTTGCGGCCAGCCCTCTTCGACGGTGACGCAGCGGTTGGTTTTCATCACCGATTGCAGAATGGTGGCCGTATCCATTGGGCGCAGAGTACGCAGATCGATGACCTCTGCGCTGATCCCGTCTTCGGACAGCTTGTCCGCAGCTTCGAGCGCGTATTGCATGCCGATACCAAAGGATACAAGTGTCACGTCCGACCCTTCGCGCCAGATACGGGCCTTTCCAAACGGCACCGTGTAGTCATCCATGTCCGGCACATCAAAGGTGCGCCCGTAGAGGATCTCGTTCTCGAGGAAGATAACCGGGTTGGGATCGCGGATCGCTGTTTTCATCAGCCCCTTATAGTCGGAGGCCGCATAGGGCATCACCACCTTCAGGCCTGGGATCTGCATGTACCATGCGGCGTAATCCTGGCTGTGTTGGGCACCAACACGGGCAGCAGCGCCGTTCGGGCCACGAAACACCATGGGGGCCCCCATCTGACCGCCTGACATATACAGCGTCTTGGCGGCAGAGTTGATGATGTGGTCAATCGCCTGCATGGCAAAGTTGAAGGTCATGAATTCGACAATCGGCTTCAAGCCACCAAAGGCCGCGCCAACACCGATCCCGGCAAAGCCGTGTTCGGTGATGGGTGTATCTATCACGCGTTTGGGACCGAACTCATCCAACAGACCCTGGGATATCTTGTAGGCACCCTGATACTCGGCAACTTCCTCGCCCATCAGGAACACAGTGTCGTCGCTGCGCATTTCCTCGGCCATCGCGTCGCGCAACGCCTCGCGGACAGTCTGTGTTTTCATGGCCGTGCCTTCGGGCCAGTCAGGTGTCAGATCTGCCTGAGGGGCCTCTGGGGCAGCAGATGCAGGGGCCTCTGGGGCAGGGGGCGCTTCGGCCGCCGGGGCAGGGGTCGCAGCCACGTCATCGACGCTCTCACCCTCTTCGATCAGGATCGCGATGGGAGTGTTCACTTTCACACCTTCGGCGCCCTCAGCGATGAGGATCTTGCCAATGATCCCCTCATCGACGGCCTCGAACTCCATCGTGGCCTTGTCGGTTTCAATCTCAGCCATGATATCGCCGGATGACACGGTATCACCCTCCTTGACGAGCCACTTGGCCAACGTGCCTTCCTCCATCGTGGGAGAGAGGGCGGGCATAAGAATTTCGGTTGCCATAGTCAGTCTCTCCTCTTCACGCGTAAATATCTGTCCAAAGCTCGTCCAAGGCGGGCTCTGGGCTCTCCTTGGCAAACTCGGCAGAAGCGTTCACGACGTCCTTGATCTCTTTGTCGATGGCCTTCAGATCCTCCTCAGAGGCGTGCTTGCCCGTCAGCAACATCGAGCGGACAGCCTCAATCGGGTCACGCTCATCGCGCATCTTCTGAACTTCTTCGCGGGTGCGGTACTTGGCAGGATCCGACATGGAGTGACCACGATAGCGGTAGGTCTTGATCTCTAGGATGTAGGGGCCCTTGCCTGCGCGGCAGTGGGCAACAGCCTTTTCGCCAGCGGCTTTGACGGCCAACACATCCATGCCGTCCACTTCCTCACCCGGAATACCATAGGCGGCACCACGCTCCCAATAGCTGGGGGACTTGGTGGACCGCTGGGTCGAGGTGCCCATCGCATATTGGTTGTTTTCAATCACAAACACGACCGGAAGCATCCACAGCTCGGCCATGTTATAGGCCTCATAGACCTGACCCTGGTTGGCAGCGCCATCACCAAAGTAGGTAAAGGTGACGTTGTCGTTGCCCTTGTACATGTCCGAAAACGCCAAACCGGCCCCCAGCGGCACTTGGGCGGCCACAATCCCGTGGCCCCCGTAAAAATGCTTCTCTTTCGAGAACATGTGCATCGAGCCGCCCTTGCCCTTGGAATAGCCGCCCTCGCGGCCGGTCAGCTCGGCCATGACGCCATTGGGGTCCATGCCGCAGGCCAACATATGGCCGTGATCACGGTAGGATGTGATGCGCTTGTCGCCGTCCTTGGCCGCAGCCTCCAGGCCCACAACCACCGCCTCCTGGCCAATATACAGGTGGCAGAAGCCGCCGATCAGACCCATGCCATATAACTGGCCCGCTTTTTCTTCGAAACGGCGGATCAAAAGCATATCTTTGTAATAGGCTTTCAACTCCTCCGCAGACACGTTTGGTTTTGCTTTGGCTTTGCGCGCGGCCATTGGGGGTTCTCCTCCTCCGAACAGGAATAGTTTAGCGTTAAACTATTCCCTACAGGATTCGGAGCGGTCAAGCGAGTGTCATTCTGCCGCAACGGCAACCTGCGGGAAAATGGGTCAATTTCAAAGGGGGTTAACGGATGACAATCTCATCACTGCGCAGCATTCCCAATATGCTGCGGGCGCGTTCATCCAACAGATCCAGATCCAGATAATCGTCCGACAACCGTTTGGTCAGGTTTTCCATCTGGGTCACATCCGCCTGAACACTGGCCAGCTGACGGGCAAGCTCGCGGGCTTCGGCATCAATCTCGGCGCGGCGAAACAGGCCGTAATCACCTTGCACAGCGGCAAAGGTGAAATAGACCGCCAGCGCAAAGGCAACGGCAAAGAA
This sequence comes from Pseudomonadota bacterium, assembly GCA_039814435.1. Classification (GTDB taxonomy): domain Bacteria; phylum Pseudomonadota; class Alphaproteobacteria; order Rhodobacterales; family Rhodobacteraceae; genus Tateyamaria. Next base: position 2,825 of record JBCCBC010000021.1, read on the forward strand.
TAAAAACGTGCCCAGGGCCGGGCGTGCGGTGCGGGTCATGTAAATCTGCCTGTACTCCGCCTCTTTGGGCGGTTTTCAGCACTATGGCACACCTGATTCGCGCTGTGAATCCCTTTTGTTTCAGTATTCTAGTGTTTGCCCATCACCTGTGCGGCAATGCGGGTTGTGATGGACCGCGGTGTGATGCGCGGCAAAAAGGCGAAAACCTTGTTCATCAGTCCCGGCACAACGATGCGTTTGCCGATACGGGCCTCCAACCAGCCAAGCTCGGCGACCTCCGATGCTTTCATCGGCTTGGCGAGTTTCAGCAAGCGCACGCCGCTCATGTCCGCCTCGTCGAAAAAGTTGGTGGCAGTGGCCCCGGGGCACAACGCCGTCACCGTTATGGAACTGCCGCGCAACTCCTCGGCAACCGCCTCAGACAGCGACAGCACATAGGCTTTGGTGGCGTGATAGACGGCCATGTTTGGCCCCGGCGTAAATCCGGCAACAGACGCAACATTCAAAATGCGGCCCTTGGGCAGGGTTTGCATGTGCGGGATCGCCAGTTTCATCAACCGGGTCAGCGCCAGCATGTTCACATTGATCGAGGACAGCTCGCGCGCCCAACCCTGGCCCACAGAGAACGGCCCGTTATACCCAAGCCCCGCATTGTTGACGAGAACGTCAACCTCGCGCCCGTCTGTGGCGTCGGCCCACAGCCTGTCGACCTCGGCCATGTCGGACAGATCTGCCGGGATCACGACCACGTCCACGCCTTTGGCACGCATCTCGTCGGCGACGGCGTCCAATTTGTCCTTGGACCGCGCGGCCAGGATCAAGTTGCGCTTTTCCTTGGCGGCAGCGCGGGCAAATTCTATGCCCAGTCCTTCGGACGCGCCAGTGATCAGTGTCCAGGCCATGTTACGTTCCCCATGTTTGTTTTTGCGATCCTCTCAATATGGGAAAGGTCGCGCCAAAGCCAAAGGGGCGACATCGCGGATTTTCCCCTAGTGCGAAAGGGCCGCGACACCGGGCAATTCCTTGCCCTCCATCCATTCCAGAAATGCGCCACCGGCGGTCGAGATATAGGTGAAATCCTCCGCCACGCCGGCTTGGTTCAACGCGGCAACCGTGTCGCCCCCGCCGGCCACGGTAATCAGATCTCCGGATTTGGTCAGCGCGGCCGCTGCTTTGGCTGCGGCGACCGTGGCCGTGTCAAAGGGCGGGATTTCAAAGGCCCCAAGCGGTCCATTCCAGATCAGCGTTTTCAGCGTGCCAAACGCATCCGCAATCTGTGCCGCAGATGCGTCGCCTGCATCCAGCACCATCTGGTCGGCGTCCAATTGCGTGTCTGCGTTCAGTGCTATGATGTCATTGGCTGCACCGGCGGCAAACGCACGCGCGACCCGTCCGTCACCGGGCAGGATCACCTGGCATCCCGCCGCATCGGCTGCGGCCATGATGGCGCGGGCGGTGTCGTGCAGGTCCGCCTCTTGAAGTGACGCGCCCATGTCAGCCCCTTGCGCGGCCAGAAACGTGTTGGCCATCCCCCCGCCGATCACCAGCACATCGATCTTTTTGACCAGGTTTTCCAGCAGGTCCAGTTTGGTAGAGACCTTGGCACCGCCCACAACAGCGCCAACGGGGCGTGTGGGGTTGGACAACGCGGCTTCAAGCGCGCTCAACTCGGCCTGCATCAGGCGGCCCGCGCAATTGGGCAGATGATGCGCCACGCCCGTGGTCGAGGCATGGGCCCGGTGCGCCGCCGAAAACGCATCATTGCAGAACACATCTCCAAGAGAGGCGAGGAACTGCGCCATTTGCGGATCATTGGCCTCTTCCATCGCGGTAAAGCGGGTATTTTCGACAAGGATGACTGCATCGCTCGGTTGGGTATCAATAAATTCACGGCTGGGACGCTGCACAAAGGTGACGGGGCAGCCAAACGCGTCCTGTAGTGCCGGGACGAGTGGCTCCAGGGACATCTCGGGTACATACTGTCCTTTGGGGCGGCCAAAATGCGCCAGCAGGATGGGACTGCCGCCCTTGGCGCGGATGTCCTGTACGGTGGGGACAATGCGGGTGATGCGGGTGGCGTCGGTGATCCTTCCGTCTTCCATGGGCACGTTGATGTCGACCCGGGTCAGGACCCGTTTGCCTGTGAGGTCCATATCGTCCAGCGTTTTCCAGCTCATCGTGCGCAACTCCCGTCTATTGGTGGTGTACCCTTGCATCGCGGCAATTGGCGCTCTGGTCAATGCGTGACTTGTCCCGCGTGCCTGCTCGGCATAGGTAGTTGCCCAACACAAATGGAAAGAGGCGCACATGGCCGATATCAAAGACCCCGAAAACACGATCCTGATGGAACTCAAAGGCGGCACCGTCACGATCGAGCTGCTGCCCGACGTCGCCCCCCAGCACGTGGCCCGCATGAAAGAGCTGGCGCGCGCGGGCGAGTATGACAACGTCGCCTTTCACCGCGTGATCGAAGGCTTTATGGCGCAGACAGGCGACGTCCAGCATGGTGACATGGAAGACGGGTTCAACATCCGCATGGCTGGCACCGGTGGGTCCGACAAGCCCGATGTCCCTGCCGAGTTCTCCAAGATCCCGCACGGGCGTGGGTCGCTTGGTGCCGCGCGCTCTGCCAATCCGGACAGCGCCAATTCGCAGTTTTTCATCAACTTTTCGGACAACGATTTTCTGAACGGTCAGTACACTGTCTACGGTCAGGTCGTGTCGGGGATGGAGCATGTGGATGCGATCACGCGGGGCGAGCCCCCTGCGGAGCCCGACCGGATGATCAGCGTCAAGGTGGCCGCAGATGCTGCGTAACACCGTCGCCGCGCTGGCCGTGTTGGCGGCAACCCCTGCGCTTGCAACCGGGATCGAGATCACGGTCGCAGGCGAGGCCAATGGCGTCATTGCAATCGATCTGCTGGAAGACATCGTCCCCGGTCACGTCGCGCGCATCACGTCGCTGGCCACGTCCGGACAGTATGACGGGGTCGCCTTTCACCGGGTGATCGAGGGCTTCATGGCGCAGACGGGTGACGTGCAGTTTGGCGACACGACCGACAACTACGACGCGGGCAGCGCGGGGCGTGGCGGGTCGGATCAGGGTGACCTTCAGGCGGAGTTTTCGGACACGCCTTACGTGCGCGGTGTTGTCGGCATGGCCCGCTCGCAAAGCCCCAACAGCGCCAACAGCCAGTTCTTTATCACCTTTGGTGACGCGGCCTTTTTGAATGGCCAGTATACGGTTGTGGGTACGGTCACATCGGGTTTGGATGTGCTGGACGCGATCAAGCGCGGCCACCCGCGTTCGGGTGCGATCACGGGCGCGCCGGATGTGATGAGCAAAGTTGTCGTCACTGATTAACGTGGCTGTCCCCGCGGGGACAAAACGGGAGAGGGCGCGCCTGGGGGTGCGCCTTTTCTATTTTTTACCAGGGGCTTGTGTCATTCTCTTGAAGCAGTGAGGTCTTTCCCGTGCGTTAAAGGTGGGCCTGAGCGTTAACCTTGGCACGGGCAGGCCGTATCGCGGTGAGGTCAAAACACGGCCCGGACCGCGCCAGCCCAAGGGCCCGCCGATCACACTGTTGCATGGTTTGCATTCGCTGTATTGACGCATCACAGCGACCTTGAAAAAGCGGATGACATGGCAAAACAGTTCAACGTGCTCAGCACAGACCATCAGGATTTTATCCGCCGGCAACACATCTTTTTCACCGCGTCTGCCACCGCTGACAGCCGGGTGAATGTCTCTCCGCGCGAGATTGGGGCGCTTCGGATCGTGGATGAGACCACGGTGATCTATCTGGACCGCACCGGCAGCGGGAATGAGACGGCGGCGCATATGCTGGCCGATGGCCGCATCACGATCATGTTCTGCGCGGTTGCGGGGCCACCGCAGATTATGCGACTTTATGGCAAGGGGAGTGCGGTCGGGTGGGACAGCGCGGAGTTCAAACAATTGATCCGCCAATATTATGACGATGACACGCCGCTGGGTGCGCGCCAGATCATCAAAGTTGAGTTCGATCTGGTGCAGACGTCCTGCGGCTATGGTGTGCCCCTGTTTGCGTATCAGGGCGAACGGTTGGCCATCGAAAACTGGCATGACAACAAGGGGCCGGATGGCATTCTGGCCTATTGGAAGGACAACAACCTGAGCAGCATGGATGGGTTGCCAACGGGGTTAAACCCGGGCGACGAGACCGGGTGAGGAGCACTGGCATCGTGGTGGCAGAGCCCAGCGTGGCCACAGTGCGACCACAGTGCCAGCAAAGTCGGGGCCATGAAAAAAGGCGCTGCATCACATGTGCCGCGCCTTTTTCACGTATTCAATATGGAGCGGTTTATTCGCCCTGAGGGGCCGCTTGCTGGTGTGGCGCGGCTTGTGCGCGGCCTGGCTGCTTGTTGCCGGCTGCGTTCAGAGGGTCGTCCTGACGTTGCACGGACCCTTCGAAATGCGCGCCACTTTCGATCGCGATAGTTTTGTGGATGATGTCGCCCTCAACACGGGCAGTCGATGTCAGGCGCACTTTGAGGCCACGCACGCGGCCCACGATGCGGCCGTTGATCACAACGTCGTCCGCAATCACTTCGCCTTTGATCGTGGCGCTTTCACCGATGGTCAGCAGGTGGGCGCGAATGTCGCCTTCGACGGTGCCTTCGACGTTGATGTCGCCGGTCGTCTTCATGTTGCCAGTGATGTGCAGGTCGGCCGACAGAATCGATGCGGGCGGCTTTGCTTTGGGCGCGCTGGCTTTGAATTCGCTTGATTTGGGTGCTGCGGGGGCGGGTGCGGCAGGCGTCGCAGGCTTTGCTGCGTCCGTTGCGGGCCCGGGTTCGTTGATTTTGCTCTTAGAAAACATCGTTTGCTGCCTTGATATAGATCATAGGGTTCACGGCTCTGCCGCCGACGCGGACTTCGTAGTGGAGATGGACGCCGGTCACCCGTCCAGATGCTCCCATATCACCAATGCGATCCCCGCGCGAGACCCTTTGGCCAACTTTCACACGGAGTTGCGACAAGTGGGCGTAGCGGGTTTCGATCCCAAATTCGTGCTGGATTTTAACCAGCCGTCCATAGCCCGATTGCCAGCCGGAATGGGTGACCACGCCATCTGCCGTTGCATAGAGCGGTGTGCCCAGCGAGGCGGCAAAGTCGACGCCGTTGTGCATGCGGCGCCCGCCCGTTTTGGGGTCACGCCGAAAGCCAAAGGAAGAGGTGAAGCGGAATGAGCTTTTGACCGGCGTTGCAAACGGCGCTTTCTGCGCGGCAATGCGGTAGAGGTTCAGCTGGTCCATCTGGTTGAGCAGGCGGTTGGCGCGCAGCGTGTCGGGGCCGGGTTCTTCGCCCCGCGTCGAAAAGGCGAGGGGGGTCAGCGGCCCGCCCTGGCCAGAATAGCCGCGCCGCACCTGTTCGATGATCCGGTCCGTTGGCATGCCAGCGGCGCGGAACATCTTGTCCAGCGGGGCGACAGAGACGCTCATCGCTTCTTCGAGTTGGCGGAAGATCTGATCGTTCTGTTCTTTCATCAGCGCGATTTCGCTGGCCATCTCGTCTGCGGCGAGCAGGGCGTCTTGCGCGTCTTTCACAACTTTGTCGCGTTCTGCGGCGGTTTTGGCCAAGGCGTCGGCCACGAAATCCATCGGAGCGCCTGCGCCGGAGGCGGCGAGCGCGGTGCCGGTTGTGCCGGTGTCGACTTGTTCCTGCAGGGCGGCGACCCGTTCACGTGCTTCTTCGCGTGCTTTCATTGTGTCTCGCAGCGTGGACTGGATGACGTCAATTCCGGTTTCGACTTCGCGCCGCCGGGTTTCGGATTCCAGCAGTTCGGATTGCATGACCGAGATCTGGGTGAGGGCGGCGTTGAACCGTTCCTGCGCGGCCAGTGCTTCTTCGGCGCGCGCGTCGCGCTGTGCGGACAGGTCGTTGAGCCGCGCCTGATAGGTCCGTTGATCGCGCTTGGCCTGTTCGCGGAAATTCCCCGCCCCGATGCTGTCCATCAGCAAAACGGCTGTTGCCACGATCGCCCAGGCCACCACAAAGGAGCTGCCCGCAAAGGCCACAAGCTGCGTGCCTGGTCGCAGGCGGATAAACCGTGTATCAGTATCAGATTTCAGAAAGACCCTACGCTCTGGAAAGTAGTGTTCCAGTAGGCCATGCCATTTTATGCCGAGGCGTGTTCGCACTGCGTCTCGTCCCTTGTCCCATCCCAATCGCGGCACTCACATCCCCCAACGTGGTGCCTTGAGGCCTGTGCATAAAGTGGCGGCGCGGTGGCGGCAAGCCTCATCCTGGTACGTGCCCTGTTCTGGTCGGCAATTGTGACAAATTGGCGGAAAACCGCGCATGGGTTCCATACGCCTTAGTCTGCGACTGCCAAAGGCCAATAGAAATCAGGGGGAAGCCCGGCTTCGGCCCGTTTTTCTTCGTTGAAGGGCGGTTTGAGCGGGCTATGAAAATAACGCTGGACAAGGTCGTGGAACGCCTGTTTTGGGTCCAGTCCGTGGCGCCCGCACAGGAAGTGGAACCACTTGGATCCGTAGGCCACGTGCGCCACTTCTTCGCTGTAGATCGTTTCGAGTGCGGCAACCGCTTGGGTTTCTTTGGCTTGGGCAAAGACCTTGATCATTCCCGGCGTCACGTCGAGCCCGCGAGCTTCGAGCACCATCGGCACCACCGCGAGCCGCCCCATGAAGTCTTCGCTTGTGTCCTCGGCTGCGCGCCACATCCCGGCATGTGCGGGCAAGGCCCCGTAGAAACTCCCCAAAGCTTCAAGGCAGTCGCACATCAGGTTGAAATGTTTGGATTCTTCGTCGGCTGCTTTGACCCAGTCATCGTAGAACCCGATCGGCATGGCCACGTCTGTGAACCGCGCGATGATGTCCCAGTGCAGGTCAACCGCGTTCAGCTCGATGTGCGCGACGGCGTGCAGCAGCGCGATCCGCCCTTCGACGCTGCCGGGCCGCCGCCGTGGCACATCGCGCGGGCTGAGCAGTTCGGGTGCTGCGGGTCGGGCCGGGTGAAGGGGCGGGTTTGCTGTCCCGATCTCGGGCACCGCGCCGGCCGTCCGCGCGGCCTTCCATGTGGCGGCCAGTTCCCGCGACAGCGCTGTCTTGGCCCGCCCGTCCGCGGTGCGCAGAACGGCTTCGGCCATCTGGGCGAGGGGCTGCATCAGAGGGCTTGCACGGCGGCCAGCACAGCCTCGGCGTGGCCCGGCACTTTGACCTTGGGCCAGACCATGGCCACGTCCCCTTTGGCGTCGATCAGGTAGGTTGTCCGCTCGATCCCCATGTACTTTTTGCCGTACATGTTCTTTTCCTTCCACACCCCATAGTCTTCGCACACAGAGCCGTTTTCGTCCGACAGGAGCGGCACGCTGAGGTCCCGTTTGGTTGCGAACTTGGCGTGTGAGGCGACGCTGTCCTTTGACACGCCAAAGACGCGCGCCCCGGCTGCTTGGAATGTGGCGAGGTGTTCGGAAAAGGCGATCGACTCTTTGGTGCAACCGGGTGTGTCATCGCGCGGATAGAAGTAGAGGACGACAGGCCCGCCTTGCAGAGCGGAGAGCGTTACATCGGTGCCAGACCCATCTGGCAGGGTGAAATCGGGGGCAGGGGTCGCTATGTCCAGCATCTGGTGGCCTTTTCGTCATCGTTCGGGAAGTTGTGACTGGCATGATAGGGCTGGGCGGACAAGAATAAAGAGATGAGCAGTGCAGATCCCATAGATCCACCCCAAAAGGTGCGGCGCAAAGGCGTGTGGCGTCGCTACGGGCTGGGCAGCCTGTTCTTTTCGCTCATCCTTGCGGCGCTGCTGGGGTGCATCGTTTATGTGCTGATGGGCCGCCCGGTGTCCGCCCCGCAGTGGCTGCGTACCGAAGTCGAAGCGCGCGCGGACGAGGCCATCAACGAAGGTCAACTTAGGTTTGACGCCTTTGATGTGGTGGTCGAAGACGGGCTGACGCCGCTGGTGCGCATGACAAACGTTCAGCTTGTGGACGAGTCAGGTGCCGAGATCGTGGCATTTGGCGAATTGCGCGCGGGCATGTCCCTGACCGATCTGCTGCGCGGACAGTTGCGCCCCAGCAGTCTCAGCATCAGCGGCATTTTCGCCCAGCTGCAACGCCAGCCCGATGGGTCCGTTTTGCTGTCGGGGGGGCTTGATCTGTCATCGCCCACGCAAGAGGCCGCGACCCTGGCCCAATTGATCGAAGGCATTGATGGGCTGTTGACCCAGCCCGCGCTGACGGCCCTGACCGAGGCTGACATTCGGTCGCTGACCCTGCGCATCGAAGACCGCAGGTCCGGGCGCGCCTGGACGGTGGACGGGGGCCGCATGCGCCTGACCCGCGAGGCAGATGAGGTGCGCATCACCTCGGACCTGGCCCTGTTGAGCGGTGGCCAGGGGGTGGCCACGCTGGAGGCGAATTACGAAAGCCGCATTGGCGAGTCCGCGGCCTCGTTTGGAGTGGCGATTGAGGATGTGGCGGCGGGGGACATTGCGGCCCTTGCGCCCCCCTTTGCCTGGTTGGACGTGTTGCGCGCCCCGATTTCCGGCGCGATGCGTGGCGGTTTGGACGCGGACGGCAAACTGGTCCCTTTGAATGTGTCCCTGACCATTGGCGAAGGTGTTGTGCAGCCCACGGATGCGACGCGGCCGGTGCCGTTCGCCTCGGCCCGCAGTTATTTCAGCTATGACCCGGATGGGGCGGTGCTGAGTTTTGACGAATTGTCGGTTGAAAGCGCGTGGATCACCGCCGCCTTGGACGGGCAGGCGGTGTTGGGCGTTGGCGCGGATGGCCGGTTGGATGATCTGGTGGGACAGTTCCGCGCCAGCACGTTGTCGGCGAACCCGGACAATCTGTACTCTGACCCGGTGAGCTTTGAGGCGGCGGAAATGGATTTCCGCATGACGCTGAACCCGTTCAGATTGGACGTGGGGCAGGCCTTGTTTCAGGATCAGGGTCAGATGCTGTTGACCCGTGGCACGCTGGAGGCCGCCCCGGATGGCTGGAGTTATGGGCTGGACGGTCAGATGGACGGTTTGACCCCGGATCGTTTGCTGGCCTTGTGGCCCGAGCGGTTGATCCCGCCGACGCGCACCTGGCTGGTCGAGAACCTGATGGGCGGCACCTTGAGCAACCTTGACGTGGTGTTGCGTGACACACCGCAGACCCCGACAACCGCTTTTGTCAGTTTTGATTATGACGACGCCCATGTCCGTTACGTGAAGACGCTGCCCCCTTTGACAGGGGGGCGTGGCACGGCCAGTCTGCTTGACAACCGGTTTGTGGTGTCCGTCGACGCGGGCCAGGTTCTGGCCCCCCAAGGTGGGGTGGTCGAGGTGGGCGGGTCGTCGTTCATCATTCCCGATGTGCGCGCCCGCGCGGGTGCCCCGGCCGTTGTGCGCCTGGAGGCAAGCGGCACGGTGACTGCGGCCCTGTCCCTGCTGGATCAGCCGCCCCTGAGCATCATGAAAAAGGCCGGCCTTGCCCCCACATTGGCAGATGGTCGTTTGCAACTGGCCGGGACGCTGGCGCTGCCCCTCAAGAAGGGTTTGAAAACCTCTGACCTGGAGTTTGATGCCAGCGGCACCGCGCGCAATGTGGTCAGCACCGAACTGATCGAGGGGCGCACCCTGGCGGCCAGCGCGTTGCGGGTGTCAGCATCAAACACCGGCGTTGTCGTGTCGGGCCCGGGTACGTTGGACGGTGTTCCCTACGATGCCGAATGGATCCAGCCCTTGGCCGACACGCCCCAGCCCAGCCGGGTGACGGGCACGATTGAGCTGTCCGAGCGTACGATTGATGCGTTTCAGATTGGGCTGCCGTCCGGTCTGGTGCGCGGCAAGGGTGTGGGTGACATCACGGTCGAGTTGCCGTTGGGCGGTGCTGTGCCGACTTTTACCCTCAATACGAATTTGCGCGGTATCCGCCTGTCTTCACCCCCGCTGGGCTGGTCCAAGTCCGCATCTGCGGCGGGGGAGTTGTCGCTTGCCGGGACGCTGGGCGAAGTGCCCCGGGTCGACCGGCTGACCCTTGATGCGCCCGGATTGCGTGCGACGGGGTCGGTTTCGTTGACGGCGGCGGGTGGTTTGGAGCTGGCCCGCTTTACCGATGTGCGTGTCGGCGGGTGGTTGCGCGCCCCGGTGGATTTGATCGGGCGCGGTCGCAACACGGCCCCGGCTGTTGCGGTGCGCGGTGGCACGCTGGATTTGCGCGAGGCGGATTTTGGCGGGTCGGGGTCGGGCACGGGGGGGCAGCAGGGTGGAGGCCCGCTGTCCTTGGCGCTGGACCGGTTGCAGATCACCGACACCATCACGCTGACCGGCTTGAGCGGAGAGTTCAACATGACCCGGGGGCTGGACGGCGAATTTCGCGCGCAGGTCAATGGTGGCACTGCCATCCGGGGCCAGGTGTTGCCCCAGAGCGGTCGCAGTGCTGTGCGCATCACCTCGGATGATGCGGGCGGAGTGGCGGGATCTGCTGGCCTGTTGAAACAGGCGCGCGGCGGGGCTCTGTCGCTGACGCTGTTGCCGGTGGGTGCTGCGAGTTTCGATGGCACCCTGCGCGTGACCGAGACCCGCGTGCAGGACGCGCCGGCCATTGCTGCGTTGCTGAATGCGCTCAGCATTATCGGGCTGCTTGAGCAGATGGGCGGCAGCGGAATCCATTTTCAGGAGGTTGATGCGTCTTTTCGGCTGACGCCCTCCACCATGGTGTTGACCGAGGCCAGCGCCATTGGTCCGTCGATGGGATTATCCATGGATGGCAGGTATGATGTCACCCGGTCGGTTCTAGATATGCAGGGGGTGATTTCGCCGATCTTTCTGCTGAACGGGATTGGCAGTATTTTTACCCGCAAGGGCGAGGGGTTGATCGGTTTCAATTACCGCCTGTCGGGCCCGGTGGCCGCCCCGCGGGTGCAGGTCAATCCGCTGTCTGCCCTGACGCCGGGGATGTTCCGCGAGATTTTCCGTGCGCCCCCCCCGGAGTTGCCCGAAGTTGACGGCAACGCCACGGCCCCGACCCAACCCGAGGCCTTTGTTCCGCAAGAGCAGGGCGAGACCCCGGCGCAGCGCCGGTTGCGCGAACGTCAGGAACAGCTTGATGAGCGCTAGCGCCCCGGCTAGGGGACGGTCATGAAACTGAGCGATTTTGACTTTGATTTGCCCGATGCGCTGATTGCGACGCGCCCGGCTGTGCCGCGCTCATCTGCGCGCTTGCTGGTGGCGGCGGGTGGCGTGATCCATGATCAGCGTGTTGCCAATCTGGTGGAGTGGTTGCGCCCCGGTGATTTGCTGGTGCTGAACGACACCCGCGTGATCCCCGCCCGTCTGTTTGGCACCCGCGCGCGGTCGGGTGCCCAAGGGGACACTCAGGCCAAGATCGAAGTTACCCTGCTGGAACCCCAGGCGGACGGGACGTGGAGCGCGCTGGTCAAGCCGTTGAAAAAGGTGAAGTCCGGCGAAACGGTCCAATTCTCGACCCAGTTGTCCGCAACGCTGGAGGGTGTGCGCGACGGGCAGGGGCTGTTGCGGTTCAACCTTGTGGGCGATGATTTTGACGCAGCCCTGGCGCAATCGGGCGCGATGCCCTTGCCCCCCTATATCGCGGCCAAGCGTGCGGCGGACGAGCAGGACAAGACGGATTACCAAACGATTTGGGCGCGCAACACAGGCGCTGTGGCGGCCCCCACAGCGTCCCTGCATTTTGATGCGGCGATGATGGAGGCCTTGGCGGCGCGCGGTGTCCAGACCACCTACGTCACCTTGCATGTGGGGGCGGGAACATTCCTGCCCGTCAAGGTCGAGGACGTGACCACCCACAAGATGCATGCCGAGTGGGGGCAGGTGAGCGCACGCGCCGCCGAAGATATTGCCAGTGCCAAGGCGCGCGGCGCGCGTGTGATCCCTGTGGGCACAACCGCGCTGCGCCTGATCGAAACGATGGGGCGCGACGTCGGCATGGCCCCGTGGGAAGGGGAGACCGATATTTTCATCTATCCCGGGTTCGAGTTTCGCATAGCCGATGGGCTGATGACGAACTTTCACTTGCCGCAATCGACGCTGTTGATGCTGGTTGCCGCCCTGATGGGACAAGACCGGATCCGCGCGATTTATGAGCATGCCGTGCGGCAAGACTACCGCTTTTTCTCCTATGGCGATGCGTCGCTGTTATTGCCCGAACAGCATCAGACAAAATCGACATAGCCGCGTCGCATCCAAGAGCGACTCAACGCCCGATCCCATGTCACCCCTGAGCCAACACCGCGCGCAGGGAGACCACCGCCATGATGCAAGTTTTGACCAGCGCCTGGGCCCTGTTGCTGGGCATGTTCCTGTTGATGGTCGGGAATGGCATGCAAGGCACCCTGCTGGGGGTGCGCGGTGAAATCGAAGGCTTTTCAACCTTTGAGATGTCCATTGTCATGTCGGCCTATTTCGCGGGTTTTCTGGGGGGGAGCCGACTGGCCCCGCGGATGATCCGCCGTGTCGGGCATGTGCGGGTGTTTGCGGCCCTTGCCTCGCTCATCTCGGCAGTGATGATCCTGTATCCGACCTTTGCCGATCCGTGGTTTTGGGCTGTGGGGCGGATCGTGATCGGGTTCTGTTTTTCGGCTGTTTATGTGACGGCGGAAAGCTGGCTGAACGATGCGGCGGACAATTCGAACCGGGGGCAGGCGCTGTCACTGTACATGATTGTGCAAACCCTTGGGATCGTGGCGAGCCAGGCGCTGTTGCTGACGGCGGATCCGTCCGGGTTTGTCCTGTTTGTGATCCCGTCCGTGTTGGTGAGCATCGCGATCACGCCCATCTTGCTGTCGATCAGCCCCACGCCCGCGTTTGATTCCACCAAACCGATGAGCCTGCGTGAACTTGGCCAGCTGTCGCCGCTGGGTGTGTTTGGCATGTTCATTCTGGGCGGCGTGTTTTCGGCCCAGTTTGGCATGGCGTCGGTTTACGGGGCGCAAGCGGGATTGAGCGTCGCGCAGATTTCGACTTTTGTGGCGACGTTCTTTGTTGGGGCGGTGGTGCTGCAATACCCGATCGGTTGGATTTCAGACCGCATCGATCGGCGCCGCTTGATTGTGATCGTGTCGGCGATTGGGGTGGCAGGGTCCGTTCTGGGCATGCTGCTGGGCGGGCAGTTTACCATGTTGCTGGTGTCAGCCTTTGTGGTGGGCGGAATGTCTAACCCGCTGTATTCGCTCCTTATTGCGCACACGAACGATTTTCTGGATCACGACGACATGGCGGCGGCGTCTGGCGGATTGGTGTTCATCAACGGGCTGGGCGCGGTGTTTGGCCCGCTGATTGTGGGGGCGATCATGGACAATATCGGCCCCGGCGGCTTTTACTTTTACACCGCCGTTCTGTTTGCGATCATGGTGGTCTATGCCGGGTACCGCATGACGCAGCGCGCTGCCATTCCCGTCGACGAAACCGGGTCCTATGTTGTCATGTCGCAGGCTGCAACAACGCCGGTCGCGATGGAAATTGCGCAAGAATATGCCATCGAGTCCGATCTGGAGACCGAAGAAACGGAAACGGCTGCGTAATGTGTCGCACCTGTCGTATTTCGTGATTGGGTCTGTTTGAAAAAGCTATGTAACGATGACATGGCGGGGCATGGCAACAGGAGTAAAACCATGGTGGGTCCGGACGATATTTTGCGGTTTTGGTTGGACGAGTGTGGTCCGGACAAGTGGTTTGCATCCGATCCTGACCTGGATCAAACCATACGGGAGCGTTTTGAGCCCGCATGGAAAGAGGCGAGCGAGGGCCGCTTTGCCCTATGGCTGACCTATCCCAACGGGGCGCTGGCCTATATCATTCTTGCGGATCAGTTTGCCCGCAACATGTTTCGCGATGACCCGCGTGCGTTTGCGCTGGATCGTGCGGCCCTTGCGGCGGCCAAATCCGCGATTGCCAAAGGCTGGGACAAGCGGATTGATGTGCCGGCGCGCGTATTGTTCTACATGCCATTGGAGCATTCAGAAAACCTGTGTGATCAGGATCGTGCCGTCCGGTTGATGTGCGAGCGGATGCAGGATGATACATATCTGTTGCATGCCCGTGCGCACCGAGAAGTCATTCGTCAGTTTGGCCGCTTCCCGCATCGCAATGCCGTGTTGGGCCGCGCGACAACGGGCGCTGAACAGGCCCACCTGGATGGCGGTGGTTATGGTGCAGTTGTCCGGGGTTTGCAGGCTGCTGCTGCCGCCTGATACGGTCCTTTCCCTTGCGTCAGTCGATTTGTCGCGCCACAGTTTCGTTGAGGTCCGCACGGATTTAGTTTAACGGTAAACTAAATCTGGCGCGGCCCTTGGCCCGGCACATGGCGAGGACATTGATATGGCGACGAAATCCTTTGACGTAGTGGTGATCGGCTCTGGCCCCGGGGGGTATGTCGCGGCGATACGCGCGTCTCAGCTGGGTCTGAACACCTGTGTTGTGGA
>JBCCBC010000116.1:0-8601 GCA_039814435.1 Pseudomonadota bacterium
CCGATTGACAGATGGCACGGGCCCGGTGCGAGCTGTCCCCGCGGGGACACTTGGGGCCATGTCACTCCTTGGGGGAGATGAGGGGATACCGACACTAGATGAGGTGTTGGATTTGGTCGCAGGACAGGTCCCGCTTTTGATCGAAATCAAGGATCAGGACGGCGCGATGGGAGACAACATTGGCCCGCTGGAGGCATCGACCGCTGCGGCACTGAAAGGATATGACGGTCCTGTTGCCGTGATGTCATACAACCCGCATGCAGTGGCGCGCATGGCTCAACTGTGCCCTGATGTGGCGCGCGGGCTGGTCACCAGCAGCTATGAGCCTGCCAATTGGCCGCTATCTGCGCAGACCTGCGACCGTTTGCGCGAGATCCCAGATTTTGACCGGGTCGGTGCCACATTTATCAGTCACGAGGCCGCTGATCTGGCGCGCCCGCGTGTTGCGGCCCTCAAGGCGGGCGGCGCGCGTATCCTGTGCTGGACCGTCCGGTCGCCGCACGCAGAGGCAGAGGCGCGCAAGGTTGCGGAAAATGTGACCTTTGAGGGCTATCTGCCCCCGCATCCCGGTTGAATCCCGGGCGCACTGGCACAGATAGTTGAGCTGACCAGCAGGGAAGACCGTGTGTCCGAACAAGAGATCGAAATCCGTGTGCTACCGTCGCTTGACGCCATTGATGCGGCCACATGGGATGCCTGCGCTTGCCCCGAAGCGGCGGATGGTGCGCGCCCCAATGATCCGTTTACCACGTACCGGTTCCTGAAGGCGCTCGAGGACAGCAATTCGGTGGGGCCTGGCACCGGGTGGCAGCCGCAGTACCTGCAGGCCGTGATCGACGGTCAGACCATCGGCGTGGCCCCGATGTACGCCAAGGGGCACAGCCAGGGCGAATATATCTTTGATCACAACTGGGCCCATGCGTTTGAGCGGGCCGGCGGGCGCTATTATCCCAAGCTGCAAATCGCAGTGCCCCACACTCCCGCCACGGGGCGGCGGTTTCTGACCCATCCAGATTTCGCGCAAACGGGCCTTGCAGCACTTGTGCAGGGGGCGGTGCAGCTGGGCACCAACAACAAGCTCAGCTCGCTGCATGTGACGTTCTGTACCGAAGACGAACGCGATGCAGGCGCGGAATTGGGCCTGATGCCGCGCGCCACACAGCAGTTTCACTGGCTGAATGACGGCTATGTGGATTTTGACGGGTTTTTGGCGACCCTGAGCAGCCGCAAGCGCAAGAATATCCGCAAGGAACGCAGACAGGCCCAAGCCTTTGGCGGAGAGATCCACACGCTGACCGGTGACGATCTGCGCCCCGAACATTGGGACGCGTTTTGGGAGTTTTACCAGGACACTGGGGCGCGCAAGTGGGGCACACCGTACCTGACGCGCAAGTTTTTCAGGATCGCCCAGGAGACATTGCGCGATGACATGGCACTGGTTCTGGCCGAGCGGGATGGGCAATATGTGGCCGGTGCGTTGAACTTTATCGGCGCGCAGTCCTTATACGGGCGATACTGGGGCTGTACTGAGCATCACCCGTGTCTGCATTTTGAGCTGTGTTACTACCGCGCCATCGATATCGCGATTGATCAAGGGCTGGACCGTGTTGAAGCAGGTGCGCAGGGCGAGCACAAACTGGCGCGGGGGTATTTGCCGACCCAGACCCACAGCCTGCACTGGGTTGGCGACCCGGGCTTTGCCGATGCGATTGCAAACTACCTGACAGCCGAACGCGAGGCGGTCGAGCAAGAGATTGAAATTCTAACCGACTACGGCCCGTTCAAGCGGGTTCAGATTGAGGAACAGGAATGACCGAGAAGCTAAGTGATGAAACCCGCGAGACCCTGTTGGCCCCGTTGATGGACACAGGTTGGGCCATGGTCGAGGGCCGCGATGCGATCCACAAAACCTATCAGTTTGCCAATTTTGTCGAGGCCTTTGGCTGGATGACCCGTGCAGCCATCTGGGCGGAAAAGTGGGATCACCACCCGGAGTGGTCCAATGTGTACAAGACAGTCGAGGTGACCCTGACCACGCATGATTTGGGTGGCGTTAGCACGCTTGATCTGAAATTAGCGCGCAAAATGGACAACCTTGCAGGCTAAATCACATGGAAAATATCGACGCGTTGCTGGCCACCCCGGTGTGGCAGGGCAAGACAGTGGGCGACTACCTGTCGTTTGAGTTCCTCGCATCCTTTGTGGGATCGGTGCTGGCGGCCGTTGCGCTGCTGTTTGTCGGCTGGATCGTTGCAGCGTGGTTGGGTCGCCGGGTGCGCCAGATCGGTTTGCGTCACAAACATCTGGACGACACGCTGTTCAACTTTCTGGGCTCACTGGTGCGTTATGTCGTGCTGGGCTTTACCGCGCTGATCATCCTGAACACGTTTGGCGTTCAGACCACATCCGTTATTGCCGCGGTAGGTGCGGCTGGCCTCGCTATTGGTTTGGCCTTGCAGGGCACGCTGTCCAATGTGGCCGCCGGTGTGATGCTGATCCTGTTTCGCCCCCTCAAGATCGGGGATTTCGTGGCCGTTGCGGGCAAGATGGGCACGGTCAAGGACGTGACCCTGAACTTTACCGAGCTGGCCAGCGTCGACAACGTGCAGGTCATCATTCCCAATTCCGAAGTCTGGGGCAATGTGATCGACAACTATTCGGTCTATCCCACCCGCCGCGCTGAATGGACCTTTGGCGTTGGGTATGGTGCGAACCTGAAGCGCGCCGAGGATGTGATCCGCGACACGATCATGGCGGATGCCCGTTCTCATGCTGACCCCGCCCCGTTTGTTCAGGTGAATGCCCTGAATGACAGTTCAGTGGATTTTCTGGTGCGCGTGTGGTGCGCAAGTGGCGATTACTTCCAATACCAGGCCGATATGAAGCGGCAGGTCAAAGAAGCCTTGGATGCGGCTGGCATCGATATTCCCTTTCCCACACGCACGCTGGTGCAAGCAGCAGAATGATCCGACAGTGATCTAACGGAAAAAGGCCCCCAAAGCGGGGGCCTTTTGCGACATTTTGATTTGGTGCGCGCCTCACATGGCAGCGAGCAATCCCTCACCGCCGGAGACGTCGCAGACGCCTGGGTTTTCTTCTTCTTGCAGCAGCGTCACGGTCCCGTCCTCGACCACCATGGCGTAGCGTTTGGAGCGGTTGATCAGCCCGGCGGGTGGAGCTGTGAATTCCCGCCCCATCGCTTTGGTGAATGTCGCCTCTGCATCCCCCAGCATGGTGATCCCGGCCGCTGTTGCCCCGGTTGCATCGCCCCAGGCCTTGAGCACGAAGGGGTCGTTGACCGACAGGCAGATGATTTCATCCACGCCTTTTTCGGCGAACGCGTCTTTGGTCCGGATAAAGCTGGGCACGTGCGCCGTGCTGCACACCCCGGTATAGGCCCCGGGCAGTGCGAAAATCACCACTTTGCGTCCTTTTGTTTTCTCGCTGAGTTGGAGTGAGGCCGGCCCTTCGTCCCCCAGATAGACCAGAGTTGCGTCGGGAAGTGTGTCGCCTTGGGAAATTGCCATCGGTTTGGGCCTTTCTTGGAATTGCATGCGCTGATGTCTGCGATATAGGCTGCAGGTCGGCAAAGGGCGAGAGCAAAGGTTGATCAAGATGGGCCATGTGGTGGTGATCGGGGCAGGACAGGCAGGCGCATCATGCGTGGCCAAGCTGCGCAATGGCGGATTTGAGGGGGACGTCACCCTGATCGGGGCCGAGCCGGTGCCGCCCTATCAACGCCCGCCATTGTCCAAGGCCTATTTGATGGGGGACATGCCGCTTGAGCGGTTGTTTTTGCGCCCCGAGGCGTTTTATGCCGACCAACAGATCGGCCTGCGCTTGGGCCAAGAGGTCAGCGCCGTGGATGTCGCCGCGCAGACGGTCAGTGTGGCCGGTGATGTCCTGACTTATACCGATCTGGTGTTCGCCACGGGCTCGGCCCCGCGCCATTTGCCGGCTGCGATTGGCGGTGATCTGGATGGCGTTTTTGTCGTGCGCGATCTGGCGGATGTGGATGCCATGGCCCCTCGGTTTGTGGCTGGTGCCTCCGTTCTGATTGTGGGCGGCGGTTACATCGGGCTTGAGGCTGCGTCGGTTGCGGCCAAGCTGGGACTGAACGTGGTGCTGGTCGAGATGGCGGACCGGATTTTGCAACGTGTCGCCTCCCCCGAAACCAGCGACTATTTTCGCGCTTTGCACACGGGCCACGGTGTGGATATCCGCGAAGGTGTGGGCCTGTCGCGTCTGGTCGGCAAGGGGGCTGTAACAGGGGCTGAGCTGTCGGATGGCAGCACGCTGAACGTCGATTTCGTTATCGTCGGGGTGGGCATTTCCCCCGGCACGGCCCTGGCCGAAGCTGCGGGTGTCGAGATTGACAACGGGATCAGGACGGATGCACGCGGTGCCACATCGATCCCCCATGTCTGGGCGGCAGGCGATTGTGCGTCCTTTCCCTACCGCGATGCGCGCATCCGGCTGGAAAGCGTGCCCAACGCCATTGATCAGGCGGAATGTGTCGCCGAAAACATCATGGGTGCGGCCAAGGATTATGTCGCGCGGCCCTGGTTCTGGTCGGACCAGTATGATGTCAAGTTGCAGATTGCGGGCCTGAACACCGGCTACGACCGTGTGGTCACCCGTGACGGTGGGGCTGCCAAGTCGTTTTGGTATTACAAGGGTGCCGCCCTGCTGGCTGTGGATGCAGCCAACGACCCGCGCGGTTACATGATCGGCAAGCGACTGATCGAGGCGGGCAAAAGCGCGGACCCAGACGTGATTGCAGACCCGCACGCGGACCTCAAGGCGCTGCTCAAGTGAGGATCATTGCGGGGCGCTGGCGCGGCGTGCCTTTGGCCTCTGTGGGCAAGGGCGACCCTGCGGCCCATTTGCGCCCCACCCCGGACCGGGTGCGCGAGGCGCTGTTTTCGATGTTGAACAGTCGCGGAGTGCTGGAGGGCGCGCGCGTGCTTGATCTGTTTGCGGGCACTGGGGCACTTGGGTTTGAGGCGCTGTCGCGTGGGGCCGCACAGGTTGTGTTTGTGGAAAACGGGCGGGCCGGGCAGCGGTTGATTGCCGAGAACATCGCCAAACTGGATGCAGCGAGCGAAACACGCGTGATGCGACAGGATGCGACCCGCTTGGGGGCCGCGCCTGATGCCGGGTTTGATCTGGTGTTTCTGGATCCGCCCTATGGTCAGGGCCTTGGGGTCAGGGCGCTGGGGGCCGTGCAGGACTGGCTGGCACCGGGTGCACTGGTGTCCTGGGAAGAAAGCGCGCCGATGGATCCGCCCCCCGGCTACACACATGTGGACACCCGCAAGTTTGGTGCGGCCCACATCACCTTTCTGGAAAAGACCGACAGACACTGAAGCTGCGCAAAGGGGTGGTGTGACCCCGTAAGGCGGAGGTGTCCTCCGCCCGGCTCAACTGCCGCGATAGGTCGAATAGCCGTAGGGTGATAGCAACAGCGGCACGTGGTAATGCGCCGCTTCATCCGTGATGCCGAACCGGATCGGGATCTGGTCCAGGAACTTCACTGCATCCCCACTCAGCCCGTGTGCATCGATGTAGTCGCCGCAGAAAAAGATCAGCTCGTACTGCCCGGCCGTCATCTTGCCCACCGGCAGGATCGGTCCATCCGTGCGCCCGTCTGCGTTGGTTTCAGCCTCGGCAATCTTGCGATGCGTGTTGCCAGACACGCGGTAAAGCGCAATTTTTATCCCCGGTGCGGGCAAACCGCGTGCGGTGTCCAGTACATGCGTGGTCAGATACCCTGCAGCCATTGCATCCCGTCCTCTTATCTCTCAGATTGTGCGCATCTCACTCCGATTGCGAAGGGAAGTCCATGGCAGAGGTGCCGCACCGTTATCCGCGCGATTTTCATGGGGCCGGGGCGGATCGCCCGGATGCGGCCTGGCCTGGTGGTGCGCGCATCGCGGTCTCGTTTGTGCTGAACTACGAAGAGGGCGGCGAGAATTGTGTACTGCACGGCGACGCCGCCTCCGAAGCGTTCCTGTCAGAGATTGTCGGTGCCGCCCCCTGGCCCGGTCAGCGCCATTGGAACATGGAAAGCATCTATGACTACGGCGCGCGCGCTGGGTTCTGGCGGTTGCACCGTCTGTTTACGAATGCCCGTGTTCCGGTCACTGTTTACGGCGTGGCCACGGCACTCGCCCGCAGTCCTGCGCAGGTCGAGGCCATGCAACAGGCTGATTGGGAGATCGCGAGCCACGGGTTAAAGTGGATCGACTACAAGGATCACACGCCCGAGGACGAGGCGGCGGATATGGACGCCGCAATTGCGCTGCATACGCAGATCACAGGCACCCCGCCCAAGGGCTGGTATACGGGCCGCTGTTCGGAAAACACGGTCGCCTTGGCCGCTGCGCGCGGGTTTGACTGGATCAGTGACACCTATGACGATGATTTGCCCTACTGGGCCCATATCGAGGGCCGCGACCAGTTGATCATTCCCTATACGCTGGATTGCAACGACATGCGCTTTGCCACCCCGCAGGGGTTCAATGCGGGCGATCAGTTTTACACCTATTTGCGCGACAGTTTTGACGCGCTTTATGCCGAAGGGGTGGCGGGCAAGCCTGCGATGATGAGCATCGGCTTGCACTGTCGTTTGATCGGCCGCCCGGGCCGTGTGCAGGCGTTGCGCCGGTTCATCGACTATGTGCAGGGCCACGAGGGCGTCTGGTGCGCCCGCCGTGCAGACATTGCCGCCCATTGGGCCGCAGTGCATCCCCCCAAGCCCCGCACCAATTGGCATGTGATGGAGCGTGCGGAGTTTGTTGCGGCCTTTGGCGGGATATTCGAACATTCGGCCTGGGTTGCCGAAGGCGCATTTGATCTTGAGCTTGGCCCGGCCCATGACACCCCTGTTGGCCTGCACAGTGCGCTGTGCCGGGTGTTTCGGGCCGCATCCGAAGACAAGCGCATGGCCGTGTTGCGCGCCCACCCGAATCTGGCGGGCAAGCTGGCGGCGGCGAAGCGTTTGACCGAGGATAGCACGTCTGAACAAGCCAGTGCAGGGCTTGATGCTCTGACCGACGATGAACGCCACCAGTTTGACACGCAAAACAGCACCTATGTCGCCAAGCACGGTTTTCCCTTTATCATCGCGGTCAAGGATCACGACAAGGCGGGCATTCTGCGCGCGTTTGAGCGGCGGATTGGCAATGACACAGCCCTGGAGTTTGCCGAAGCCTGCCGTCAGGTCGAACGCATTGCGCGCTTGCGAATCGAGGCGCTGGTATGAGCTATGCCTTCCCCCTCGGCGGGTTGCCCGATCAAAGCCAGTCGCCTGAAAGCACGGCCATTTTCACGGACGCCTATGCGGTGATACCGGCCGTCACGCAGCGCGATATCGTGACCTCGTTCCTGCCGGGCTGGACGGGCGCGCGCACTTGGATCCTGGCCCGCCCCCTGTCCGGATTTGCCGAGACATTTGCCCAATATGCGGTTGAATTGGTGGCCGAAGGCGGCAGCAATGATCCTGAACCGGACATGGACGCCCAAGCCATCCTGTTTGTGGCCCATGGCACGGCGCACCTGACCTTGGGGGCTGATCTGCATGTGCTGCGCCCGGGCAGCTATGCCTATATCCCGCCCGGTGCGCGGTGGAGCCTGTGGAACCGGAGCGACGCACCGTGCGGTATTCATTGGGTGCGCAAGCGATACGTGGCGGGCTTGGGTCAAAGCCTGCCAGAGGCTGTCGTCGTGCATGAAACGGACGTGCCGTTGATCGACATGCCGGATACGGGCGGTGTCTGGTCCACCCAGCGGTTCGTTGATCCGCTGGATCTGCGCCATGACTGCCACGTCAACATCGTGAACTTTCAACCCGGTGGGCGCATCCCCTTTGCAGAGACCCATGTGATGGAACATGGGCTCTATGTGCTGGAGGGGACGGCGGAGTATCTGCTGAACACCGATTGGGTTACGGTTGGGCCGGGTGATTTCATCTGGCTGCGCGCCTTTTGTCCGCAGGCGTGTGTGGCGACCGGGGACGGGCCGTTTCGCTATCTGCTGTACAAGGATGTGAACCGCCATGTCCCTCTCTGAGATCCGCTGCGCGCCGTTGACGCCAGAGGCCTTTGCCCCGTTTGGTGATGTGCTGGACTGCGCGGGCGCGCCGGACAAGGTGATCAATGCGGGTCTGTGCGGGCGCTACCATGATCGCGCGCGACTGGATTTTGGGCCAGAGATTGGCACGGGTGGGCGCGCCGGTATCAGCCTGTTTCAGGCCGAACCGCGCAGCCTGCCCTACACCTTGGATCTGATGGAGCGGCACCCGGAGGGGTCGCAGGCCTTTGTCCCCATGTCCGAGCATCCGTTTCTGGTGACCGTCGCCCCGGACGCGGGCGGGCGCCCCGGCGCGCCGCGTGCTTTTCTCACCCGCCCCGGGCAAGCCATTAACCTGCATCGTGGCACGTGGCACGGCGTGTTGACCCCGCTGCATTTGCCCGGGTTGTTTGCAGTTGTGGACCGGATTGGGGATACGCCCAACCTGCAGGAGTTTTTGCTTGATCCTGCGATTATTGTGGTCTCATAGTCGCCGCCAGCCGCGTGAAGACGGCTGAGAACAGGGAC
>JBCCBC010000210.1:0-4880 GCA_039814435.1 Pseudomonadota bacterium
ACCTTAGCGAGCTGTCAGCTACCCTGCCCGCCGACGCGCTGGAGCCTGAGTTCGACACAGAAGGCGGAAGCGCCTTTGCCGCCCTTGCGACATTCTCTGCGGAACCAGGTATTTCGACCACGATACCGGCCCGCTATGCGCGCGATCTGGCACAAGAGTTGCGCAACATTCCCGGTACCGAGCTGGTCGAAGTGTTCGGCGCGCCCGAAGACGAAGTGCTGGTTACCCTTGATCCGGTTGCCACGGCGGCCCTCGGATTGACGGCCACAGATGTCAGCCGGGCGATTGCCGCCGGGGATGCCAAAGGACCTGCAGGTCGCGTGCGCCCGGCGGGTTCGGATCTGTTGATTTCTGTCGCCGGTGAGGTCGAGGCACTTGACCGGTTGTCCGACATCGTCATCCGTCGGTCAGACACTGGTGCCGTCACTTATCTGAGCCAAATCGCAGACATCACGCGCGGGGCCCGTTTGCCGCTGTCTGAACTGGCCATTCACAATGGCAAACCTGCAGTTGTTCTTGGGGCAAAACTGGAACCCGGACTGCAGGTGGACGTGTGGGCAGGGTTCGTGCGCGAAGAAATTGCTGCGTATCAGGCTACAACTCCCACAGGTGTCACCCTCGACCTCACTTTTGATCAAAGCGTCTACACCGCCAACCGGCTCGCTGAGGTTGGCACGAATATGGCTATAGGGGTCAGCCTGGTCGTTGGTGTTTTACTGCTCACGCTTGGCTTGCGGTCCGCCATGATTGTTGCCCTGATCTTGCCAGTTGTGACCCTCGCTACCTTGTTCACAATGAACTTCATCGGTCTTGCCATCCACCAAATGTCGGTCACCGGTTTGATCGTTGCGCTTGGTCTTTTGGTTGATGCAGGCATCGTGATGACAGACGAGGTCGGTCAACGGCTTGAGAAAGGGATGAGCCGGGTCAAAGCGGCAGGTCAGTCCGTGAAACGCCTTTTTGCACCTCTGCTGGCTTCGACAGTCACAACGGCATTGTCGTTTACTCCTTTGATTTTGTTGCCAGGGCCCGCCGGGGATTTTGTCGGCTCAATCGCGATTGCTGTGGTGATCATGTTGAGCTGGTCGTTTGTCGTCGCGATCACGCTGACCCCTGCAATCGCCGGACATTTGTTGCCGGCTAATGGAAGACGTGGCGGGATCCGGGGCGGCATTTTGGGCCGCTCTTTCGCAGGAACGTTGCGGTGGGCGGTGCATAACCCTGTTCGCTCTATCGCACTCGCTCTTGTTTTGCCAATCACTGGCTTTCTGTCCATGCCAACCCTCACGGCGCAGTTCTTTCCAGGTGTTGATCGCGATCAGTTTTACATCGAGGTTGACCTGGCCCCCGGTGCAGGCATTTCAGACACCCAAAAGGTGGTTGAACGGCTTGATGCGCGCCTGAACTCTGACGAGCGCATCGCGCAAGTAACTTGGGTCATCGGACGATCTGCACCGGCGTTTTACTATAACATCGTCGGCGCACGGGAAAATGCGCCGGGTCATGCGCAGGCCCTGCTCACCACCATATCACCCCAAGCGACCGAAGAGATTTTGCGGGATTTGCAACGCACCCTGGCGACCACAGCACCCCAAGCGCAGATCCTTGTCCGGGGCCTTGTGCAAGGGCCACCGGTAAATGCACCGGTTGAATTGCGCTTTGTTGGCACCGACCTCGAAGACTTGCGCGAAATCGGGGACGAGGCGAGACGCATCGTGACAGGCGTTGACTCGGTCCTCATCGCGCGCAGCACAATTGGCGGCGGTGCGCCCAAAGCGGTCGTGACCGTGAACGAATCCCAAGCGCAACAGCTTGGCCTCGACCTGGGGCAGATCGCGGCACAACTTCAGGCGGGGCTTGAAGGGGTCACCGGCGGTTCCATGGTCGAAGGGGATGAAGAATTGCCAATTCGAGTGCGCCTTGGCGACGAGACAAGGGGCTCGTTGCAGGCCATTCGCGATCTGCCAATCTTGCGCCCGGACGCGCAGGCGTTGGCAGCGTCTGGGCGATGGCCCGCCCTTCCGCTGTCTGCTGTATCCACAATCGCGCTTGAACCTGCGGCATCCAGCATCACCCGGCGCAATGGCGAACGCGTGAACACCGTCCAGGCGTTCATCCTGCGCGACGTCCTTCCCGAAGAGGCGCTTGTCGACGTTC
Organism: Pseudomonadota bacterium; assembly: GCA_039814435.1. GTDB lineage: Bacteria > Pseudomonadota > Alphaproteobacteria > Rhodobacterales > Rhodobacteraceae > Tateyamaria. Next base: position 2,158 of record JBCCBC010000210.1, read on the forward strand.
AAGCCGCCTTGGACGCTGCAGGATTTGCCGTTCCAGATGACATTCGTCTGGAATTGGGTGGAGACAGCGATGCGCGCAACGACACTTTGTCTGACCTGCTTGCATCCCTTGGGTTAATCGTAACGCTTTCGATTGCAGCCATCGCGCTCACCTTCAACTCGTTCCGTTTGACGGGCGTGGTATTGGTGGTCTCGGGCCTGAGCGCCGGGTTAAGCTTGCTGGCATTGGCCGTGTTCCAATATCCGTTCGGGATTAACGCGATCATCGGGGTCATCGGATCCATCGGTGTTTCGATCAATGCGGCGATCATCATTTTGACTGGTCTACAGGAAGACGATGCAGCGGCCTCTGGCGACCGGGACGCAATGGTGGATGTGGTGATGGGATCCAGCCGTCACATTGTATCAACAACGATCACGACTTTTGGTGGGTTCCTGCCGTTGATCCTGGCAGGTGGTGGGTTCTGGCCCCCATTCGCGATGTCTGTGGCAGGGGGCGTGTTGCTGTCCACAGTGGTCAGCTTTTACTTCACCCCGCCCGCCTTTGCCTTGATCCACCGCGTCCGGCGCACACCCTCGCGCAGACGGGGCATCGATCCAGACCACGGCGCCCCGTTCGTGTTGCACGCGCCCTATCAGCAAGCCGCAGAATAGGCATTTGCCTCAATAAAATGCGCCGCTTACCGTCAGTCACGCGGCGCATTCAGCTACCTCCTTGTCAATTGGCGCTGTGTGCCCAACACTCGCATCATAGAAAAACACGGGGAGATTGTTATGAAACTTACTTCACTGCTATCCGCTGCACTGCTGCTGTCCAGCACCGCACTTGTCAGCGCAGAGACGCTGAAATGGGCGCGCGCAGGCGACTCGCTTACGCTTGACCCACACGCCCAGAACGAAGGTCCGACAAGCACGCTGGCCCACCAGATCATGGAACCCCTGATCATCCGTGACCATACCGGCGCGATTGAAGCGGCCTTGGCCACCGAATGGGGGCCCTCACCCGACAACCCGAACATCTGGGTGTTCACGCTACGCGAAGGCGTGACATTTCACGATGGTGCGGCCTTTGATTCAGAAGACGTGGTGTTTTCCCTCAACCGCGCCATGACACCAGACAGCGACTACAAAGAACTGCTGGCCAGTGTGAAGGAAGTGCGCGCAACCGGGCCCTACACCGTCGAAATTGAAACGGACGGCCCCAACCCGATTATGCCCAATAACCTCACCAATATGTTCATCATGGACAAGGATTGGTCCGAGGCGAACGGTGCGGTCAAAGTGCAGGACTATGAGGGCGGCGAAGACACGTTTGCAGCCAAGAATGCCAACGGCACAGGCCCGTTCAAACTGATCAGCCGCGAACCGGACGTCAAAACAGTGCTCGAAGCGTTTGATGGCTATTGGGGTGCGGATGCGTTCCCGCTCGCGGTCACGTCCATTGAATATACGCCGATCCAAAACCCAGCGACACGCGTTGCTGCCCTTCTTTCGGGCGAGGTCGACTTTATTCAAGATGTCCCTGTTCAGGATCTGGAACGGGTTGCAGGCACGGACGGGTTGGACGTGCGCACCGCGCCACAAAACCGCGTAATCTTTTTTGGCCTCAACGTTGGCGATGCGGATCTGGCAAATGACAACGTCGACGGGGCAAACCCACTGGCAGACGTCAAGGTGCGCAAAGCGATGTCGATGGCGATCAACCGCGATGCCATCAAACAGATCGTCATGCGCGGCCAATCTGATCCTGCAGGCATGATCGCGCCCCCGTTTGTGAATGGGTGGGATGCAGATATGGACGGGTCGTCGAGCACGGATATCGATGCGGCCAAAGCATTGATGACCGAAGCCGGGTACGGCGACGGGTTCAGCATCCAACTGGACTGCCCGAACGACCGCTACATCAACGACGAAGCGATCTGCCAGGCGTCTGTCGGTATGCTCGCCCAGATCGGGATCACCGTAAACCTTGATGCCAAGCCCAAAGCGCAGCACTTCCCGCTGCTCAGCAACCTGGAAACAGATTTCTACATGCTGGGCTGGGGTGTCCCGACATATGATAGCGAATACATCTTTAACTTCCTGGTCCACGGCCGGGATGAAAAGTACGGGTCCTGGAACGCGACGCGCTATACCAACGACGATCTAAACGCCAAGATTGTCAGCCTCGCCTCCAATACTGACCTAGAGGCGCGCAATGCGGACATCGCCGCTATCTGGGAAGTTGTGCAGGACGAGGCACTTTACATTCCATTGCACCACCAGGTGCTGAACTGGGGGATGAAGTCGAATGTGGGCACGATCGTCGATCCCGGCGATGCGCCTAAAATCAAGTACTTCGAACTGAACTGACCCTGATCAAGACGATACGACAAAAAAGGGCCCCTGTTGAAACGCGGGGGCCCTTTTCCTGTTAACCCAGACCAAACAGCGCCAACACCATCACAGCCTGGCAGCCGACACCGATCAGGAACGCAACAGTGCGAATGGCCGGCAATGCAAGGATGTGGATCACAAAGTGGGCAAGCCGGACCCAGAAATAGAGCGCGGCCGCCGCCGCTGTCAGACTGCTGGCAGCACCCGTTGCAACAACCATCAAGGTCAGTGGCGCAAACACGGCCAGGTTCTCGACCGCATTGTAGTGCGCTCTCTTCGCCCGCAACGCCCAATCTGCGTCGTGCGGATGCGCCCCGGTCGGATCCCAAACCGCAGCCACCGGCCCCA
>JBCCBC010000152.1:0-7216 GCA_039814435.1 Pseudomonadota bacterium
CCTCTGTCGGGACGGCCATTGCATCGCCCGCTTCGGCGCGGATCGCATCCGTTGTGGCCGGGGTGATCCGATCCACCATTGAGGCCGGGAACGTGACGCCGCCGGGCAGAACAAGCCCCGCAGCCGCCGCGAAATCTGCCACGGCGCGCGCCAGTTTGGGCCCATTGTCTGGCAGGTTGTCACAGGACAGGACGGTGACAGGGGCCGTGCGTTGGGCAAGGCCACGGGCCAACGCACCCACGGGGGTCAGCGGCCCTCCACCCAAGTCGCCCGCAATCTCGGGATCGGTCAGGTTCAATCTGCCCTCCGTGTCCAGATGATACCCTTTTTCGCTGACTGTCAGAGTGATCACTGCGACCTTCGGGTCGGCAATGGCGGTGACCACTGCCTGCCCGTTTTCCCTGGCGACCAACATATCATCCAAGGCCGTGATACGCTTGGCCTGCGTGCCGCCCGCACCCTTGATCAGCAAGGTATAGGCATAGTTTTGGGCCGCCAGCCCATCGCGCATATTGCCAGAGCGAAAGCTGACCCCGGTGATGCGCCAATCCGGACAGGATTGCGTATAATCGGCCTGATGCGCCCGGAAAAAATTGCCGACGCCAAGGTGCAGAATGCGGGGCATGATCAGTCCAATCGATAGGTGGTGCGGGCCAGATCAACCGACAACAGCATGGCCAGTTCCTGCGCTGTCGCCGCACTGAAATAGCCGCGCGCGACCTGTCCTGCCAGATGTTCGGCCACCCCGCGCCGCCACACATCATGGCGCGCGGGGATCGACAAAAACGCGCGGGTATCATCGTTGAAGCCCGCAAGGTTCCAGTACCCCGCCGTCTCGACAACTTGATCAAAGTAGCGTGCGATGCCGGCAGCACTGTCATGGAACCACCAGGGCGGACCGATGCGCAAACACGGCCAATGTCCGGCCATGGGGGCCAGCTCTCGGGCGTATGTGTCCTCATCCAGGGTGAACAGGATCAAGGTCAGGCGCGGGTCATTGCCCACCCGGTTCAGCAAGGGTTCCAGACCGCGCACCCAACCGGTGGACACCGGAATGTCGGCCCCCTTGTCGCGCCCGAACTGGTCCAGCACCGCGCGGTTCGTGTTACGCCGACTGCCGGCATGGAGCTGCATGACCAGCCCGTCATCCAGTGACATTTGCGCCATCTCGATCAGCATATGTCCGTGAAACGCCGCCGCATGGGACATGTCGCCCCCCATCAGCCGGATATAGGCCCGGGCCGGATCATCCAGCCAGACGGTGTTGGGCTGTTCGATCGCGTGATCTGTTGCTGTGGCCCCCATCGCCTTGAACGCGGCGCGCCGGATGCGCAGGGCCTCAAGGAACCCCGGATAGCTGAGGGTTTCGCCCCCCGTCACCGCCGCCAAATCGGCAACCGCGTCGCGCCATCCCGGTGCCAGTGGATCGAGCAGCGCATCGGGGCGGAATGTGGGGATGACCCGCCCCCCCCAGTCGCTGGCCGTGATCACCGAGTGGTGGTGCAGGTCGTCAAGGGCAGCGTCCGTCGTCGCCAGCGCCTCGATCCCAAAGTGGTCGAACAGGGCGCGGGGCCGGTGCGCTGGATCGTCCAGCCACGCATCGATATGATCGTAAATCTCATCCGCAGTCTCGGTGCTCAGCGCAATGTCACAGCCCAGCGTTTCGCGCAGAACGTATTCAATCCAGATGCGGCTTGGGGTACCCAGAAACAGATGCCAGTGCGCCGCAAAAAGGCGAAAGATCGCCCGCGGATCGCGTGCGTGCGCAGGCACGCCAATGCCAAGATCCTTGAGGGCGACGCCTTGCGAATAGAGCATCCGAAACACGTAATGATCCGGGATCACCAACAGCTCGGCAGGATCGGCAAACGGCGTGTCGTCAGCAAACCAGCTTGGGTCGCAGTGTCCATGCGGCGACACAATCGGTGCTGTGCGCACTGACTCGTACAAACTTTCCGCAAGCCCTGATAATTGCAGCACCATTTCCATGCCCCCTTTTTGCGCAGACTAGCACGAATGCCCCTTGGCGCATGTGTTAAATGCCGCCACTCTGGGGATCGGAGGAGCGCAATGAACGTTTTGCTGATTGGCATGGGGATGGTGGCCCAAACCCACGTGCTGGCCTTGCGCGACAGCGTGGGCGGGGTGCGGCTGACAGCCGTGTTGGGACGTGACCCGGCGCGCACGCAGGCGTTTTGTGACGCTGCTGGTGCAACCACCGGGCATCCGGTGCGCGCAGTAACGGACATTGATGCGGCTCTTGCGACCAGCCCCGACATGGCCATCCTGATCACACCGCCCAACGCACGTGCACCATACGCAACCGCATTGAGCGGGGCAGGCGTGCCCACGCTGATGGAAAAACCGATCGAGCGGACATATGACGCCGCCGCTGCGATCGTGACCCTCTATACGCAGGCGGGCGTCCCCCTTGGGCTTTGCTTTCAGCATCGCACACGGACGGCCGCCCAAACACTCAAGGCGCGCCTTGTGTCCGGGGACCTTGGCGAGATCGTGCACGTTGACATGCGGGTGCCGTGGTGGCGGGATCAATCCTATTACGATGCACCGGGGCGGGGCAGCTATGACCGCGATGGCGGTGGGGTGATGATCAACCAGGCGATCCACACGCTTGACCTTGGGCTATGGCTGACCGGGCCGGTCGCTGCGTTGCAGGCCCAGATGCAAACCAGCCCCCTCCACGTGATGGAGGCCGAAGATATCGCCAGCGCCTTGCTCACATTCCGCTCAGGCGCGACAGGGGTGCTGAGTGCGTCCACCACCGCCTATCCCGGCGGGGCCGAGACGATCACGTTGACCACGACACAAGCCCAGGCGCATCTTGAGGGCGACAGCCTGCGCATCCACTGGCACGACGGCATCAAGGAGGTGTTCGCGCCCGATACCGGCGCAGCGACAGGCAGCGGAGCGGATCCGATGGCTTTTACCCACGCATGGCACCAGGCCGTGATCGAAGATTTTGCAGCCAGTCTGCGCGGGGGCACCGCGCCCATCGCCCCCGCCCATGACGGGTTGCACGTCCACGCCGTCATCACCGCGATGGAGCATGCGGCCCGCACTGGAACACGAACGGAGGTCGCGTTATGACTTTGGCCTTTATCGCCCTTGGGCTTGATCACCGCCACATCTACGGTATGACGGAAAACATGGCGCGGATCGGGGGCCGGTGTCTGGGGTACTGGACCCAAGGCACGCCGCAGCCTTTGGCCGGCTATGTCGAACGGTTCCCCGACCTGCACCGGTTTGCGACGCTGGACGACGCGCTTGGGGCGGGTGCGGACCTGGCCCTTGTGTCCTGCATCCCTGCGGACCGGGCCGCCATCGCACTGCGCGCCATGCACACCGGCCACGATGTGATGACCGACAAGCCGGGGTGCACGGACCTTGATCAGTTGGCGCAGATCAAACAGGCAGTTGCAGACACCGGGCGCATCTGGTCCATCAACTTTTCCGAACGGTTCGAGGTGCCATGCGTCACGCTTGCCGATCAGTTGGTCGCGGATGGAGCGATTGGCCGGGTGGTCCACACCACCGGGCTTGGCCCGCACCGGCTGAACCGGGCAACACGGCCCGACTGGTTCTTTGACCGGCAAAAATACGGTGGCGTACTGACAGACATCGCCTCTCACCAGATCGACCAATTCCTCCATTTCACCGGGTCGGACACGGCCGAGGTCACGATGGCTCATGTGGCCAATCACGCCAACCCGGACGACCCCGGATTGCAGGATTTCGGAGAGGTTGCGCTGCGCTCTGCCTCTGCGTCGGGTTACATCCGCGTGGACTGGTACACGCCCGACGGGTTGCCGAACTGGGGGGACGGGCGGCTGACGCTTTTGGGCACCGATGGCTATATCGAGTTGCGCAAATACGTCGATGTGGGCGGGCGGGCAGGGACCGACAGCTTGGTGCTGGTCAACGGCGCACGTTGCGAGGTCATCGATGGTCGCGATGCGGGCCTGCCCTATTTCGATCGGCTGGTGCATGACATTGCGCATCGCAGCGAAACGGCGATGACCCAGGCGCACTGCTTTGCCGTGATGGATTTGGCATTGCAGGCGCAGGCCATCGCCGAAGGGCGCGCGTCATGATCCGCGTGGCCGTGCTGGGCGGTGGGATCGGCGCGCAGCATCTGGCTGCCTATGCCCAACTTGGCACCTTCAATGTCACACATCTGGTGGATCAGGACCCGGACCGGCGGGCCGCGTTGTGCCGTGACGGTATGTTTGAGCTGACCGAGGTGGACGCGGCCCTTGACGCAGATGTGGACCTGATCGACATCTGCCTGCCGCCGCACCTGCATGTCCCTGTCGCGCTCAAGGCGCTTGCGGCGGGCAAACACGTCATATGCGAAAAACCACTGGCGACGTCCCTGCATGACATTGACGCATTGCGCGCCGCACAACAGGACGCACAGCGCCAGATTTTTCCGGTCTTTCAATACCGCTACGGGCGGGCGTTTTCACAACTGAGCGCGTTGCGCGATGCCGGGCTGACAGGGGCCGCGCGCGCCGCGTCGCTGGAGACACATTGGAACAGGAATGCCGACTACTACGCCGTGCCCTGGCGGGGCACATGGGCCGGGGAACAGGGCGGTGCCGTGTTGGGCCATGCCATCCACGCCCACGATTTGCTGTCGCACTTCGTGGCGCCGATTGTCGGCGTGACCGCCCGGCTGGGCACTCTTGTCAATCCGATCGAAACTGAAGACACCGCCGCGCTGATCTTTGACCTTGAAGGCGGCGGGCTGGCGACCAGTTCGATCACACTTGGCGCGGCCAGTGATGAAACGCGGCTGCGGTTCGTTTACGAACACCTGACGGCAACATCCCATACGAATCCGTACACACCGGGCGAGGGGGCATGGACCTTTACCGCGCGCGATCCTGCGCAACAGGGCGATGTTGATGCGGTCACAACACAGGCTCCAGATGCTGCACCGGGGTTTGCAGGCTTGCTGAGGCAAGTGGCGCAGGCGCTGGCGGGCCGGCCGAACGCGGCGGTCACGTTTAAGGATGGTGCCGCGTCCGTGGCGCTGGTCACCGCGATTTACGACTCGCACCGCACTGGCACACATGTGGCGCTGCCACTGCCGGACACACATCACATGCACAAAGGATGGCAGCCATGATTGAATGCTGGCGATGGTTTGGGCCGAACGACCCGACACAGCTGTCGGACGTGCCGCAAGTCGGGGCAACGGGTGTGGTCACGGCGCTGCACGATCTGGCACCCGGAACCGTATGGCCCGAGGCTGCGATCGCCGCCCGCAAGGCCATGATCGAAGCAGCCGGCCTGACTTGGGAGGTTGTGGAAAGCCTTCCTGTTTCGGAAACTATCAAGACGCAAGGGGCGGACCTGGGCGCGCATATCGCCGCGTACAAGACCAGCCTTGCACACCTGGCGGCGCAAGGGGTCCAGACGGTCTGTTACAATTTCATGCCGATCCTCGACTGGACCCGCACCCAAACCCACGCGGCCCAGCCCCATGGCGGCACCGCGATGCTGTTTGATCTGGCGGTCTTTGCGGCCTTTGATCTGCACATTCTGGCGCGCGAGGGGGCCGACCAAGACTATGGCGCGCCTGTTCGGGATGCCGCCAGCCAGGCCTTTGACGCCATGGACGATGCGGCAAGGGTGCAGCTGACCCGCACGGTGATTGCCGGTCTGCCGGGGGCCAATGACGGGTGGACACTGGATGACGTGCGCGCCCGGCTTGCCGCCTATGACGGGATCACAACCGAGCGGTTGCGCCAAAACCTGATCGATTTTCTGGGCGAGGTTGCGCCGCAGGCCGAAGCCCTGGGCGTGCGGCTGTGCTGCCATCCGGATGATCCGCCCTTTGCCTTGCTGGGGCTGCCCCGTGTGATGTCGAGTACGGATGACTATGCCCATGTGCTCAGCGCTGTCGATACGCCCGCGAATGGGGCGACCCTGTGTACCGGGTCGCTTGGTGTGCGCGCCGATTTTGACCCGGTCGATTTTGTGCGGCGCCTTGGCCCGCGCATTCACTTTGCCCACCTGCGCAACACCAAACGGCTGGCGTCGCCAGACCCTGACCGCCCCGGTTTCTTTGAGGCCCCTCACCTTGAGGGGGACACCGATATGGTCGCCACGATCAAGGCGCTGATGGAGGAAGAAGCGGCCCGGCGTGGTGCGGGGCGCGCCGATCACGCGATCCCGATGCGCCCGGATCATGGGCAGGAATTGCTGGATGATCGCACGCGGGTGAGCTTGCCGGGCTACCCGCTGATCGGGCGAATGCGCGGGTTGGCAGAGTTGCGCGGGATCATGGCAGCGATCGCGGCGGGGGCGGCATGATCCGCATTGGCGTGGCTGGCGCAGGTCTGATCGGGAAACAGCATATCGATGCCATCGCGCGCGCGCCGGGGGTTGTTCTGTCCGCAGTATTTGACCCGGCCATTGACGACGGGCCCTGGCCACTGGCGGGCGATCTGGCGGATCTTGCCGCGCGCTCAGACGGCGTGATCCTGGCCGTACCCAACGCGTTGCACGCACCCATGGCGCTTGAGTTGATCGCGGCCAACTGCCCGATGCTGATCGAAAAACCACTGACCGGTCAGGCAAGCGAGGGTGAGGCCCTAGTCGCCGCAGCAGGGGATGTTCCGATCCTTGTCGGGCATCACCGTCGCCACAACCCGCTGGTTGCGAAGGCCAAGGACGTGCTGGACGCTGGCACGCTTGGCACGTTGACGACTGTGCACGGGCACTGTTGGCTGCCCAAACCCGACCACTACTTTGACGCCGCTTGGCGGCAGGGCAGCGGGGCCGGCCCATTGTTCATAAATCTGATCCACGATGTGGATATGCTGATGCATCTGTGCGGACCCATCGCGCAGGTGCAGGCCTTTGAAAGCAACGCAGTGCGCGGCACCCAGGCCGAAGAGGTCAGCGTCGCCATCCTGCGCTTTGCCAGTGGGGTGCTTGGTACGCTGAACCTTGCGGACGTGGCACTTGGACCATGGAGTTGGGAGCTGACCGCAGGCGAAAACCCGGCCTATCCCAAGACGGAACAATTCAGTTATCTGATCGGGGGGACGCATGGCTCGCTTTCCCTGCCCAACCTGACCCTGTGGTCGCAAGACAACGGGCCCGACTGGTGGGCCCCTATCCACAGCTCAGCCGTTCCGGTCACGCCGGGGGACTCGCTGGTGGCGCAGATCGCACATTTTGC
>JBCCBC010000133.1:0-8116 GCA_039814435.1 Pseudomonadota bacterium
GGGACAACTGGACCACCGAAAGGTGCCCTGCATGGGCACGGGGTGCTGTCGGGCCATATTCCGGGTGTCGTGCTCAGCCATGATGACCTGGGGCAGACTGGTGATTGTTTGTGGACACCTGCCGACTGGGCCTGGATCGGGGGCCTGTTTGATGTGTTGATGCCGGGTCTTGCGTTGAACGTGCCTGTTGTTGCGGCGCGCATGGCGAAGTTTTCGGTAGAAGAGTGCATGAGTATTGTCACGCAAGCCACTGTTAAAAATGTGTTCTTTCCGCCAACAGCGCTGAGGTTACTGAAAGCGGAACAGGCCCGGATTGATGGATTGCGCTCGGTTGCCAGTGGGGGTGAACCCCTTGGCGCTGAAATGCTTGCCTGGGGCAAAGACGCGCTTGGGGTCACGATCAACGAGTTTTACGGCCAAACCGAATGCAACATGGTTGTGTCCAGCTGCGCCGCCCGGTTTCCCGCGCGCCCGGGTGCGATGGGGCGTGCAGTGCCGGGTTTTGATGTGCGGGTGATCAACGACACCGGACAAGTCACTGAAACCGAAGGGGATATTGCCGTGCGCCGTGGTGCGCCGTCGATGATGCTGGAATATTGGAACCGCCCCAAAGAGACCGCGCAGAAGTTTCGCGGCGATTGGATGCTGACGGGGGATCGCGGCGTGCAGGACGGTGCCTACATCCGCTTTGTCGGGCGCGATGATGATGTCATCACGTCGGCAGGATACCGCATTGGACCAGCGGAGATTGAGGACTGTTTGCTGACCCATCCAGACGTCGCCACCGTTGGCGTTGTGGGCAAGCCCGATCCGCTGCGCACCGAGATCGTCAAAGCCTATGTGGTGCGCAAACCCGGCGCGTCCGTCACCTCGGCCCAGTTGCAAAAACATGTGCAGCACCGGCTGGCAACCTATTCATATCCAAGGGAAGTTGCGTTTCTGGACGCACTGCCGATGACTGTAACGGGCAAAGTCATACGCAAAGAGTTGAAAGCACGCGCGATGGCAGAAATCGGAGAAACACCATGAAGCTGACATCAAACGCGCTGCCATCATCCGAAACGTTCAAAGCCAATCAGGCCGCCCATCTGGACGCCTTGGCAGACGTCCAGCACGCCGCCCAACACGCTGCGGCAGGAGGGGGAAAAAAGTCGCGCGAGCGCCACTTGAGCCGGGGCAAGATGTTGCCGCGTGACCGGGTGGCCAATCTGCTTGATCCCGGATCGCCATTTCTGGAAGTGGGCGCGACCGCAGCGCACGGCCTTTATGATGGGGTGGCCCCCTGCGCCGGTGTGATCGCTGGCATTGGCCGCGTGATGGGGCAAGACGTGATGGTGATCTGCAACGACGCCACGGTCAAAGGCGGCACATACTATCCCATGACCGTCAAAAAGCATCTGCGCGCCCAGGAAATTGCAGAAGCCAACAGGCTGCCTTGCATCTATCTTGTGGACAGTGGCGGGGCGAACCTGCCCAACCAGGACGAGGTGTTTCCTGACCGGGATCACTTTGGCCGAATCTTTTTCAATCAGGCGCAGATGTCGGCCAAGGGCATCCCGCAGATCGCTGTGGTGATGGGGTCGTGCACCGCCGGCGGGGCCTATGTTCCGGCGATGTCGGATGTCACGATTATTGTGAAGGATCAGGGCACGATCTTTTTGGCGGGCCCGCCTTTGGTCAAGGCCGCAACCGGAGAAGTGGTCAGCGCCGAGGATTTGGGCGGCGGCGATGTCCATACGCGTCTGTCGGGGGTCGCAGACTATCTGGCCGAGGATGACGCCCACGCCCTTGCGTTGGCGCGGCGCAGCGTGGCCAGCCTGAACCTGTCCAAACCCACAACCGTCAATTGGCAAAGCCCCGAAGATCCCGCGCTGGACCCTGACGAGATTTTGGGCGTCGTTCCGGCCGACTTACGCACGCCCTATGACATTCACGAAGTCATTGCGCGCATTGTGGATGGGTCGCGGTTTGATGCGTTCAAGGCGCGTTTCGGCGAAACGCTGGTTTGTGGCTTTGCCCATATCAAGGGCTGCCCTGTCGGCATCATCGCCAACAATGGCGTGCTGTTTTCCGAAGCCGCTCAAAAAGGTGCGCACTTTATCGAGCTGTGCTCGCAGCGGCGCATCCCATTGGTCTTTTTGCAAAACATCACCGGTTTCATGGTCGGCCAAAAGTATGAAAACGAGGGGATCGCGCGCCACGGGGCCAAAATGGTGACAGCCGTCGCGACAACGTCCGTGCCCAAGATCACCATGCTGGTTGGCGGATCATTCGGGGCAGGGAATTACGGCATGGCCGGACGCGCCTACAGCCCGCGATTTTTGTGGAGCTGGCCGAATTCGCGCATCTCCGTCATGGGCGGGGCGCAGGCAGCGGGGGTGCTGGCAACCGTCAAGCGCGATGCCATCGAACGGGCCGGTGACCAGTGGTCTGCGGACGAAGAGGCCGCATTCAAGCAACCCACCATCGATATGTTCGAAAAGCAATCGCATCCCTTATACGCCTCGGCCCGACTGTGGGATGACGGTGTAATTGATCCGCGAAAAGCGCGCGATGTGCTCCACCTGAGCCTGAGTGCAGCCCTGAACGCCCCGATTGAGGAGACACGCTTTGGCGTATTCCGGATGTAATGCTTATGTCTTGTCGGATTTAGCATGCGGAAAGGATGACAATGTTCGGAGCGGATAAACTGATTGGCAAACTCCAGGACGCCGTCCAGGGGTTTGAATTGCCTAAACTGGGTACTGAGGTCGAAATTCCCGTCTATGTGATCCACAATTCACTCGACGCAGAAGACTACTTTTTCATCTTCGACTTTGAGCAGTTCGTGGAGGCATCCCGCAAAGGTCTTTTTGCCCGCCCCAAGCTGCGGGTCTGGGCGGGGCGCGATGATTTCGCCCGCCATGTGTTTGCCCGCCAGTTTCGCGAAAGTTTTAGCCGCGAATTTGATATCGCCCGCGCACAACTGGAGGCGCAGGGAGAGAAGAAAACCGGCTGGTTCGGCTTTTTGCGCAACACGTTTGGAGAGTTGAAGGGCGCGTCCTTGGGCGCTTTTCTGTCCAACCTGGTCCTGCTGGCGGCAACCACGTCCGGCAAGGCCGTGCTGTCACAGGTGCTGCCTGCGTCCTGGTTGGGTGCTCAAACTGACACGCAAAAACTGGATGCCGCAATCAGTGACACACAGTCCAAGGTTGATGCCGCGCTGCAGGACCTCATCATTTCCCTGCACGAAGAACTGATGAACCATGCCTATCGGGATGGAGGATCGGGGCGTCGGTCTGGTCTGGAGCGGGATGCCTGGCCGTTGCCCGATTACGTGAGGCGACATCTGAACGACGGAACATCGGGAGCGTGGTGGTAAATGTTTGAAACGATCTTGATTGCCAATCGTGGGGAAATCGCTTGCCGTGTCATGGACACCGCGCAAGCAATGGGCGTTACCTGCGTGGCGGTCTATTCCGACGCTGACGCAACTTCAAAACACGTCGCGATGGCAGACCGGGCTGTGCATATCGGTGGATCCTCGCCTGCCGACAGCTACTTGCGCGGCGATGTGATCATTCAGGCCGCGCTTGATACTGGCGCACAGGCGATCCACCCTGGCTATGGGTTCCTTTCGGAAAATCCTGACTTTGTGGATGCGGTTGTTGCGGCCGGTTTGACGTTCATCGGCCCTTCGGCGGATGCGATCCGCGCCATGGGCCTCAAGGATGCGGCCAAGGCGCTGATGGTCAAGGCCGGCGTGCCCGTTGTGCCGGGGTATCACGGAACGAACCAATCGGGCGACGTATTGGCCAAAGAAGCCGATGAAATAGGGTATCCGGTGCTGATCAAGGCCGTGGCCGGCGGCGGTGGCAAGGGCATGCGGCTGGTCGAGGCACCGCAGGGGTTCGCAGACGCTCTTGAAAGCGCACGCAACGAAGCACGCACCGCCTTTGGCAATACGGACGTTTTGGTTGAGAAATTCGTCACCCAGCCGCGCCATATCGAAGTGCAGGTCTTTGGCGACGGAACGCATGCCATTCATTTGTTTGAACGGGACTGTTCCCTGCAACGCCGCCACCAGAAAGTGGTTGAAGAGGCACCGGCACCGGGGATGACGCAGCAGATGCGCTCTGCCATGGGGCAGGCCGCGGTTAGGGCGGCACAGGCCATCGGATATGCGGGTGCGGGAACGGTTGAATTCATCGTGGACGGGTCCGGGCCCCTGCGTCCCGACGGTTTCTTTTTCATGGAAATGAACACGCGGCTGCAGGTTGAGCATCCGGTGACCGAAGCGATCACAGGCGTTGATCTGGTCGAATGGCAGCTGCGAGTTGCCGCGGGCGAAGGGCTACCAATGCCGCAGGAGGTACTGTCGATCACCGGCCACGCTTTTGAGGCGCGCCTATACGCAGAAGACGTGCCTGCCGGGTTCTTGCCTGCCACGGGTACCCTCACGCATCTTGAGTTTCCAGATCATGCCCGCGCGGACAGTGGGGTGCGGGCGGGCGATCAGATTAGCCCATTTTACGATCCGATGATTGCCAAGCTTGTCGTACACGGCCCGTCGCGTGAAACGGCGTTGAGCAAACTGAAATCGACGCTCGCTGAAACTCAGGTTGCGGGTACAAAGACCAACCTTGCCTTTCTTGGCGCGCTTGCATGTCACGACGGTTTTGGTCGTGGCGTTGTGGACACTGGCCTGATCGCGCGGGACATAGACGATTTGACCCGCGAGATCCCTGTTCGCCCAAGGCACATAGTGGCAGCAGCGATGCGATTGAGTGGGTTGGATCAGGCCGTTGACCTGGCAGGTTTTGCGCTGTGGCAGCCGCTACAACGCTGCATTCCGGTGATGAACGGGGACGAACAGATTGATGCGCAGGTGCAGGTTATCACCGCAAATGAACAGCGTTGGGACATTGATGGCAGTCAAAGCATGGCTGTCAGGACGCAGGGCGCTTGGGTGATCGATGGTGTCCCAATGCCTGATGTCGCGGTTTCGGGACCTGTTGCCACAGTGTTTGACGGGTATGGCATCGTGATTGAGGCGGTCGATCAACTGGCCGTGGCCGAGACTGCAAGCGGTGACGGAAACATCATCCAGGCCCCGATGCCGGGACTGGTCAAAGCGGTGTTCGCCACGCAGGGTGCGACCGTAAGCAAAGGCGACCGACTGGCCGTGCTTGAGGCGATGAAGATGGAACACGCGCTGCTGGCCGCCCGGGATGGCATTGTCGCTGAGGTCCTGGCCAATGCCGGTGATCAGGTGGACGCAGGGGCGGCGCTGGTTCGGCTTGAGGAGGAAACAGTATGATCACGCTGCATCACTGCCCGCAATCGCGTTCGATGCGCACCCTGTGGCTGCTCAGAGAGCTTGGGGTTGAGTTTCGCGTTGTCGAGCACCCATTTGACAAGTCGCTGCGGCGGCCCGAGTTTCTGAAACTCAGCCCTGCGGGCCGGGTGCCTGCGCTTGAGATCGACGGGCAGCACATGTTTGAAACCGGTGCGATGACAGAGATTTTGTGTGAACGGTTCAGCCCTGACACATTGGGGCGCCGCGCCGACAGCCCGGATCGCAGTGATTGGCTGATATGGGTGCATTTCGCGGAAACGATCAGCCAACATGCCGCTGCACTCACGCAACAGCACGTGGCGTTGTACGAAGATCATATGCGCAGCCCCATCGTGATGAAGATTGAGGCGGCCCGTCTGGGCAAGTGTTTTGACGCTATTGAAGCGCGGTTGGGCGGCGGTGGGACCGATCAGGCATATTTGCTGGCATCGGGGTTTTCGGCGGCGGATGTGTCGGTCGGGCAGGCGGTGTACATGGCGGCCCATTTTGCAACGCTTGATGCGCACCCGGCGACGGCTGCCTGGTATGCGCGCATCACGGAACGCTCCGCGTTCATCGCAAGCTTGCCGGGGCCGGGTGGGGGGCTCTACGATCAAGACTTCTATCCACCTTGGGAGGGGTAAATGTCTGGGTTTGTCGAAATTTGTGAAGTTGGGCCGCGCGACGGTCTGCAAAATGAACCGGGTGAGATTTCGGTTGCCCAAAAGATTGCCTTGGTGGACCAGCTGAGTGCCGCCGGTTTTCGCCGCATAGAGTGCGCGAGCTTTGTCAGCCCGAAATGGGTGCCCCAGATGGCGGGCAGTTCCGATGTGTTGGCCGGGATCACGCGCGTGGCGGGCGTCAGATATGGCGCGTTGACGCCCAACATGCGTGGGTTTGAGGATGCGCGCGCCGCCGGTGCTGACGAAATCGCTGTGTTCGGGTCCGCCAGCGAAGGGTTCTCGCGGGCCAATATCAATGCCTCGATTGACGAGTCGCTTGCTCGTTTTGCCCCGGTCATTGATGCCGCGCGCGCGATCGACTTGCCGGTGCGCGGATACGTGTCATGCGTTGTGAACTGCCCCTATGACGGCGGGGTTGATCCAGGCTATGTCGCACGGGTGGCGGATCGGCTGTTTGCGATGGGATGTCACGAGATCAGCCTTGGCGACACCACTGGTAACGGGACACCGGACGCAATTGCGCGCATGTTGTTGGCGGTGCGCGATGTGGTGCCGGTCGGGCGATTGGCGGGCCATTACCACGACACCAGCGGGCGCGCGATGGACAACATCGATGCTTCACTCAGCCTTGGTGTGCGCATTTTCGACGCGGCTGTTGCGGGTTTGGGGGGATGCCCGTACGCCCCGGGTGCTCCCGGCAATGTCGCCACCGAAGCGGTAGCAGCCCATCTTGAGCGCCTCGGATATGACACAGGCCTGGACCTGGCCGTGCTGGATACCGCAGCGCAGGCGGCGCGGGCGTTACGGCAATGAGCAGACGGAAACCGACCCGGTTTCCGGCACGAAATCCGCGTCGGATTTCGTCACCGCATAAACGGAGCGCGCGCCATGATTGAGACCATCAACATTGACATAGATGCGCGTGGAGTTGCGACCCTGGCGCTGAACCGACCCGAAAAGCACAACGCCATTGATGCCACCATGATCGCGGAACTGCACCACGCTGCCGCCACGCTTGGCGACGACCCGAATGTCCGTGTGGTTGTGTTGACCGGGTCCGGCAAAAGCTTTTGCGCGGGCGGCGATCTTGGGTGGATGCGCGCCCAAATGCACTCCGATGCCGAAACCCGCGCGCGCGAAGCGGGAACGTTGGCGCACATGCTGCATGCCCTCAACACCATGCCCAAACCCTTGATCGGAGCAGTGCAGGGCAACGCGTTTGGTGGCGGGGTCGGCATGGCCGCGGTCTGCGATGTCGCCATCGGTGTGGATGACCTGAAAATGGGCCTCACCGAGACACGCCTGGGCATCATCCCTGCGACTATCGGACCTTACGTGATCGCGCGTATGGGAGAGGGGCGCGCACGCCGCGTGTTCATGTCCTCGCGCCTGTTTGACGCAAAAGAAGCCGTTGCGCTCGGGCTGCTGGCTCGGGCGGTTCCGCACGCGGACCTGTCAGCCGCCATTGATGCAGAAGTTGCACCCTACCTCTCATGCGCCCCAGGGGCAGTGGCAGCCGCAAAGGCGCTCGCAAGACAGTTCGGGCCACAGATCGATGCGGGAACCATTGATGCATCCATTTCCGCCCTCAAGGCGCGCTGGGAAACGGACGAGGCGGCCGAGGGTATCGATGCGTTCTTTGCCAAACGCAAACCCGCATGGACCCGCGACGCAAGCTGACTATTCCCCGGCAAAGGACGCGCGGTGTTCGCGCAGCGCATCCGACACAAAGCGTGTGAACGCGGCAATCCGGGGCACGGCGCGCAGATCGGCATGGGTAAGCACCCAGATCGGCGGGTAAGGAAACAGCCCAATGCCCGGAACGCGGCCCAGATCCGGGTCTGTGTCGCCGATGAAACAGGGCATGCGGGTGGCCCCCAAACCAGCGCGCACCGCGCCGTACATCGCGACCATGTCGTCCATTTGCATCGCAACTCTTGTGTTTGGATAGACGTCAATAATCGCTTTTTGGGGCGCTTCCCAATGCAAAAATCGCAACCAGTCCAAACGTTGCTGGGGGTCCGCGGCCAGCCGGGTCAGGTAGTCGGTGCTGGCATAAACCCCAGACTTTTGCGTGGCGACTTGCCGTCCAACCAGATCGGGATCCGGGGCAGAC
>JBCCBC010000150.1:0-7233 GCA_039814435.1 Pseudomonadota bacterium
GCGTTGGATTGCGGGTGGTGTTCTGCCTCGTCCCACGTCATTTCGCCAGCCATCACAAAGGCGGCAACCACCGAGTGATCTGTGGTCAGCATATCAAGCACGCCGCCCTGATATCGATACAGCCGGCTGTCGCCCGCCCAGAAGGTGGCAAAGTGATCTTCTGCTATAGCGAAGGTGACGACGGTTGACCCCATGGTCACCCCGCCCCGTTCGGCAGATTCGGCCAGGATCAATTCGTGCGAGCGCGAAAGCGTGTCACGCAGCGCGTGCAAAAGACCCACGGGGGGCAAGGTGGGGTCGATCATCGCCACGCTGTCCACCACCGCCTGGGACGAAAAATCGCCCCCCGCATGCCCGCCCATGCCGTCGGCCACCACCCAGATCCGTTGATCGGGAAGAGCGAGAATGCTGTCTTCGTTTACTTTGCGTTTCAGCCCCACATGCGTGGCCGCGGAATATCGAATTTGGGTCATATAAGAGCGGCCATATCCTGGGTGCCCCATGTTTCAGGGGATAGATCGAACAGGGCGTGCACATCACGCCCCTCGGGCAGCCCGCGCGTCAGCATCAGGCGGTGGTCTTGATCCATAGCGGTGGACCAGATGGCGGATCCCGTGCCTGCGCGTTGCGCCAGGGCTTGGCCCGCCAGAATGTGTTCCAGGGGCAGCGCCCCGCGATAAGGCAAGTCTGGATCGCCCGCCGCCGCAGGTGCAATTGGTGCAAGTGGGTCAAGTGCGGTCGTCAGCACGTCGCGGGTGTTGTGATCATCAAGCATCGCCAGCGCGATCTGTTCAAGGTGTTCAAACAGGGATGTGTTGGCAAAGTGGCTGAGCGCGGAGCTTGCCCCTGTCAGGGGAGAGACGAGGGTCAGCGGGTATTGCCGCCCGACCCTGTCAACCGACGCCATAAAAATCCCCATCATCGGCGCGGCACCTGCCACATTCGCTGGCAGGGTAAAACGCCAGATCGGTGCCGACATATAGGAGTCGTTCCAGCCGTCCCCCAGCGTTTCCCGCACGGCCAGCATACCCGCCTGCATCCAGTCATCCCATGGCTGCACAAAGCCCGCGGCCACGTTCAGCCGCAGGAAATCCCCAAGTGCCGGGATCTTGCCGAATGCGCCGAACCCAACCGTCATCAGAACGACTTGGGGCAGCTGAATTTGCTCAGCGCGGGCAAGGCAAACGGGTTCAGGACCGATCCCGATTGCAGTTGGAAGATGGCGATGCGCCCGCCCACGTTAAAGATCACGCGGTTGCGGTCACTCACGTTGGTGCGGCGCACTTCGGCGGCGCTGAGCAGCCGGAACCAGGCCCAAGGGCCGTCGCGTGTGATCGCGTTTGAGGTGTTGTTGACCACTGGCTGCAACACGATCCGCGCCGACCCCACCCCACCGGGCCATGTTATGGCGGCGGGTTTGGGCGCGGCGGCGTGGGCGAACGTCACCTCTTGCCCGTCGATATCCAGCACGACCTGCTGTGCTTTGGGGTCCAGCGCCTCTGGCGTGATCTGGAATTTCACTGCGGGTGTTTCGCCCCCCACAAAGAACGCATCGCGGATTTCGGCGGCGTATTGCAACTGCTGCAGGACCGCAGGGCTGATCCCCAGATCGGTGTCGTTGACCCGCTTCCATGCCCACGGTCGGGCGCGCGTATCCACATAGTCGCGCAGGTTTTCGTTAAAGAACCCGTCGATCATCCCGTTGGGCGCAAAGAGGCGGGCAAAGTCGCCCATCGCCACGTCAGCCTTGGCACCGCGCGCAAACGGATAGCGGTTGTCGAGCGCCTGCGTACAGAACGGCAGCACCTGCGCCTGCCACTTGGCATTGATCGAGGCGCGCGTGCCGTCGGCCGTGATCCCGGACGATCCTGTCGAGATTTGCGTCGACCACCGCTGGATCGGGCCGGGCAGGCGGTTGGCGAGTTCCTGGAACCGGACAATGGCCGTGGCGTCCCCTGCCCCTGCCCCCACACCGCCTGCAAAGCTGAGTTTGTTCAGCTCTTGATAGACTTCGGTGAGCCGCGACATGAGTTCGGCCAGTTGCGAGGGCTGGTTGTCGATTTCGGCAACCAGCTCGTGCAGCCACTGGAACCGTTCTTCGACAAATTCGCCGGGTTGTTTCGGGGGCGGGCCCTGATCCTGCGAAACACCGCTGCTGAGCGCCTGAAGGAACAGTTGGCTGCGGCTGGAGAGAGAGGATTGCAGTTCGAGCGCGCCGATTTCCTGCGCGCCTTCGGCCAGTCCCGACCCGTCCAGTCCGCCCCGTTCTTCGGTCAGTTTGGTTTCGTCCGAGACAGCGTTCAGGATATTGACCAGCGGAGAGGTTGGCCCGGACAGTACATTGGTCACTTCGACCGCGTGGCTCAGGCTTTCCATTGGGATGATGTCGATATCGCCCAGCACCTGATCGTAGCGCGAGATATAGTCGGTGTAATAGAGGTCGAGAACGTCCCGGCTCATCGCGAGCAGGGCAGTTTCGGATTGCTCGGCCTCGCCGCGCGCGCCGAGCACCCAGCTTTCGCGTTGGATGCGTTGGGCCACGCCAAGGGCTTCGTCGAGGAACACGTTATTGAAGCCATCATAGGTAAAGATGCCTTCGACGCCTTCGTTCAGCGGTTTGCCGGACGAACGCACGATGACCCGGCTGATTGCGGGGCCACCGATATCCGTCAGGCGCCACTGTGGCAGTTCCTTGGCCCGAGGTGAGTTGATGATGCCGTTATACACCCGCTGTGCGAGTGGCATTTCGGACAAGAGCCCCTGGATCTGTTCCACCAGTGGGCCGTTCAATCCAATCTGATCCATCGGAGTGTCGAGCAGGGCATAGAGGTGATCGGTGAGGTCCCCGCGCAACTCGTCCCGCCCGCTGCCCTGAAAGGCGACGGACCAGTCAAGCGACATCCATTCCTTGATCAAGTCCTGGTTCATCGGCCCTTGCTGGCCAAGCATCAGATAGATCTTGAGGCTTTCATACAGAAAGTCCGGGTTGTTCATGTTGGCCTGCATCTGCTCTTCGAGGCGCAGCAGCAGGCGCGGCAACAGGTGTTCGTTGAGGGCCGCGCGATAAGATTGACCGGCAGTGTTGCCGAGCACTTTGCCTTGATAGAGGCCCCAGGTGAGGGATCCATCAGGGCGTGGATCACCCGCGGCAGGGTTGGCGGGCATGCCCCGCAGAATGTTGAGCGCGGGCACGATGCCGGGCAGGTCGCTGTCCTCAATCGGGCTGCCGGGGATTTGAGACGCGGCGGAGCGGTATTGTTCAACGCTTTCGGCGGCCTGTTCCAGCAGCTCGGCGTTGCCAACATAGCTGCGTGCCCAAAGGGTCGTCATGCCAACACCGCCAGCGAGGGCGGCGGCAATGGCGATGCGTTTGGTCCAGCGGTAGCGGCGTTCGACCTTGTCGTCTGCGCTGACAAGGCCGGCTTCGGGGAACATCACCCCTTCGAACAGGCGGGTGAGGAAGAAGGAGCGCCCGGTGCCACGCCCTGTCCCGATAGCCTGACGGCCAATGCCGAAGGTGCGGGCCATACCCATCATCAGACGGTCGATGGGCGTCCCTTCCTGCGTGCCGGACGTGAAATAAACGCCCCGCAAAAGGTGGCGTTTTTCGAACCGGTTGTCCTGAAACACTTCGCCCAGGAACGAGCGCGCTGTGGCGCGGACCGACGCGACCTGCGAGGGAAAGCTCGCGATCAGCGAGCGGCGCTGGTGGTCGGTTTCCTGCTGCATCCGTTCCAGCGACTGGGCGTTGACCTGGGCCAGCAACAGGCTGAATTCTTCGTCAAAGGCGGCGACGGGCGACACTTCGGCCTTGGTTTTCTTGAGCAGCGGCAGGGTAAAGCCCCAGACCTGTTCCCGCTCTTCCTTGCCCATGTGATCAAAGAATTCGGTGAAGCCCGCGATCAGATCGGATTTGGTGAACAGCACATAGACCGGAAAGCGGACACCAAGTTTTTCGCGCAACTCGTGCAGACGGCGGCGGATGGCGGCGGCGTGCCCTTTTTGTGTGGCCTCATCCTGCAGCGACAGGTCGGACAAAGACACGGCGAGGATCGCCCCGTTGATAGGCTGGCGGGTGCGGTTTTTCTTGAGCAGTTTCAGAAAGCCCTGCCAGCCTGCATTGTCTTCGGATTCTTCGCTGTCCTGGGTGGTGTAGCGACCGGCGGTGTCGATCAGGACGGCGTCGTTGGTGAACCACCAATCGCAGTTGCGCGTGCCCCCGACCCCGCCAATGCTGGCCTTGCCCACACTGTCGGCAAGCGGAAAGTTCAGGCCCGAGTTTACAATCGCGGTTGTCTTGCCCGCCCCGGGGGGGCCGATCATAACGTACCACGGCAGTTCATAAAGCGACCGCTTGCCCAGCTTGGATTTACGCAAGGTGCCAAGGGCATCTTTCAGCTTGCCCTTTAGCTCAAGCAATTCGGCTTTGACCAGTTCGTCCTCTTCATCGCCTGCGTCGTCGTCCAGAGAGTCGACGATGTCGTCCTCCATCTGCTTTTCCCGTTTGGAGCGGAGCATGATGATGATCAGGATCGTGGCCAGCGCGATCAGAATGATAACGCCGATGGTGATCAGACGCGCCACGGGTGAATCGAACGGATGCACATCGCCAAAGCCGATGATGGGCCCGAGGAACCAGACAAGCAGCGAAAAAGCGATTGCGACCAGCAGCGTCATCACGATGCCGGAACGTATTCTGCGTAGGAGGCGGACAATCATGTTGCGTCTTCCCTCACCAAAACGATTTCAATGCGGCGGTTCTTGGCCCGCCCGTCACGTGTGCCATTGTCGGCAATCGGCTCTTTGGCGGCGCGCCCTTCGGCTTCGAGCCGGTCGGACGTCGCAATTTTGCCCGCCAGGGTCCGCATCACCGCTTCGGCCCGTGCAAGCGACAGGTGTTCGTTTGACGGAAAGCGGGACGAGCGGATCGGTACATTGTCCGAGTGCCCAACGACGATGATCGGCCCGGCCGTTTCATCCAGGGCCTGCGCGACCTTGCGCAACGGTTCGTCAAAGGCGGACTGCAACCGGTCAGAGCCAGAGCCAAACATGCCCGACCCGGCAAGCCGCACGGTGATGGTTTGCTGATCCTGAAACACCTCGACGATGCCGTCGGTGATTTCCTCTTCGAGGAAACCCTGAACCCGCTTGAGCTGCACGTCCGGCGGGGGTGGTGGGGGCGGTGGCGGCGGGGCGCGGCGCATCAGTTCTGCCACTTGCCCGCTATCCAGCACAGACAGTTGGCCGATCACCCGGTCTGTCGAGCGGTTCAGAACCCAGCTGAACGTCAGAAACACCGCCGTCATGATGACGGCCACACTGGCCGAGGTAATCCACAGCGGACGCCAGATCGACAGAACCTTGTGGGGCTGTTCCACCCCCTCCCAGTGCGGTGACATGTCTTTTTCGATGGGGCCGCGTTGGGCGCGAATGATGCGTGCCAAACCCGCCCGGATCTGAAGGTGCTTGTCCGATCCGTTCTGTTCGACGCGCAGGCGCCCCTCGAACCCGAGCGACAGGCAGATATAGAGAAACTCCAGCAGATCGATGTTGTTTGCCGGTTCTTTCTCGAGCCGCGCGAGCAGATCGTAAAAGCGATCGCCGCCCACTGTTTCCTTGTGGAATGTGCCAACCATGGACTGCTGCGCCCAGATCGATTGCCCCCCCCACGGGGTGTTGAGGACAACATCGTCCAGGGTTGCGCAGATGCCGTAGCGCGCGATTTTCACATCCTGCGCATCGACGCCAACCTGCAGGGCGCGATTTTCAAACTCTCGCACTTCGGCCACGACCGAGCGGCGCAGTTTTTCGGGGTCCATGTGCTGGGCCCGGTTGCGGATGCGGGACACAAGCGAAAACAACGTGGCCGCGGCCGCGTTGATCTTGTTCATGCCCGTCATGCCCTGTTCGACGGTCGGCTCTGTCGCGGTATCGCGAGAGGCGTTTGAACCTGTCGGAATGCCCATCGCCTGGCTTGGGTCAGCTTGCGGCTGGGATTGCGGCGGGGCGGCCTGGGGTTGTGCAAATGGCTGCGTCGGAGCCGCCGCAGGACGGCGCCCGCCCGGGTTCGGCCGAATGATCGTCCGGTCCGCATCATCCGGTTCGGCGAATGGATCCTTGTCTGACATGCGTTCCGTCCCCCAATTTGGCGCTTAGCCCTGCCGAATGGCCCAAAGTTCCATTTTCAAGCCCGGAAATTCCCCGGATACATGGACAGCCACGCCCCCGGATGTCGACATCTTACCCCAATGTGCACTGTCGCCGTCCAGTTCAAAGTATACGACACCTGCGTGATACGGGATTTGGCGCGGTGCGACCGGCAAAGGGCGCAACGGAATGCCGGGCAAGGCCGAATTCACCAGCTGGCGGATTTCCTCGACCGGGCCAATCTTGGCCTGGTTCTGGAAGTGACGGCGCACGTTTTCGGCCGGAATATCGGCCTGTACGGCCAGCACAAACCCAGCGGTCGACAGCAGTTTGCGGTCCGCAATGATGCCAACGCTGATGCCGTATTTGCGTGGATCAAGCGGGATCGAAACGGCCGTTTGTTCCAGCACCGACGACAGGTACTGGCGCAATACCTTGGTGACCGGATTAAAGGTCACGGTCAGGTTGTCATGGGCGTAAGGCGGGAACTCTGGCGCCGCTTTGTCGCTGGCCATGAACGTCGCAAGCTCTCCGGCGAGGCACAGGCAGACCTTGTAGAACTCCTGCGGATGCACGTTTTCGATTTTGGACAGGTGCTGGACCAGCGGTTGCATCCGGTTCACACACATCAGCAGCAGGAAGTCCGAGATTTCGGCGACGCCCTTGGTGCCGCCCCCCTCGGACAGACGGCCGGCGAGGGCCGATTTACGATGCCCCAGCAGCCCGTCCAACTCGCGCATGAAATCCTTGAGCGGGCCAGCCGCATCGCAATCAAGGCATGACGCGATAAAGGACTTGTCGAGCACAACTTCTTTGTCTGGCTTGACCTCAATGATTTTGGCGATGGGAATGCACAAACGATCCGCGAGGTCATCAACGTCAAGCGCGAATTGCAGGCGCAGTTTCCCCACACCCATCGTCACGGCTTTTTTCCCGGTCGAGGTCACATCGGTGACTTCGATTTCGCCCGGGCGCAGGCGCGCAGCGGACAATTCGGCACCCGTCATATCCACTTCCAACGCCCCTTGGCGGCGTTGTGGCACGGTCAGGTAAACGATGCAGTCCTTGATCCCTTCGGGCACGTCC
>JBCCBC010000058.1:0-12603 GCA_039814435.1 Pseudomonadota bacterium
ATCACCGCTGCGAAGGTTGCCCACAAAAGTTGGTAGACGGCAAAGTTCAACCAGGCTGGCGTTACGATTTCTCTGAGATGCCAAAGGTAGTTGATCCACCGCCCTTCATGCAGGGTCTTGGCCCAGAACCCAGATGGGTCGGCCAGCAGGGCGGGGAAATCGTCATAACGCATCATCGGATCGCGCAGGTTTGGAAGCGAGATCAGCACGACCCCAACCACGGCCACAGCAAGCACGGACCAGAACATGTCCGGCGTGGTGACCTTGCTGCGCCGGGTCGGCACAGGAATTTCGGTTGCTGTGTGCGCCATTACGATGCGCTTTCGGCGTGACCCCAGTTGCGTGCTTTTGCGGCGAGGATCGCGGCACGCGCTTTGGCGATTTTGGTCACTGTGTTTTGCGGCAGGTTGGCGACAATGCCACGCCGCAAACGCCACAGCGCGTCACCTGCATTTTGCACGCGCGCGCCCTCGGGGACGGCGTGTTTGGTGATGGCCTCTGGCAAGTCGGCTTGACCCGCGCTGTTGACATAGAGCACCGCATTGTAGCGGTACCATGGCTCAACCGCGCGATTGGTTTTCAGCGGTGGGCGCAGGCAGTCATAGGCGCGGTACCCGCGGTCCTCGAACTTTTGCTGCCAAAAGGACAGGGGTTGTTCGTTGATATGAAACTCTCCGCCTTGTCCGACGACTGCGGCAGAAAACAGAACGCGATCAGAGGCTTGGGTCAGGCTGTCGACCAAGGCATCGGAGGCAGCTGTTGGCAGGTGCTCCCCGACTTCAAGACTTTGAGCGAGGTCAAATCGGCGCCCCAGACCAAGCGGTTTGGTCAGATCGCCTGGTTGAAAGCTGGCCGCGTCAATTGCGAGTTGGGTGCGATCAACGTAATCGCCGTCGACGCCCAAAACGTCTGTTGCGCCGTTGCGCTGCCATTCATCAAGCCAGACACCACGCCCGCATCCCAGATCAAGAACGCTTTGTGGTTTGATCCAGTCCGACAACAACCCCGTCAACGCTTGGGCAGAGCTGCGCGCACCTTGGTCGATGTAGTCAAAAAATGTGTCGTTATAGACGTGTGTCATTGTGGTTTCTCCACGTGTTGGGATCCATGCGCGAAAACCCATCGCGTCATGATCACGTAATTCTGCAAGGGAAGGATAATGGTCACGATTGCCGCCGCGGCCCAATGGGGCAGGGCGAGGGCAGGCCCGACAAGACCGGTGATCACAGCCGACGTGATCAATCCGCACCCAATCATGATGGCAAAGCGTGTGATTTGAGGGGCATCGTTCAATCGAGACTGAAATGTGAACCCAGCCTGGCCGATGTATTGAACTGCGACAGCAAGCAGGAACGCAGCAGCGTTGGCGACGGGCTGTGCCAGTCCGATGCTGAGAAAGGCCAGATACAAAAGCACGTACAGTCCCGCGACTGCACTGCCAACGATGGCGAACCTGATAAATCTGTGCGCCCCAGTCATTCTTATGCCCTGTTTTGCAGGCGCGCGGATGCGTCGACCACGTCACGCGAGTCTTCGGATACGAAGTACAGAGGCCGATTTTTGGCTTCGACGTAAAGGCGGCCGATATATTCGCCAAGGATCCCGAGTGTGAGCAGTTGCACGCCCGAGAATGCGGCGATCGCCAGCACAACGGAGGCCCAACCTGGTGCTGTTTGATACAAGATCAGCGAGCGGAACACATAGACCATCATCAGCGCGGCAACGCCGAGGCTGACAAAGGACAGTCTGGTGGCCAGTTTGAGGGGTTTCGTCGAAAAGGCTGTCATTGCGTCAATGGCAAAGCGCAGCATTTTGCGGAACGGATATTTTGTTTCGCCGCGTTCGCGGGGGGCCCGTGTGTATTCGATCCCGACCTGGCTATAGCCAACCCAGGCAAACATACCACGGATAAAGCGGGCCTTTTCCGGCATCGCCAGCACCGCATCCAGTGCGCGGCGGCTGACCAGCCGGAAATCGCCGGTGTCTTTGGGGATGTCCACGTCCGACAATGCGTTCAAAAGGCGGTAGAACATGTGCGCAGTCGCGCGTTTGAACAGGGTTTCGCCCTGGCGTTCTGTTCTGCGCCCGTACACGACGTCGTGGCCGCGATCCATCATTGCCATCATGTCTTGCAACAGTTCAGGCGGGTCCTGCAAATCCGCGTCCAACATAAAGATGCGCGATCCGCGCGCGGCCTCAAGCCCCGCAGTCAGCGCAATCTGGTGGCCGCGATTGGACGACATGCGCAGGCCGCGAAGCTGCGGACAGGTTGCTTGTGCGGTCTTGATTGCGGCCCATGTGCCATCGGTCGAGCCGTCATCCACCAACACGATCTCTGCGCGGTCTTTGTAGGGCTCAATCGCACTGGCCAGACGCTGAACGAGATGAGGAATAGACTCCTCTTCGTTCATGCAAGGGACGACCACAGACAGATACATTGGCGTATTCTCCAATCAATGTTGCGTCTGTCTGCAGGTGATTTGTGGCGATTATTGGGCCAAGGATGGAAAAAAACTGTTCGCGCAGCCGCAACAAAGTCAATGACATGCGCCCGCAGGGACAGGCGACTGAGGTCGAGGCATTTGCATTTCCTGCCAAAACCCGTGATCGATTACATGACATCGCGGCGTTTGGGCCGCCGAAAACCAAGATCGAGGTCGCTATGACAGACACCCATGTCTCAACCCATGATGCGGACGCGGACAGCCGGAACGACGATATTGTGATCTATGTCGACGGCGAAATTGTGCACCGGGACGCAGCCAAAGTGTCTGTCTATGACTCGGGGTTCATGCTGGGCGATGGAGTTTGGGAGGGGATGCGCGTTAATGATGGGGTCATCTCATTTCTGGACGCGCATTTGGATCGCCTGTTTGAGGCCGCGTTGTATATCGACTTGGAAATTGGCAAAACTCGGGCAGAATTAACCGACGCGATTTGGCAAACCCTGAATGCGAACGCCATGACCACGGATGTTCACATACGTCTGATGGTGACACGCGGGCGCAAGAAAAAGCCGTTTCAGCATCCGCATCTGAGCGTATACGGATCCACGTTGGTGATCATCGCCGAGCATTCAAAGCCGGACGCGGGTGTGGTGGACCGAGGGATCAGGCTTCATACGGTTCCGCATCACCGTGGATTGCCGTTGACCCAGGATGCGAAGTTGAATTCGCATTCCAAGTTGAACTGTATCATCGCGTTGAACCATGCCCTGCGCGCTGGTGCGGATGAGGCGCTGATGCTGGACCCGTTCGGTTTTGTGAACACGACAAACGCCTGCAACTTTTTCATTGTACGCAAGGGCGCGGTTTGGACGTCGACGGGTGATTATTGCATGAACGGCATCACGCGCCAGAAAGTCATCGATGTGTGCCGTGACAATCAGATCCCTGTGTTTGAACGCAACTTTTCGTTGGTGGATACCTATAGTGCGGATGAAGCGTTTCTAACCGGAACGTTTGGGGCGCAAACGCCGGTGTTCGAGATCGATGGCCGTGTCATTGGAGCGGGTAAGGCGGGGCCTGTGTTTCATCGGATCCGGTCGTTTTACAAAGACCTGATTGCGAGCGAAGTAGCGGGCGGCTGACATTGGTACAGGTCGCGTGCCGCAGGTACGCGCCCGTTGCAACGGCTTTGGTCGTAGCACGCCTGATCGACTTTGGCCGCATCTGAAATGCCGCGTTTTGTATCTTACACCGATGCCGTGGAAAAATGGCATCCCGTAGGGGAATCGAACCCCTCTTTCCAGGTTGAAAACCTGGCGTCCTAACCGATAGACGAACGGGACACAAACTGTGAACGGTGAGATAGGCAATTCGCGGATGGGGCGCAAGACAAAAAGTTCGCATACATCGAACTTATCTTCGGTCAGGCTGGGCAGGCGTCTTCGAGCCGCAATTGCACCGTCTGGCGGCCCCGAAAACTGTTGATATCGAGCCGCCCCGCGAGGTGAAACAGCGCGCCCCCATGATCTGACAAGGCAGGCCCAAGCGCGCTGTCAAACGCCCCAAAGCTGATGGCGTCCATGCGCGCGCCGCCGGTGTCCCCAAATGTGATCTTGAGGTGGTTTTCGCCCACGCGACGGGCGTGAAAGATCCGCATACTTGAGAACGCATACCGTGGCGCCGGAGCCCCGGCGCCAAAAGGTCCGGCAGCTTCGATCTGGTTCACAAGGTCAAGTGTCGCAGCCCCCGGCATCAGCAATCCGTCCAGCCGCAGGTCTGACGGCCCCAGATTGTCGGCCCCTTGCCGGGCAAGCAGGTGTGCAAGGCGTGCCATGGCCGCCTCTATTTTGTCTTCGGCCACTGTCAGGCCCGCAGCCATTTTGTGCCCGCCGCCTTTGATCAGCAATCCTTCGGCGGCCAGGCGCTGAATGGGTCCGCCAAGATCGATCCCAGACACCGATCGCCCGGATCCTTTGCCAATCCCGTCTTCGACGCCAATCACGATGGATGGACGATGGGTTGCCTCTTTGACACGCGCTGCCACGATACCGACGACCCCGGGGTGCCAACCGGGTCCTGCGGCCCAAGCGAGGGGGCCCTCTGTTCCACGTTTTTCGCACTGGGCTAACGCCTCGGCCCGCACTTGGGCTTCGATGTCGCGGCGTTCAGCGTTGAGCGCGTTCAACCGTTCGGCCAAGGCGTCGGCCTCGTGAGGGTCTGCGGTGCTGAGCAGTCGCGCGCCCAGGTCCGCTTGCCCGATGCGCCCGCCTGCGTTGATCCGAGGCCCAAGCAGGTATCCCAAGTGGTATGGGGTGGGTGCCGTATCCATGCCTGCAATGTCGGCAAGGGCAACGAGCCCGGGACGGTTTCGGCGCGCCATAACCGTCAGGCCTTGACGCACAAAGGCACGGTTTACGCCCACCAAGGGCGCTACGTCTGCAACGGTTGCAAGGCCTACCAGATCAAGCAAGGCCATCAAATCGGGTCCGCGCGCGCCCGCATCGCGCATTTGCCGTCCGGCTTCGACCAGCAGCAAAAACACCACCGAAGCGGCACATAAATGGGCCAAGGCGCCGTCTTCGTCTTGGCGATTGGGGTTCACGACGCTGTGCGCGGGGGGGAGTGTTTCACTGCCCAGGTGGTGATCCAAAACCACCACCTCGGCGGCATGGGCCGCCGCAATCGGATCATGTGACAGCGTTCCACAATCCACGCAAATGATAAGATCGTGGCGCGCTGCGAGATCGGCCATTGCGGTCTCGTTCGGCCCATAACCCTCATCGATGCGATCAGGTACATAAAGGGTCGCCTGATGACCAAGATCGCGCAGCCACGTCAATAGCAAGGCCGCCGAACTGCCGCCGTCCACATCATAGTCCGCAAAGACTGCGATCCGTTGTCGGCCCCGAACGGCTGCGAGGATCCGCGTCGCGGCGCGTTCCATATCCCTGAGGCTGCGAGGATCTGGCATCAGATCGCGCAAGGTTGGGGCAAGATATGCCTCGGCCTCTTCGGGTGGCACACCCATGCGCGCGAGGATCTGACAGACCGGACCGGGCAGGGTGGTTTGTTGCGACATCGCTTCGGCCGCGCGCGCGACATCATCGCCAGGTCCAACCCAACATCGCCCGGTCAGAGACTGTTCCACACTCAGAAATGCCACGCCAGACCGTCCTTTCGGCTCATGCTCCAGTTCGGATTGGGGCACTTTCTTGCCAGCACCACTCTAGTCGCCGCACCCGGGCGCGCAAGGCACGGGCACATGGGTGCGGGTCTGTGGTCAGACGGTGTGTGTGGGCGTGCGGTAGCTCATCCGGCGGACAGAGCCCGTTTTGGAGCGCATCAACAGGGTTTCGCATGTCAGCCAACCGGGTTCGCGTTGAACGGCCGCCAACAAGGATCCGGATGTTACGCCCGTCGCGGCAAAGATCACATCTTGGGTCACCATGTCATCGCGGGCATAAATCCGATCAAGGTCGGTGATCCCGGCCTTGGCCGCGCGCCCTTTTTCATCGTCGTTGCGGAACAGCAATTGGCCGTAGATCTGGCCCCCCATGCATTTCAGGGCTGCCGCGGCCAACACCCCTTCGGGTGCGCCACCTTCGCCCATGTACATGTCAATGCCAGTCGACGGATCCGCGCAGTGCATGACACCGGCGACATCACCATCCGTGATCAGGCGGATCGAAGCACCGGTTTCGCGCACTTCGGCGATCATCTTTTCGTGCCGGGGACGTTCGAGAATGCACACGGTGATGTCCTCGGCTGCGCATCCTTTGGCCGTCGCAAGTGCAGCGACCCGTTCGGAAAAGCTCATCCCCAGTGTTACGGTGTCGGGGGCAAAACCGGGTCCAATTGCCAGTTTGTCCATGTAGACGTCGGGTGCGTGCAGCATTGAGCCGCGCGGCCCCATTGCGATGACGGTGAGCGCGTTTGGCATGTCTTTGGCCGTGAGCGTCGTTCCTTCCAGTGGGTCGAGCGCAATGTCGACGCCGGGTCCTTTGCCGCTGCCAACCTCTTCGCCGATAAAGAGCATTGGTGCTTCGTCGCGTTCGCCTTCTCCGATGACCACGACCCCTGCGATATCAAGCAAGTTGAGCTGTTCACGCATGGCGTTGACAGCCGCCTGATCCGCCGCTTTTTCGTCGCCGTGCCCAACAAGGCGGGCTGACGCCAAGGCGGCAGCTTCGGATACGCGGGCAAGGCCCAGCGACAACAAGCGATCCTGAAATTGTGCGGTGGCGGTCATGAAGAAAGTCCTTGTGGTTTGAAATGAGATGGAGCGCGTCAGACAGTTTCGATGCGCAGAACAACCGGTTCGCCCGTCAGCACACCGGTGCTTTGCATTGCGGTCAATGCATCGTCGACGGCGGCGCGTGTGCATTTGTGGGTAACGATCAGAACGGGCGCAGACGTGTCGTCGTGCCCATATTGGCGCATGCGGTCGATGCTGACCCCGGCGTCGCCCAACACAGTCGCGATCTTTGCCAGCGCACCGGGTTTGTCGACCAAAGCCATGCGCAAGTAGTAGGGCGCGGGCAGGACAGACGTCGTGCGCGAGGCGGCCTCAAGGCTGGATGCCGGTTGGCCGAACACAGGCAGACGTGTGCCGCGCGCGATATCACACACATCCCCCATGACAGCGGATGCGGTGGGCCCTTCGCCAGCGCCGGGGCCACGCAGAACGATTTGTTCCACCGCGTCCCCTTCGATTGCGACCATGTTGGTGCCGCCCTGCAACTGCCCCACGGGGGAGGTCGCGGGGACAAGGCAGGGCATCATCCGCTGTTCCAGGCCGCGCCCTGTGCGTTGCGCCACGCCCAAGAGTTTGATCTTGTATCCCATGTCATCGGCTTGCCGGATGTCATCGATGCTGACCCGCTCGATCCCTTCAAGCTCAATCCCGTCAAAGTCGACCCGTGTTCCAAAGGCGATGGCGGACAGGATGGCCAGTTTATGCGCCGCATCTATCCCGCCGACATCCAGTTGCGGGTCCGCTTCGAGGTATCCAAGTGCGTCGGCTTCGGCTAAGACGTCTTCGTAAGGCAGGCCCGCGCTTTCCATGCGGGTCAGGATATAGTTGCAGGACCCGTTCATAACGCCAACGATGCGGGTGATCTGGTTGCCGGCCAACC
This sequence comes from Pseudomonadota bacterium, assembly GCA_039814435.1. Lineage (GTDB taxonomy): Bacteria > Pseudomonadota > Alphaproteobacteria > Rhodobacterales > Rhodobacteraceae > Tateyamaria. The sequence goes on from JBCCBC010000058.1 coordinate 7,583, forward strand.
CTTCGCTCAGGGCTTTGATTACGGGGATACCACCCGCAACCGCCGCCTCGTAGCGCAGGGACACATTGGCCGCTTCGGCCGCGGTCGCGAGCGACTGCCCATGTATGGCAAGCATCGCTTTGTTGGCTGTCACCACGTCCTTGCCCGCTGCAATGGCGGCATCTACCGAGGCTTTGGCAGGGCCGTTCGTCCCTCCCATCAATTCGACGTAAACATCAATGTCGTCACGGGTCGCCAAGGCAACAGGATCGTCTTCCCAGCCGTATCCTGACAGATTGATGCCGCGGTCTTTGTCGCGGTTGCGCGCGCTTATGGCGCTGATCACGATATCACGGCCCGTGCGCGCGCTGAGCAGTTCAGCTTGTTGGCGCACAATTTTGACAACGCCGATTCCGACGGTGCCCAAACCCGCAATACCAAGGCGGAGGGGCGTGTTCATGTCGTATTCCTTTGTAATGGGACCGCGCAGGAGGTGAGCACGGAACAGGTATCGAGGGCGATGTAACGGGTTCCAAGCGGGGGTGCAATTGCAGCATGGCCAAGAAGCCGTCTGTGCGTGCATAAGAGTAGAGGTCTGCCTATCGGCTTAGCTGAACCCACCCTCAAGACGGCGCCGCGTCGCCGGGTCAACGATGGCGCGCCGCTGCAGGCGCGCGGCGCGTGCCCTCAGTGCTGTCACGCGTGTTTGTAACGTCTGCGTCGTTGCAGCCGGATCAGACACCACCGGGGCCGCCGCCGTTTGCAGCTGTGTCAGCGGGACCAATTCAGGAAACTCGGCATTTTTCAGATCTGGGGCCACAGTTCCTTCGAGCGTTGGAAACTGCGTGCACGCTGTGAGCGCGAGGCAAAGGGCAAGTGTGGTTGCACGCATCAAGGCGGGCTCCGCTGCGGGTGTGTGTTGCAAGGGTGATGCACCATGGGCGGCCAGCACGCAAGCGCGCCTTGGTTTTGAACGCCTGTTCAGTTAAAGCGGGTGCCATGGCGCGAACAACTGGATCCCATTCTGACATTACCGGCCCGCGGGTGCGCGCCGCCGCGTTGAAACTGTTTGCGCGACACGGGTTTGCGGCCGTGTCCATGCGCCAGATTGCGACCGAAGTCGGTGTGCAGGCCGGGGCCCTTTACAACTACACACCCGATAAACAGACGCTGCTGTTTGAACTGATGCGCGATCATATGGATGAATTGCTGGTCGCGGTGCAGGACGATCCCAATGCACCGGTGTTGCAGCGCCTCGAACATTTTGTGCGCTTTCACATCGGCTTTCACAGCGAACGCCCGGATGCTGTTTTCATTGCCTATATGGAGCTGCGCAACCTTGATGCAGAGAACTTTGCCCGTATCGAGGTTTTGCGCAGTCAATACGAGGCTGTGCTGCAGCGCATTTTACGCGATGGTGCGGCAGCCCGCAGTTTTGACGTGGCTGATCCAAAGATCGCGGCATGGGCGGTGATTGCGATGTTGACTGGCGTCAACACCTGGTTTCGCGACGGTGGCCGGCTCAGTTTGGACGACGTGCAGGATCAATACTGGAACATGGTGCGTCGGATGGTCGGGACTGTTTGACCTGACGGTCAAAGGCGCCCGCCCACCGACCCTTGCGCTGCGCTAGTGGACAGGTTTGATAAATGTTCCGTTTTGCAGATCACGCATCGCTTGTTGCAGCTCGGCTTGGGTGTTCATCACGATCGGACCGTGCCAGGCGACCGGTTCGTCAATTGGCGCGCCTGAAACGAGCAGAAAGCGCACGCCGTCTGGGCCTGCTTGCACCGTCACTTCATCACCTGTGCCGAAACGGATCAGCGTGCGGTCTCCGGACAGGTCGCGAATGTTCAGCTCCTGGCCGGCCACCTCTTTTTCCAGCAATATGCCTGCCGGGTCAGACGCATCTGCGAACGCTCCCGTCCCTTGGAAGACATAGGCAAACGCACGCCGGTATGTGTCGATCCGAAACGTCTTTTTCCGGCCTGCCGGCACTGTCACATCAAGGTATTGCGGATCGGCGGCGATGCCATCCACGGGGCCGCGCTGACCCCAGAACGCGCCCGTGATAATGCGCACTTTTGTGCCGTCGTCATCGATCACTTCGGGAATGTCTGCGCCGGTGATGTCCTGATAGCGCGGCGCGGTCATCTTTTGATCTGAGGGCGAGTTGCCCCACAGCTGAAAGCCGTGCATTTGCCCTCGCGCATTACCGTGTGGCATTTCCTGATGCAAAATCCCTGATCCGGCAGTCATCCACTGCACCGACCCGGCGCCGAGGGTTCCAGAATTGCCCAGGGAGTCGCTGTGTTCGACTGTCCCTTCTAGAACATAGGTGATCGTTTCAATGCCCCGATGGGGATGCCACGGAAATCCCTTTTCGAAGTGCGCGGGGACATCATTGCGGAAATCGTCAAACAGCAGAAACGGGTCAAGCTCGCTTGGATCCTGAAAGCCAAAGGCGCGGTGAAGGTGCACGCCTGCCCCTTCCAGGGTTGGCATTGCTTTGCGTATTTCGAGCGTAGGTCTGATCGACATGGGACGTCTCCATTAATGGCTGTCCGGCCAAAATACGCCGCCCGCTGCCGTCTTCAATTGGGCTTGGGCGAACTGGGTCTGTGCGCGCATGCAAGAAGTGACGGGAACCACCACAGCCGTTTGGTTCTCTCATTCCCGAGGACCTGTATGTACAGGTGGGTGCCAGGTAAACGGACCAGGATCCGAACAGAGCCAGCGCCCTCGGAATTGCTTAAGGCCACCGGAATGCAACCTATCACGAGAAGGGCAGAACCCGTCACGCCATGACATAGGCGTGGTGTGGATGCTGGGCAAGGGCTGGATGTCGATTGCGCAAGGCGGCCGGTTTGAGCCCGGGTGCCTGGGATCCGTGGTTCAGGTCGTGTTGGGCGACCCGCCGTGTCCGTTCAGGTGATCGCGCAAGCTGGTTTCAAAAAAGTGCTGCCATCCGCGTTGGCAGATATCAAAGCAGGGCAGGGCGGGTGAAAGGCCTTGATGGGTTAACGTTACAACACTGCCCCTGGGATCCTTCGCGATATCCCAGATCAGTTTGGTGGCCACCCATTCTGCGGCATCCTCGACACCGTCCATGATCATGTGGGCGTCTGTGCAGGTCCAGACAGACCGCCCGGGCGAGGGCTGTGGGTCAACTGCAAAGGTGGCGTGGCTGTTGTTGAACCGTGTGGTGAAACCTGTTGCGGTTCTTTCGATCCGAGTAGACCACCACAGTTCGAGATCGTCGAGCAGTGCGCGCGCCGCCCTTTCGACCGGCGCACTTGTTGTAATTCTGGCAGTGTAGTCCATCAGCCGTCCCCATGGATGTGGCCGCGCATTTGCATGAGGTGGTCGTCCCACCCTTTGTCCAGCGCGAGGGTCAGGCCAAATGCGGCCGCGCCCTGCGGCAGACCATCATGTTCCAGTGACAACTGCGTGCCGCCCGGTACGTCGCGCAATGTCCATTTCACGGTGCTGACGGCATCGCCCATCGGGCCCACGGTAAAGGTATATTCGAGGTAGTCCGGAGCACGCGCGGTCATCACTTTGCCCCAAATCAGTTTGTCGCCGCTTGTCGTGCCAAACATCTCGAGCTCTTCTCCCTCGGCCAGCGCCACCTTGGGGGCGTGGAACCATTTGGCGAGATGCTCGGGTTGGGTCAGATAATCCCAGACCAGCGTGCGCGGTGCGTTTAGGAAGATGGTCTTTTGCAAAGTGGTGTCGGTCATTGGCTATCCTTTTCGATGGCAGATTTCAGGTCGGACAAGCGGGCATCCCAGAAGCGGTCAAAGATTTCGAGCCATGACAAAACCGGGGCCAGGCCTGTGGGATTGAGTTTGTTGATGCGTTCGCGTCCTTTTGCCTCAACCGTGATAAGGCCGCCGTCGCTGAGGACGGTCAGGTGCTTTTTCACCGCGGCGCGGGTGATGTCGAACCGGCCTGCGACTTGGGCGATTGTCATATCCTCGTGCGTCAGCATTTGGATAATGTCACGCCGCGTCGGATCCGCGAGCGCGCGAAATGCGAACTGGGTCCGGTCGCTCATGACGCCACCGGCAGGACATCAAACGCGCTGTATTGATAGAGCATCGCCACACATGCGCGGGCCGACACGCAGGCGGAAATATGCGGCATGCTCGCTGCAACCTCGTAGTAGCCGCCGGCACCGATGATTGCAGGCGACGTGGTGCCCGGTCGTGCGTGCGTCATTTCACCTTCGAGTATCACGCCGTACATCGTGGCGGATTTGGTATGAGGTGGGCTGACCGTTCCGGATGGCAGCCGCACCATCGCGAAATAGCGTTCGCTGTGCCAATCACCGGAATGAGGGGCAAATGCGACGCCCTCAGGCGTGGTTTCCCAATTGAAGTTGTCTGTTGCACTCAGTGTGATGTCCGAGCCTGCATAGGCGCAAATCGGGGTGAACAATGCCGCGATGAGAAGCGTTTTCACGAGATGTCCCATTGTGATACCTTTTGGTATCCTTACAATGGAGAACCAAAAGGTATCATGTCAAGATGCAATCGAGCGGAGGGCAGCGAGGTCGCACAACTTATTCAGAAGTCTGGATAAATCCGTAGTCTTCGAGTTCGGAGGGCAGCAAGATGTAGATCTCGTCCGGCGGGGTCGAGAGGGCATGCTGCATCACGAGAGGGTTGATTCCCATCTCGTCAAGGTAGGTCATCACCTCGCCTTGGCCGCGTTGAATATCCTCGACCGCAAAGGCGGCAGGCAGAAATGTGTTTTCCCCAAAATAGTGTTGGTGCACGCCGACAGTTGCGTCGCGATCAATGTCGCGCTGCTCCCCTGCGGCCAGCAGGTAGGGGCATGCCGAAAGGCAAAATTCGCCTGCAAGCATTTGTGTGTTGATGCCTTGGCTGCGAATAAAACGCCCCAGGGCAAGGGCATCACTGACAGAGCCGCCGGGGGACTGGAGGAGGAGAGTTTCCGCCCCGGTTTCGGTCATCAGGTCGATCAGGCGCGGGGCATCTCCGGCGCGAATGCCCCCTTCCAATCGATAGGTCGTC
>JBCCBC010000218.1:0-4312 GCA_039814435.1 Pseudomonadota bacterium
ACCAGCTTTGACGTGGCCCAGGGGGACGCCATTGGCATCCTTGGGCCAAACGGTGCGGGCAAGACATCGCTCTTTAATCTCATCACGGGCGCGCTTCGCCCGGATGCGGGGCGGATCACGTTTGAGGGGCAAGACATCTCGACCACGTCCGCAGCGCGGCGTTGCAAGATGGGCATCGCACGGTCGTTTCAAGTACCCCAACCCTTTGGCGGCATGACCGTTTTTGAAAACGCGCTTGTGGGGGCTACGGAAGGTGCGGGCCTGCGCGGGCACGCGGCAGAAGCGCACGTGCTGGATGTTTTGGATGACACCGGCCTGTTGCCCAAGGCCAATGTGCGGGCCGGATCGCTGACCCTGCTCGAACGCAAGCGGCTGGAAATGGCGCGGGCGCTGTCGGCGAAACCCAAGCTGTTGCTGCTGGATGAGATCGCAGGCGGACTGACCGAAGCGGAATGCACGGCCCTGATCGAAACGATCCAGCGGGTACATGCGAACGGCACCACAATCATTTGGATCGAACACGTGGTCCACGCCCTGCTGGCCGTCGTGGAAAAACTGATCGTGATCGACTTTGGCAAAAAGATCGCCGAAGGCGCGCCAAAGGCCATCATGGACAGCGCCGAGGTCAAGGAAATCTATCTGGGGGTCGATCCCGATGTCTGAACCACTGCTGAACCTGTCCGGGCTCGACGCACATTACGGAGATTTCCAGGCATTGTACGGCGTTGACCTGGAAGTTTGCGAAGGCGAAGTGATCGCCATCATCGGGGCCAATGGCGCGGGCAAAACAACGCTGATGCGCTCAATCTCTGGGTTGTTGCCCAATGCCGCGGACCAAGTGCGTTTCAAAGGGCAGTCTATCGGTGGGTTGCGCGCGGATCAGGTGGCGTATGCCGGGGTGGCGTTGGTGCCTGAGGGTCGCCAGCTTTTCCCATCTCTGTCGGTCGAGGAAAACCTGAAACTGGGCAGTACTGTGGGGCGATCCGGCCCGTGGTCGCTGCGCGCGGTTTATGATCTGTTTCCCATTCTGCAAGAGCGGCGCAACCAGCCCTCAACCTCCCTGTCGGGTGGGCAACAGCAGATGGTCGCCATTGGACGGGCGTTGATGTCCAACCCTGAACTGATCCTTTTTGACGAGATCAGCCTGGGCCTTGCCCCCGTGATCATCAAATCAATTTACGAAGCATTGCCCGACATTATCAGCGGCGGCATGACCGCGATGATCGTGGAACAGGATATCTCCAAGGCGCTGTCGGTCTCGTCCCGGGTCTATTGCCTGCAAGAAGGGCGGGTGTCGCTGACGGGCCGCGTCCAAGACATCACCCGCGACCAGATCACCGCCGCATATTTCGGGATGGCAGCATGATTGAGTGGGTGAATGCCGTGGTTCAGGGGATCCTTCTTGGTGGGCTTTATGCCCTGTTTGCCGCTGGGCTGTCGCTGATCTTTGGGGTTATGCGGCTGGTCAATATTGCCCATGGGGATCTGATTATTCTGGCAGCCTATCTGGGGCTGTCGACCACTGTGATGCTGGGCGTGCACCCGTTTGTTGCTTTGCTGATCCTGATGCCAGCCATGGCCGGGATCGGGTATGTGCTGCAACGCGGGTTGCTGAACCAAACGCTGGGGCCTGACATCCTACCGCCACTGCTGGTGACCTTTGGGCTGTCGGTGATTTTGCAAAACGCGCTGCTTGAGGGGTATACTGCAGACCCACAAAAGTTGAACGCGGGGGCCATCGAAACCGCCAGCCTGTCGGTGGGGGGGCTGTCGCTGGGGGTGATGCCCTTGCTGACCTTCGGGATCGCGATTTTGGTGATCGCTGGCCTGCAATGGGTTTTTTATGCAACGGCCTTGGGGCGCGGATTCCGCGCTGTGTCGGACAATCAGGACATTGCCCAGTTGATGGGACTGAACAAGGCGCACGTGTTTGGGGTGGCCATGGCGCTGGCGCTGGCCGTCACAGCGATTGCCGGGATCCTGCTTGGGGTGCGCACCAGCTTTGATCCTTCGATCGGAGGCGGGCGCCTGATCTTTGGGTTTGAGGCCGTAATTATCGGCGGGCTAGGCAACATCTGGGGCACGCTGGCGGGCGGTGTGATCCTGGGCGTGGCCCAAACCATCGGGGCCAAGATCGACCCCGGCTGGCAGGTCCTGGCCGGACATGTCGCATTCCTCGTCGTGCTGGCGGTGCGCCCCAACGGCCTGTTCCCGAGGGTCACACATTGAGCGCCCCGGTCGTCACGCGCGCCACGCGCGCCAGCCGTGTTGCGATGATCATCGCGGCGCTTGCGCTGATCGTGTTGGCGCTTGCCCCCTGGTGGGCCGGTCGCGCGGATCTGCGGTTGATGGGCGAGATTTTCCTATATCTTTCGTTGGCCTGCCTTTGGAATCTGATGGCGGGATATGCGGGCCTTGTCTCGGTTGGGCAGCAGGCTTTTGTCGGGTTTGGCGGGTACATGCTGTTTGCGCTGACCATCTTTGGCGGGCTGCATCCAATTGTGGCGATCGTGCTGGCAGGGGTGCTGGCGGCGGCGCTTTCGGTGCCTGTGGCGGCGCTGATCTTTCGGCTCAAGGGCGCGTATTTCGCAATTGGCACATGGGTCATGGCCGAGGTGTTCCGCCTGACATTCGCGCAGATTTCATCCCTAGGAGGCGGGTCCGGGACGTCGCTGCCGGTGGGTATCGTCAAATCGCTTGCCTCGTCCCGGTCGGGGCGCGAAGCGCTTAGCTATTGGCTCGCTTTGGGTGCGGCGGTGGTCGTGATCACCTGCGTCTACCTGTTCCTGCGCTCGCGCCGGGGGCTGGCGCTGACCGCCATTCGCGACAGCGAAGTTGCCGCCAGCGGGCTAGGCATCGACATCTGGCGGACCAAGCTTGAAGTCTATGTCGTCACCTCTGCCTTTACCGCGATCATCGGCGGTTTGCTGTTCCTGCAAAAGCTCCGGATCTCTCCGGATGCCGCGTTCAGCGTCAACGACTGGACGGCCTTTGTCATCTTTATCGTCGTGATCGGGGGCATTGGCACGCTTGAGGGGCCGATCATCGGGACGCTTATCTTTTTCTTGCTGCGCGAGACATTGGCCGACTTTGGCACCATCTACCTGATGGTCCTTGGGGTCGTGGCCATCGTTGTGATGCTCAAGGCCCCCAAAGGGGTCTGGGGGCTGGTGCGCGACCGTTACGACCTTGAACTTTTCCCGCTCAGCTACCGCGTGCGGACTGACACAAAAGGATCCTGACCTATGGCGAAACAGCCCACGATCATCACCTGCGCGGTGACCGGATCGATCCACACGCCGACCATGTCGGACACGTTGCCGTTGACGCAAAACGACATTGCCGAACAGGCCATCGCCGCTGCCGAGGCGGGGGCCTCGATCCTGCACCTGCACACGCGGGACCCGGATGACTACCGCCCCTCGGTCGATCCCGACCACTACGCGCCCATCCTGGGGCGGGTCAAACAGTCCACGGATGCGGTCCTCAACATCACCACGGGTGGCGCGCCCACGATGCTGATCAAGGAACGAATCAAGGCGGCCACCAAGTTCTCACCCGAGATGTGTAGCCTGAACATGGGGTCGATGAACTTTGCCTTTCACCCGCTGGCCAAACGCTACGACACCTGGAAATACGACTGGGAAGAAGAGTACGTCAAAGGGTCTGAAGCCAACATTTTCCGCAACACGTTCGCCGATATTCGCGAGGCAGCAGAGACACTTGCGCCCCATGACATCAAGTTCGAGCACGAGTGTTACGACGTTGGGCACCTCTATAACCTCAAGCATTGCATGGATATCGGGCTGTTCAAGGCGCCGGTGTTTATCCAGTTCATCTTTGGGATTCTCGGCGGGATCGGGCCCGAGGTGGACAACCTGATCTTTATGAAACGCACCGCTGACAGGCTGTTTGGCGATGACTACCGCTGGTCTGTTCTAGGGGCAGGGGGCGCGCAGATGCCGCTGGCCACAACCGCCAGTCAGATGGGGGGCAACGTGCGCGTCGGGCTCGAAGACAGCCTGTTTATCAACCGCGGAGAGCTGGCGGAGTCCAACGCCCAACAGGTTACAAAAATCCGACGCATCGTCGAAGACCTCGGCTGTGAAATCGCGACACCCGATCAGGCACGCGAGATCCTAGACCTTAAAGGTGGGGACCGGGTCGCGTTTTAGCGCGCGCCGGAACTTTCCTGGTGATCCGCCTATTCCGGCAGCCGCTCGTCTGCGGATGTTTTGTCGCGGTGGCGCCCTGATGTCATCAATCCGCTCAAACGGACGGTGGACGGGGTGCCGATGCGGCTGCGGGTTCG
>JBCCBC010000183.1:0-6053 GCA_039814435.1 Pseudomonadota bacterium
CCACCCGACACTTTGCCAACCTTGAGCACGAGGGGCGCGCCGTCCACGGTCATTTCTGCCAACTGGTCACCCGGCGTCCAAGGGCCCGACACCCGCAAGGCAGAGCCGCCATCAAACGCCACAGTCGCGCCGTCATGGTCCGCATCAATGACCACGTCATAGGATTGCCCCTGAACGGCGACATTCCAGTCGGCACCCACTTTGCGTTCGTGATTGTCCATACGGCCCGACACGCGGGCGCGGCGAATTTCGGCCACCCGGTGCATCGCCGCACAGGCCGCAGCGACACGGCGCAATTCGGCTTCGGGCAAGGTGACACCCTCAAACCCATCCGGGTACTGCTCTTCGATAAAGGCGGTGGTCATCGTACCATCAATAAAGATCTGGTGATCCATAACAGCACTCAGGAAAGGCAGGTTGTGGCCAATCCCCTCAACCTCGAAACTGTCCAGCGCGACGCGCATCGCCTCGATTGCTGTGGCGCGGTCAGGGCCCCACGTGCACAGCTTGGCGATCATCGGGTCGTAATACATGCTGATCTCACCGCCCTCATAAACGCCCGTGTCATTGCGCACAGCCGTGCCGCCCGCAGGCGCATCGCCCTGCCACTTGCCAGTGTCAAGCAAGGGACCAGCGGCCACCTCCATCGGGGGGCGATAGCGGGTCAAACGACCAATCGAAGGCAAGAATCCGCGATAGGGATCCTCGGCGTACAACCGGTTTTCAATGGCCCAGCCGGTCAGCGTGACGTCGTCCTGGCCAATACTCAGCGGCTCGCCATTGGCGACGCGGATCATCTGTTCGACCAGATCGACGCCGGTGATCAGCTCGGTCACCGGGTGTTCGACCTGCAAGCGTGTGTTCATCTCGAGGAAGTAGAAATTCTTGTCGCCGTCCACGATGAATTCGACTGTGCCGGCACTGGCATAACCCACGGCCTTGGCCAGCGCGACGGATTGCTCGCCCATGGCCTTGCGGGTGGCCTCGTCCAGAAACGGGCTGGGGGCTTCTTCGACGACCTTTTGGTTGCGGCGCTGAATCGAACACTCGCGCTCGCCCAGATAAATGCCGTTGCCATGCGCATCACACAGAACCTGAATTTCAATGTGGCGGGGCTGGGTCACAAACTTTTCGATAAAAATCCGGTCGTCGCCGAAACTGTTGGCCGCCTCGTTCTTTGAGGACTGATACCCCTCGCGCGCCTCCTCGTCGTTCCAGGCAATGCGCATCCCTTTGCCGCCCCCCCCGGCAGAGGCTTTGAGCATGACGGGATAACCGACCTCGTTCGAAATCTTGACGGCTTCGTCCGCATCGGCAATCAGACCCATGTAGCCGGGCACAGTGCTGACGCCGGCCTCTTGGGCGATCTTTTTTGAGGTGATCTTGTCACCCATCTTTTCGATGGCCCCTTTGGGCGGACCGACAAAGGCGACGCCAGCGGCATCCAGCGCTTCGGCAAACTTGGCGTTTTCGGACAGGAAGCCATAACCGGGGTGCACCGCTTCAGCGCCTGATGCGGCAATCGCGTCCATCACCTTTTCGATAACAATATAGGACTGGTTGGCAGGTGGCGGGCCAATGTGGATCGCCTCATCCGCCATCTGCACATGCAGCGCCTTGGCATCCGCATCCGAATAGATGGCAACCGTGGTGATCCCCATCTTGCGCGCGGTCTTGATGACGCGACAGGCGATTTCGCCCCGGTTGGCGATTAGCAGCTTCTTGAACATGGGGCCTCACTTATTGGCAATGAACCACGCAAAACGCCGCTGAGCCCGGGGGCCCAACGGCGTTGCGTGTGAATGAAATCCCGCTGGGCGGGAGGTGTCTGGATCTTAGCAGTCGTTGATGTCGAGCTCGCAGGCGACGATGTTCGCGCCAGCACCAATGGCCGCGCCGGTAATGACACTGCCGCCTGTGACGGCACCCGCGCCGGCACCGACAGCGCCCCCGATGACAGCACGTTCGGCAACCGTGTCACCGCAGGCCGCAAGTCCGAGGGCCGCAGCCACTCCGAAAATAAGAGGTTTGATCGCCATGTTCCGTCTCCTGTGTTGGTCGCGCTACTGGTGACCCCAACGCGGAAAACGTTCAATGGTTCCGATCTTTGTACACGCAATTGCGCGCCTGCCCGCCGATCTACACGGCGCGCGGCGCGCCTCCGCCGATCATCAGTTGCAGCGGCTAGACAATTGGCAATACGCAACCGTGCCGACAGCACCAAAAACGGCACCGGTGCCGACGTCGCCGTTGAACACGCCCGTGCCTGCGGCGCCAATGACAGCGCCCGACAGCGCCTGTTTGCCAAGGGTGTCGCCGCATGCGGCCAGTCCAAGAGTTGCGGCAAGCGCCACGGATACGGGTTTGAGAGACATGGGTTCAGGTCCTTTCTGTTGTCTGAAAAACAGTTGGGGACCACTTGGTCTAAAATAAACCCTGCGCTCTGAAACAGAGCGACGCAATTGCGTGACGTGCTGAAACATTTACAAAGCAGGGCGTAAAAAAAGGCGGGCAGCAAGACGTCTTGCGACGGTTGCTGCCCACCAGGGGAAGGGGTACGGAAATGGTACACATCGGCGGGATAAACCTGGGGAACCGCCGCTGTGTCACCACGCTTGCACGACTGGTCAGTCGCCGCCAAGCCCGCCAAATTTGGGTGGCAGAAATGAGCCGAGTTTCGCCACATACGGGAATCTCTTAGCGATTTTGCGCCGATTACTGTGGCAGACATCACGCCCCTTCTCCTTCAAACGCCTCGGGAAAGGACGCGCGGGCCAAAGGCGCGTTGATCACCAGCAAAGCCTCGTAATCAGCCGGATCAAACGGGTCGGTGGCGGGCACAACCTCGCGGCCAAACAGCCATGACAGGCGGCCCGCATCAAGGTTGCCGCGTTCAAATGGCTGGTCCCCAAACTGCGCCCACAGCGCCGCCATAAAAGCGGCGTCCGCACGCTTGTCCGCAGGGCGGCGATCAGAAAAGCGGTCGCGCCGCGTGATCGCAGTGACCCCCTTGGGGTTGGGACGCCGAATTGTGAATTGGAAATCTGTCCCGGTCAGCCGACCAGGGAACCCGCGATGTTTCAGCATGCGCTGCCCCCCGCGAAAAGGGGTGTCAGGGCAGGCTGGTGGGCCTGCCCTGCAAAATTACTTGAACTTGCCCGTGTGGACAGGCTCTTGGCTGATGGGCTCGGGCTCAACAACCACGAACTCTTCAGTATTGTTGTTGCGACCGCATGCAGCGACCAGCACCATGAGGCTAACCATGCCCAACATTTTGATGTTCTTCGACATCTGTCTCTCCTGTAGTCAACGTTAAGACGCGCACCATCACGCGCCCCCTGCGAGGTAAAGGAGTCTTGGGGACCCCTCGCGGCGCGTATACGTGATTTGATGAAAAAAAGATACGGCACCGCAAAGGCTTGCGCGGGTTGTGGCCGCAAAGCCGCAGATGCCCGCCGACGCCGCTGAACGTGCCAGGTGTTCAAGTCAGTCATCACAACGCCTCCCAAATGCACATGTCGCCCTTGATGCGGAACAGTTCAAAGAATTGGGTGGCGTCCGGATCGGCCTGCCCAAAGGGCACCTCGCGGTCCATAAGCGAGATCGCCACCACCTCGGCCTCAAGGTCAAATTCGGCCATGTAGGGGCGCGCCACATCCGCGCACAGATAGGAAAAGTCCGCTTCGGCATCGGCGTAATCTATATCGCCCCCGTCTCGGGCAATCTGCGGGGCCAGAAACCGAAAGCGCAGCCAGGTTTCCGCACCGACCGTATCCACTAGGACTTCGCTCAAGGTGACGGCTTGACCAGACGGTACAGTCTGGGCCGCACTCCCCGTCGCAATCAGCACAGATAATGCGCAACCCCGGACCCATGGCTGTTGCCAGCTCCGGGCTCCTCCCTCCGGGGTTGCGGTGCGCGCGGTGATAGTCCGTCGCACTGTTCGTAATGCTGATAAAAGCGGCTGTTGGGCCATCATCCTGCATCTTCTTCTTGCGTTGTAAAGACCGCAGGTGACGTGACCTCGATCAATTCCATATCATCGGAGTGGCGAACTTCGCGGTGCACAATACCCGGAGGTTGCAGCACGCAGGATCCTGCTCGCAATACGTGTTCACCTTCGCCCTCATATTCAAAGACGACCCAGCCTTGGGTCACGTAAACCATCTGGAAATCAAGGTCATGGGAATGCCATGTGCCCGGGCTTTCCATCCCCGGAACGGCGCGGATCACGTGGGCACCATACGCACCTTTCGTCGCCTCATTTATGCCGAGTTGGCGGTATTCGAAGAACGGGCGCAGGCCGGTCCCATCAAACGTACCGCTGTCCGCATGGGCAATAGCAAAGGCCTGGTTTTTCCAAAGGCTCATGTCGCGCCCCCCGCATGGCGCACCCAGCGGGCGCGGTTGGCCGGATCGTCCAACACACGTGCAGCACGCTCAAACACGGCCGGAGCGATGGGATGCGGAGCGCGGCCACCTGCGGTGACGGCCCATCCCTCGGGCACCGGGTCCAAACGGACGACCGGGGAAAACCCGCGGACCTTTTGCAACGCGCGCCACAGATCCTGACGGATCTGATGGGCCAGGCGCTGCGGCTCGGCGTGCGGCAGAACGGTTTGGACAGCAAGTTCCAGACGGGGCGGCAAATGGCGGGCCACAGTCAGGCTGTCGCCTTCGCGCAAGATATGCCAACGCGCGCTCATGGGCGGCGCGCCACACAATCAATTTCAACGAGTGCGCCCACGGCAAGAGCCGTGACACCAATGGTCGTGCGCGCCGGGCGGCGGTCAGCCGGAAAATAGGACTGATAGGTGTCGTTGAATTCGGCGTAGTCCCGTTCGAATTCCGTCAGGTAGGCGCGGCACTGCACGACATGCGACAGATTTAAGCCAATACCGGCTAGGATTATCTCAAGGTTGTCCATTACCCGGCGGGTCTGCGCCGCGATACCTTTGGGCAGCGGCGCATCCGGAGCGTCCGGATCTGTTGGCATCTGACCCGTGAGGATGACCCAGCCTTCGGACTCCACGGCATGAGAGAACGGAGCAACCGGACGCGGGCCGTTGGAGAGGAGGTGGAAGGTTGGATCAGTCATCCTCAAATTCTCCCTGATATTGAGTGCACAAATCGGACAGGGTGACATCATCAAACAACCAGTACTGCGGACCAGCCAGACTACTCCAGTTTCTTCCGCTCTCCCGCGCAATACTGAGGGCAGCTGCCGACTGGCTTACGATCTCAGAGCGAAACACCACGTTGGTTCTGTCGTGCACATGACACGTAACATTTGGATCAAACACGGAGTTCAATTCTGCCCCGGCCGACAATCCCATCATCTCGAAATTGAAGTTACTCCGTTGGGATCGTTCGGTATCCAATGATTTCGTGTCATCTTCATCTTCAATCGCATCTTCGCCCGAAGTCACATTGCGAATCCCAAACGCTTTTGGGATCGCTGTCGGTCTATCTGGGGACAGTCGAAAGAACTTCCGTTTTTCTCTCAAACGGTGATCACCAAATGCTTGATGCAAAGCACCGTCAGGCAAACGAGCATCTGAAACCTCCCAAGCAGAAAAACACTCAAATGGGATTGGAACACGCGTAGTGTCCAGTGATTTCGCCCGACGTATCACAGGACCCGACGTGCGGCCAATCTTGATGAGACCTGGCATCGCTTGATTGGTGAGGACACAAGTTAACTCTGGCATAAGCGACTTCGAAACGAACGATTACCCGAAGGCGCATCGATATCGATACGCCGCCGGATGTTGCAATTTTTTGATGCGTGGCCGTTACCCAAAAAACCGGACCCCGCGGCATTTCGCGCTGGAGAACCCAGGCTGGATGGCCACCTTGGATGCCGACGCGGGAACATAATCACCAGGATTGGCTACGCGCGGCCAAACCAAAGTCACCACAATCCGGTGGTACTTCGTATTGGCAAGTTCAGCTTGCAACGCAGGCAGGAACGCCTGGCACACTTTCTTCATGCGCGTGCCTGTCACCTGCTTGGACCCGTTATATTCTCCAAACAGCAACACGACTATCTC
>JBCCBC010000144.1:0-7752 GCA_039814435.1 Pseudomonadota bacterium
ACCCTCGTCGCGTTTTCGTCGCGCAAGGCGTCTTCCTCTTCCTGTTGGCAGCGATGATTCATCTCGTCCTGCTCAGCACGGGTGTTGACGGATACAACTGGTTCGAGCTTGCTGCGGAAAGTCACGCAGGCGGCTAAGGCCCGGTATCCACATAAAAGCTGCGGGCGGGTGGCAGTGCGCTTATCCCGTCCGCCCGCGGCAAACCAATGAGATTGGAATGTGGGACAGGCCCGCTTTGTCGCAGAGCCTGTTCCAGTTCATAAAGATGGGCATTCAAACCTCCGAAAAGGATGCCCGTCTTTGCCAGGCACGGGTCCGCGGCTTCCTGGACCCGCGCATTGGGGCGCAAGCCCCAGTTCCCTTCCTGTTGGCTACAGGAAACTTGCGCCCGTATTCGGAGCAATTCGGGTACGGGCGCTTTCTTTTTCGGAGGATAACACATGTGGGGAGACGTGCGCCATGACCCGACCAAATACACCGACCCTTGACCGGGTCAGCAGCCCGGCTGACATGAAAGCGCTGAGTGATCGCGAGCTTGCGACGCTGGCAGATGAATTGCGGACCGAGACGATTTCGACCGTAAGTGAGACCGGTGGCCATCTTGGGTCTTCGCTGGGTGTCGTCGAATTGACGGTCGCCATTCACGCGGTGTTCGATTGTCCGCGCGACAAGCTGATCTGGGATGTGGGGCATCAGTGTTACCCACACAAGATCCTGACCGGGCGGCGGGATCGCATCCGCACCTTACGTCAGAAAGATGGCTTGAGCGGGTTTACCAAACGCAGCGAGAGTGAGTTTGACCCTTTTGGTGCGGCGCATTCGTCCACGTCTATTTCGGCTGCTTTGGGGTTCACCGTGGGGCGCGACATGGGTCAGCCCACCGGGGACGCGATTGCCGTGATTGGCGATGGGTCCATTAGTGCTGGTATGGCCTATGAGGCGCTGAACAATGCCGGGTCCGAAGGGCGGCGGGTGTTTGTGATCTTGAATGACAACGAGATGTCGATTGCGCCACCTGTGGGCGCGATGAGCACTTATCTTTCCTCGCTGAGCGAGGGTCCCTTTGGCGCTTTCCGCGCGATGGCCGAGGGGATGGAAGCCGCGATGCCCAAGCCAATCCGCCAGAACGCCCGCAAAACGCGCGAGATGGTGACCGGGATCGAGAGCAAGGGCACCTTCTTTGAAGAGTTGGGGTTTGAATACATCGGCCCGGTTGATGGGCACAACGTGGCCGAATTGCTGCATGTCTTGCGCGCCGCCCGGGCGCGGGCCACAGGTCCGGTGTTGATCCATGCCTGTACTGTGAAGGGCAAGGGGTATGCCCCCGCCGAAGGGTCGGCGGACAAGTATCACGGTGTCAGCAAGTTTGACGTGGAAAGCGGCGTTCAGGCGAAAAGCAAACCCAATGCCCCGTCTTATACGTCGGTCTTTGGGCAGGCCCTGACCGAAGCAGCGCAGCGTGATCCCAAAGTGGTTGCGGTGACTGCGGCGATGCCATCAGGCACGGGTGTGAACATTATGGAAGACCAGTTCCCGGGTCGCGTCTTTGATGTCGGGATCGCGGAACAACATGCGGTGACATTTAGTGCCGCGATGGCAGCGAGCGGGCTGAAACCGTTTTGTGCAATCTATTCGACCTTTCTGCAGCGTGGTTATGACCAGGTGGTGCATGACGTGGCGCTGCAAAACCTGCCGGTGCGGTTCTGCATGGACCGGGCGGGCTTGGTCGGCGCAGATGGCGCGACCCATGCGGGCGCATTTGACGTCGGATACATGGCGAGCCTGCCGAACATGACTGTGATGGCCGCGTCGGACGAGGCAGAGCTGGTGCATATGGTCGAGACCTGCTTGCAGCACGACAGTGGCCCGATTGCCCTGCGTTATCCGCGCGGGTCTGGCACGGGGGTTGAGATCCCGGAACGCGGGACGGCGTTGGAGATTGGCAAAGGGCGGATTGTCACTGGTGGTCAGGGGGATGTGGCGTTTTTGTCGTTCGGCCCCATGCTGCCCGAGATCGACAATGCCGCGACCCGGTTGGCTGCAGAGGGTGTCAGCGCAACGATTGCCGATGCGCGGTTTGCCAAGCCGCTGGATATGGAGTTGATCCGGGACCTGGCCGCGAACCATGCTGCGTTGATCACGGTGGAACAGGGCGCAATTGGTGGATTTGGTGCGATGGTGCTGCAATCCATGGCAGCCGAGGGGTTGCTGGATGGGTCGCTTGCCGTGCGGACATTGCATCTGCCGGATCGCTACATCGATCAGGCGAGCCCAGACGAGATGTATGCAGATGCAGGTCTGGACGTGCCGGGTCTTGTCAGCGCAGCGATGCAGGCCTTGGGGCGCATACCCAAGATCGTTGATCTGCACGTGGCAGAGTGACGGCTAGCCGTTGAGAGATTTCCACGTCGGCAGAAGATCGTCGGCATGGGTGGTTGCATGAAACACGCCCCGCGCAATCGCACGTGTTAGGCACAGCGCGGCGGCGTGACCAACGAGCATAAGTTGGCGGGGTTCGATTTCGATTTCAGACGTGGATGCCGCGAAGACCAAATCGCCGTCCATCGGGCTGTGCGCTGGCACGCAAGCACGGCCAATCCCGTCATGGGCCATCATCGCGACACGCTGACAATCCGCCTTGGTTAGGGTCGCATTTGTGGCGACAATCGCGATTGTGGTGTTGGCCCGTTCATGCATCGCGGCAGACTTGCGGCTGGTCGTGTCGCGTCCGAGGCCTGTGGACGGATCAACGCCCATACCACCAAATTCACCGTCGATTTCGTAAGGAGCGGCCCAAAAGTGTTTGTCGTCCGGTGTGGTCACTGAACCCATTGGGTTGGCGGCCACCAGTGCGCCGACCATGATCCCACCGGGCAATTCCAGCGAAGCAGACCCGAGGCCGCCTTTGACATTTGCCGTCATTGCACCGGTTCCCGCGCCGACGGATCCGAGTGCAAAGGCACAGGTTAGAGCCTGATAAGCCGTTTGACCCAAGGCGCGATAGGGGATTTCGTTCCAATCCTTGTCCCCGCCAGACATCAGATCAAAGATGATGGCCCCCGGCACCAGCGGGATGATCGCGTCACCGACGCGAAACCCGCGACCCTTGGCACGCAAGGCATCACTAACACCGGAACAGGCATCCAACCCATAGGCGGACCCACCTGACAGAACCAAGGCATCCACCTGCGCCACGGATTTGTCGGGGGCGAGCAGGTCAGTCTCGCGCGTACCCGGCGCACCACCCATCACACTGACCGACGCGGTGAAGGGGGTTTTACCACTGAGGACGGTGGCCCCGGTCTTGATCTGCTGATCGGTGGCGTTCCCGACCAGAATACCGGGTACGTCCGTGATCAGATTGCGTGGGCCAGGGCGCATCAGATGCACCGGCCTCCGTCCACTTCCATGGCGACGCCGGTGATCATGCTCGCTTCATCCGAACAGAGAAAACAGGCGGCATTGCCCATGTCCTCGGGCGTTGAAAAGCGACCGATGGGGATTGTGGAGAGGAATTTTTCGCGTGTTTCAGGCGTGTCTTCGCCCATGAAGGATTTCAATAGGGGCGTTTCGCCAGCCACGGGGTTTATCGCATTCACGCGCACCCCATCTGGGGCGAGTTCCACAGCCATCGCGCGGGTCGCAGTGATCATCCAGCCTTTGGACGCGTTATACCAGTTGAGGCGCGGGCGCGGAGAGACCCCAGCTGTCGAGGCAACGTTCAGGATCGCGCCGCCTTTCTGTTCCTTGAAATGCGGCACCAGTGCGCGGGCGGTGAGATAGACGGATTTCATGTTCACGTTGAACACCCGGTCAAAATCTTCTTCGCTGACATATTCCAGCGCGGTTGGCATGTGCGTGACACCCGCGTTGTTCACGAGAATGTCGAGCTTGCCAAAGGTTGAAAGCGCGTGATCTGCCATTGCCTGTACGGACGCGCCGTTGGACACATCGACCTGACAAGCGTGGCCACCAATTTCGGTTGCGACAGCTTCCGCGCCGTCGCCGTTGATATCGGCTACCATAACGCGCGCGCCTTCGGCTGCGAACTTGCGCGCGATGCCGTCGCCAAAGCCTGACGCACCGCCGGTCACGATTGCTGTCTTCCCGTCCAATCTCATCTTGGGTTCCTTCAATATCAGGCTCTAACCGTGCAAAGCGGCCACTGTTTTCAGGGTTGAGAAGCCGTACAAAGCCTCAAACCCCTTTTCGCGGCCATGCCCGGATTTGCCAATGCCGCCAAAGGGCAGTTCGACGCCGCCACCCGCGCCATAGTTGTTGATAAACACTTGCCCGGACTTCAGCCCCTTGGCCAGCCGCATTTGGCGCGCGCCGTCGCGGGTCCAGATCGCGGACACAAGGCCGTAATCGGTGGAATTCGCGATGCGCAGGGCGTCTTCTTCGGTGTCAAACGGGATGATGACCTGCACAGGACCAAAGATTTCGTCCCGCGCCAGTGCGTGATCCGAAGGGACATCTGCGAAAAGGGTCGGCAAGACATAGGCCCCTGTGTCGGGTGCGTCTTTCAGCACGCCGGTTGCGAGGGTTTTGAGGTCGTGGCCTTGGGCGAGGAAGCCTTCAACGATCTCTTTTTGACGGTGTGAAATCAGTGGCCCGATGCGCAGATCGTTCAGCGCAGGTCCAACGGTCAGATCCGTATAGGCAGCGGCCATACGGTCACAAACGTCTTTATAGACACTGTTTTGCACGAGAATACGTGAGGACGCAGAGCATGTTTGACCCGCGTTCTGCACACCTGCATTCACGAGAAACGGGAGGGCGGCATCAAGGTCGGCATCCTCAAACACCAGCTGTGGGGACTTACCACCCAGTTCGAGGGTGACGGGCACCACATTGCCGCCTGCGGCTTGCTGCACCAAGGCGCCGGTGCGCACTGAACCGGTGAAACTGACATGCTGGATGCCGGGATGCGCGGACAGGGCGGCGCCCGCTTCGGGCCCGAGGCCGGGCACCACATTCAGGGCACCGTCTGGCAGACCCGCCTCCTGCGCGATATGGGCAAAGGCGAGCGCGGTCAGGCATGCCTCTTCCGCCGGTTTCAGAACGCAAGCGTTGCCCATCGCCAGCGCGGCCCCGACAGAGCGGCCGATGATTTGCATCGGATAGTTCCACGGCACGATATGTCCCGTCACACCATGGGGTTCGCGCAAGGTATAAACAGTGTAGCCGTCGAGATACGGGATGGTTTCGCCCATCACCTTATCCGCCGCGCCACCATAGAATTCCATGTACCGGGCCAGCGCCAGCGCATCGGCGCGCGCCTGGGTCAGGGGTTTACCGACATCCAGCGCCTCAAGCGTGGCGAGGTCGTCGACCCGTTCCAGCACTTTGCGGCCAATTTCGGTGAGGATGCGCCCACGTTCTGTCGCGCTCATCCTGCCCCAGTCGCCTGTTAGAGCCTGATGTGCTGCTGTGACGGCTGCGTCGATATCTGATGCGCCGCCGCGGGCGATGCGCGCCAGGTTTGTGCCATCTGACGGGTTCATCAGGCGCAGCGTGTTCGCTGTGGCGCGCCACGAACCGCCGATCAGGCATTGGGTTGGGTCGAACCAGATTGGGCTGGTCATGTCAGGCTCCGTCCAAGATGGGGCGAGGTTAGGCGGCAGCGGCGATGCGGTCCAGAGGGTTGCGCGCGCTGCTGTGCGCGATAGCTGTAGGGCGATGTTTGAAAAACCGATCTTTCTGGGGCACGAGATTTACCGGCGCTCGTCCTATGGGCACGCGCATCCGTTGCGGATCCCGCGTGTAAGCGCGGTAATGGATCTGAGCCGTGCGCTGGGCTGGTTGCCGCCCGAGCAGTTCATGACGTCGCCACGTGCGAAGGCGAAGGCGTTGGCGCATTGGCATACGCCGGACTATTTGGCCGCGCTGCAACGGGCCGAAGAAGATGGTGAGGTGAGTGCCGATGTTAAGGACCGGCACCAGATTGGGACGCATTCGAACCCGGTGTTCCCGGAAGTTTGGCGGCGGCCAACGACGTCGGCAGGCGGGTCTTTACTGGCGGGAGAGTTACTGGCGAACGGAGGGATCGTTTATCACCCGGCGGGTGGGACGCATCATGCGTTTCCCGACTATGCAGGTGGGTTTTGTTATCTGAATGACCCGGTTTTGGCGTTGCTGTCGCTACGCCGAAACGGGGCGCAGCGGTTGGCCTATGTCGATATTGATGCGCATCACCCAGATGGGGTGGAGCATGGGTTTGCCGATGATCCGGACTGTTTGATGATTTCCCTGCATGAGGAACGGCGTTGGCCGTTTACAGGCGCTTTGGAGGATCAGGGGGCGGGTCAGGTGTTCAATCTGCCGCTGCTGAGACACAGTAATGACAGTGAATTTGCCCTGATTAGAGACGCATTGATCCTGCCAAAGCTGGCTGCGTTCCAACCTGACGCCATCGTTTTGCAATGCGGGTCAGACGCGGTGGAGGAAGATCCGCTTGCCCGGTTGTCGCTGTCCAACACCGCGCATTGGTCGTTGGTGCGTGCGTTGATCGGGATGGCGCCGCGTCTGTTGGTTCTGGGCGGGGGTGGGTACAATCCGTGGTCGGTTGGGCGGCTTTGGACGGGTGTTTGGGCGACGCTGAACGGGCGGGATATTCCGGACCGCCTGAACGCGGATGGCGAAGCGGTGCTGCGCGGGTTGGAGTTTCCGGGCAATTCGCGTGGGCGCAATCCGCCGGAGCATTGGTTCACGACCTTGCGTGACACACCGCGCCCCGGAGAGATCCGCGATGAAACGCGGCGGCGGTTGCAAGTTTTGGTGGATCGCGATTGGACGTGACGCCGCGCGCCCGCTGGAAACGGGCCATGTGTTCTGATAGGCGGCGCGCAGACGATTAAGGAAGGCCCGCATATGAGCGCCACAGCCAAGAAATCCGCCCTGCTGCCCGAGGATATTCGGGCCATGAAAGGGCAAACCCCGATTGTGAGCCTGACGGCGTATACCACTCCGATTGCGCAGATTTTGGATGGGCTGTGCGACTTTGCGCTGGTGGGAGATTCCGTGGGCATGGTTTTGCACGGGCTGCCATCGACGCTGGGCGTGACGATGGAGATGATGATCCTGCACGGGCAAGCGGTGCGGCGCGGGCTGAGCCGCACGATGATGGTCATCGACATGCCGTTTGGCAGTTATGAGGAAGGCCCACAGCAGGCGTTTCGCAATGCGGCCCGCCTGATGACCGAAACTGGAGCGGGTGCGGTCAAGTTGGAAGGCGGCGTTGCGATGGCACCCACAATTGCGTTTCTCGTTGCGCGGGGCATCCCGGTGATGGCGCATGTGGGGCTGACGCCGCAGTCGATCAACACGCTGGGCGGATACAAGGTGCAAGGGCGCGGCGCGGGCGCCGATCAGGTCATGCAAGACGCGCAAGCCGTAACGGACGCGGGCGCGTTTTCCGTCGTGCTGGAAAAAATGCCGGCGGTTCTGGCGGATCAGATCACCGAGGCGTTGGACATCCCGACGATCGGCATTGGGGCATCGGCGCAGTGCGATGGGCAGATCTTGGTGGTTGATGACATGCTGGGTCTGTTCACGGCATTCAAACCGAAATTTGTAAAACGCTATGCCACGCTGGGCGAGCAGGCGGAGGCGGCGGTTCAAGCTTATGCCGATGAGGTGCGTGCGCGGTCCTTTCCCGCCAAAGAGCATGTGTTTGCCACCGATGCGCCGGGATCAAAATCATGACTGCGCCAATCATGCGCGACCTGAAAGCGCTGCGGGATATGTGGA
>JBCCBC010000052.1:0-12977 GCA_039814435.1 Pseudomonadota bacterium
CTCGGGCGTGATGCCTGCGATCTTGATGTCCATCTGCAGCGAGGTGATGCCGTTTTCGGTGCCTGCCACTTTGAAGTCCATGTCGCCCAGGTGGTCTTCGTCACCCAAGATGTCGGACAGGATCGCGTAGCTGCCGTCCTCCTCAAGGATCAGACCCATGGCCACACCGGCAACCGCATTTTTCAGCGGCACACCTGCGTCCATCATCGACAGCGAGCCGCCGCAGACAGATGCCATGGATGAGGAACCGTTGGATTCGGTGATTTCCGACACCAGACGGACTGTGTAGGGGAAGTCAGTCGAGGCGGGCAGCACGGCTTGCAGCGCGCGCCATGCCAGTTTGCCGTGACCGATTTCGCGACGGCCCGGAGGGCCCACGCGACCCGCTTCGCCCACCGAGTAGGGGGGGAAGTTGTAGTGCAGCAGGAAGTTCGATTTGAAGTTGCCGTGCAGGGCATCGATGAACTGTTCGTCGTCGCCAGTGCCCAATGTGGTCACAACCAGACCTTGGGTTTCGCCGCGTGTGAACAGAGCCGAGCCGTGTGTGCGAGGCAACAGACCCGTCTGGCACACGATGTCGCGGATTTCGTCCGTTTTACGACCGTCGATGCGGGTGCCGGTTTTGACCACGTCACCGCGCAGGATAGAGGCCTCAAGACCTTTCATCGCGGAGCCGAGGTTGGCATCGCCCGCTTGCTCTTCGCTCAGCGCTTCGACAATCGCGGTGCGCGCGGCGGAAACCGCGCTGGTGCGCTCTTGCTTGTCCGAAATCGCAAAGGCGGCGCGCATCTGCTCTTCTCCGGCGGCTTTGACGGCTGCGGACAGGTCCGAGTAGTTGGGCGCCTGGAAGTCAAACGGCTCTTTGGCGGCAGATTCGGCCAGATCAATGATGAGGTCGATCACCGGCTGGAACTGTTCGTGGGCGAATTTGACGGCGCCCAGCATTTCAGCTTCGGACAGCTCATAGGCTTCGGATTCCACCATCATCACGGCGTCTTTGGTCCCGGCAACGACCAGATCAAGGCGCTGTTAGGGGTTCAGGCGCAGGTCCTGCATGTCATCGACGGTCGGGTTCAGGATGTATTCGCCATCCTCGAAACCAACGCGGCAGGCACCGATGGGGCCCATGAAGGGCGCGCCGGAAATGGTCAGAGCAGCCGAGGCGGCAATCATCGCGACCATGTCGGGGTCGTTGACCAGATCGTGGGACAGAACGGTACACATCACCAGCACTTCGTGTTTGAAGCCGGAAACGAACAGCGGGCGGATTGGACGGTCGATCAGACGGGCCGTGAGGGTCTCTTTCTCGGTGGGGCGGGCCTCACGCTTGAAGAAACCGCCGGGGATCTTGCCCGCAGCGTAGTATTTTTCCTGATAGTGGACGGTCAAGGGGAAGAAGTCCTGGCCGGGCTTGGGTTTTTTCGCGAACGTCACGTTCGCCATGACGCTGGTTTCGCCCAGCGTGGCAATGACGGAGCCGTCTGCCTGACGGGCGACCTTGCCAGTTTCCAGTGTGAGCGTCTCTTCGCCCCACTGCATCGATTTTTTCGTCTCGTTGAACATTCAAGTTTCCTAAGTTGGCCCGATTGGCCATTTGCATAGAGGGCGTATTCCCCCTGACCCCTTTATCTTCTTTTGCGGGCGCTGAGGTCCGGGCGCCATGCTTTCAGATTGTGCGCGCATACAGCAGTTTGCGCTAAATTGAAAGCGGCGGGGGCTGTGGCGTTTGCGCACCCGCTACCAGGGGCGTTTGGGCGGCGTGGCAAAGGCGATGGGGGCGTCTGGAAACAGGTCATCCGTCTGTGTTTGCGGGTCTGGTGTGCCCCATTTGCTCATCCATTTGGCAGGCGGGGCCAAGGTCCCGCCGCCGTGCCATTCGAAATAGCCCAAGGCACCGGGGCAGGGGATGGGATCACAGGGTTCGGGGTCTTTCAGCGTAAGGCCCGCCGCGCCGCCAAACCATTCGCTGTCGGATTCCGTGATGATGCCCGTCACCTCGACCGAACCGATGATACAGCCCCGTGGCAGGTCGAGCGGGTGCGGGCAGCCGACGCCGTGTTTGTGCAAGCGCCAGTGGAGGTAGCGGAACTCTTCCTCTTTCAGCCCCGCGGCGGCGTGCAGTGCGATGCGTCCCAACCCCATGCGCCCAGCCCGGATGCTGCCCATGGTGCGATTTTCGATTGGTTTGTGCCCGGCAATGATGGCCCATGCCGAAGGTTGGCGAACAGACAGGGCGAGGCGGGGCAACTCATGCATCCCCTAAAACTAGGGCACCTGTTGGGCTGGTCCAATCGCGGGCGCGGTTCTATGTTTGCGCAAACGAAAAGGGGTTGGCGCATGCGGATTTTGTTTACGGGCGGGTCGGGCAAGGCGGGAAAGCATGCCTGTGCTTACCTGCGCGATCAGGGGCACCGGGTGGTGAACTTTGATCGGGTGCCATCGGGTATCGAGGGCATCGACGACCGCTTGGGTGACATGACGGATGCGGGCCAGGTCTTTGATGTGATGCAAAGCTATGCTGGGTTTGACGAGTTGGTGCAGGGCACGGGCGTGCCATCCTTTGACGCGGTTGTGCACTTCGCCGCTGTGCCCCGCATTCTGGTGACCGGCGATAACGAGACCTATCGCACTAACGTCATGGGCACCTACAATGTGATCGATGCCGCCCTGAAAGCGGGGGTGCGCAAGGTCATCTTTGCCTCGTCCGAGACCACCTATGGGGTATGTTTCGCGGATGGAGAAAGAAAGCCGGAATACTTGCCACTGGATGAAGAGCACCCTGTGATCCCAGAGGACAGCTATGCCATGTCCAAAGTCGCAAATGAGGTCACGGCGCGTAGTTTTCAGCGCCGGTCGGGTGCTGACATCTATGGCCTACGGATCAACAACGTGATCGAGCCGCATGAATACGCCACGGATTTCCCGGCCTATATCGACAACCCGGATCTGCGGTTGCGCAACTTTTTCGCCTATATCGATGCGCGGGATTTGGGGCAGATGGTGCAGTGCTGCCTGGACACGGACGGTTTGGGGTTTGAAGTGTTCAACGTTGCCAATGATGACCATTCCGTGGATCTGGACACGGATGCGCTGGTCGCGCGGTATTATGACGGGGTGACCGTCGCAGATATGGCACCGCGCGAGACGTTTTATTCCAATGCCAAGGCCAAGCGGTTGGTCGGATTTGCGCCTGCCCATGGCTGGAGGCAACATCTGAACATTTGAAACGGGCGGATTTGTGGGGTGTCTACTGCTCTGCAATTGCGTCGATTTCAAGCATCCAGCCCTCTTCGAACATCCCGGCAAGAACCACGGTCAGGGCAAATCTGTGACCGCCCAGCATGGCGTCACGGACTGTTTTGTTTTCCTCGCGATATGACCGATCCGCCAGGTAAGTTGTGGCTTTGACGATGTTGTCTGCGTCCATTCCAGCGGCCCACAGTTGGGCGAGGATGTTGTTCCAGACGGTTTCCGCCTGTTCTTTGAACGTGTCCGGCACGTGTCCGTCGACGGTGATCGGGGCCTGCCCACTGATGTAGAGACGGCGTGTGGTTTGTGTGACCTCAAGCGCCTGTACGTAAGAGCCGACGGCCGCCGCTGCTTGGGGACTGTTGAATCGTTTGATCGCCATATGCTGTCGTGCCTTTGGTTATGCTGATTTGCGCAGCCGGGGTGCGGGTTTTGTGTTGGGGTATTGCGATGTTCCTTCTGGGGTCGAGGAGGACAAAAGCTGAAAATCGCTGTCGCAGAGGTCAATGGAAAGCGCGCCCAGAGAATCGCGCATGGTTTCTGGCCGTGTGGCCCCGGGAATTGGGATGATGTTGGCAGAGATTTTCAACAACCACGCCAGGGCGATTTGGTAGGCGCTGGCATTGTGGCGCGCTGCGACATCTGCGAATGCGGCGTATTGCGAGCCCATGTGATGGGCCCGATCTGCGCCACCAAACGGGCTCCAGGGGACATAAGCGATCCCGGCTCGGGCCGTGAGGGCGATCATATCCTGATGGGCGCGGTAACGGGGAGAGAATTCGTTTTGCACCGCGACCACGCCGCCTTGGGCCACGGTGCCGCCAACGTCAATAGCGACCTGAAGCTGATCTGCCGAGATGTTTGAAAAGCCCACCGCTTTGATCAGCCCATCCTGTCGCAGGCGCATCATGTTTTCGACCTGTTCTTCAAAGCTGGGAACGGGAGCGGGCCAATGCAGGTAATAGACGTCGATCTGGTCGACCGAAAGTGCTGTGAGGCTGGCAATGCAGGCCTTGCGCAGATGCGCGTAACTTGCGTCGCGCCGCCCGCCCTCGGCGGTGACGATGATCCCGCCTTTGGTCGCGATGACCACCTTGGATTTCTGCGATGCGGACCCGGTCCAGGTGCGCATCGCCTCGGCCAATAGCCGTTCGCTATAGCCCGCCTGGTCCCAGCTGGGCGCGTAGATGTCCGAGCTGTCAAGGAAAGTCACGCCACCATCAAGAGCTGCGTGGACAGTGGCGATGGCCCGATCACGGTGATCCTCCATGCCCGCCCAGGACATTGGCATCGCCCCCAGCCCAATCGGGGTGACCCGCCAGTTGCCGAGTGCCCGTGTTGTGAGTGTCGGCGTCTCCATCGATCTCTCTCCTGTATTCTGCGGGCAAGCGGCTTACGCGCGCCCCGACCGGTCAGTCCCGGGTGTGTGATTTGATTGCAGAGTAGGCATTGAGCTTGCGCGCCAGTAACTCTTCGCACCGGTCAAGATCCTTGCGCCGCTGTGTGAGGGCGATGCCGTGATCCCTGAGGATACTGATCCGCTCGTCAACGGTGTGATCGCCTGCGTGGACCAGCACGGCGTAGCGTTGCATGACTTTCATCGACATGCCGGTCTGACGCAGCCAATACAGGATGGTAAGCCAGTTCACGTTCTCGCTTGTGTAGCGCCGATTGCCATCGCTGCCGCGCTGGATGGGTGGCAGCATGCCCGACTTTTCATAGTATCGGATCGTGTCAGGGCTGAGCCCACACAGTGTTGCCGCTTCTGCTATGCGCATGTCGCGTCTCCCTCATGGTTCTGACGGGGTAGCAGGTTGGAGTTACTCCAAGGCAAGCCCAAATGTCGTGGCGCTGGCGACCGCCTTCCAAGAGGGGCGCGCGGCGCGCAAAAGCACCCACGCAGCGCAGTGGCTGAGCGGGTGCCTTGTGTCACAGGGTCATGTTACGCGAACGCCGTTGCTTCGATTTCAAACAGCAGGCCGGGAATGGCCAACCGGGTCACGCCAAGCAGCGTCATGGGCGGGGCGACCTGATGGGGGCCAAAGCGCATGCCCATCAGATCAAAGTTCTTCAACGCCTCATCCACATCGGTGGCATAAACCCCCAGCTTGGCAACATGGCTCAGATCCATACCGGCTTTGGCCAACACCGCCTCCAGGTTGTCCAGCGCGAGGTTGATCTGGGCGCGCATGTCGCCAGGATGCTGGGGCGCGCCATTGCCATCCACTGCGGTCTGACCCGCACATATGACCTGGCGCGAGGCACCTTGGATCACCTCTGCCTGATTGTAGCCCAGCTTCAATGACCAATCCCACGGGTTCACTGCAGTACGTTCCATCTTTCAATTCTCCTGTTCGATGTTGATGACTCATGGTTAGATTAAAATGGTGCCATAATTTGGCACCTTTGGTTGTAAGGTGGCGATATGAACATTCGCATTCGACATGACGCCCTTGTGCGTAGCTTGCGCCGCAACGGCACCACGACCGTTGATGAACTGGCACAAGAGGTGGGCGCATCCCGCCGGACCGTGCTGCGCGATATCTGCGCACTGCGGGACGAAGGGTTTGTGATCCATTCCGATGTGGGGCGCGGCGGCGGTCTGTCGCTTGATCCGCAATCCTTGCAAACAACCCCACGGCTGTCTGTCACAGAGGTGTTTGCATTGCTCATCAGTGTGGCGGCGATGCGCGCAGCACAGAATTTGCCGTTTTCCGATCTGGCGGATGCGGGGCTCGCCAAGATCGAAAAGGCACTGCCGTCGGACAAGATACGCGATCTGCGCCGGTTTCTGGAGTGTCTTCATATTGGCCAACTTTCCCCCCTTCAGGATATTTCTGACGTCAGGCAGATGGATCCGGCCCTGTTGCCCGCCTTTGAAACGGCTTTCCTGCAACGTCTGTGCTTGCGGTTTGATTACCGAGATGCAAAAGGGGCCGAGACGCAGCGGTATGTCGAACCGCAAGCCATGCTGATCTTGCAGCCCCTTTGGTATCTGGTTGCCTGGGACCCAAGCCGGGATGATTTCCGGCACTTTCGAATGGACCGGATCAGCCACCCGGAATGCGTTGCCGATGCCCCGTTTCGCTGGCGCCATGTGCCATTTGAGGACGACGTGTGCCCCTATAACGATCTGGCTGGTTAACGCGCCCGCGCGTCCCCTTCTGGTACGCGGTTGATCAGCGTTTCGATGTCGGCCATGACATTTTCTGGCAACGGGCCAAAGGCGACGGCACCGGCATTTTCAACCGCCTGTTGCTCGGTGCGCGCGCCGGGTACGGGGATGTTCGTTTCGGACTTGGCCATGAGCCAGCACAAAGACCCTTGTGCCAATGTGCGCCCCCCCGTTTGCAGTAACTCGCGTATCGCGGCGAGGTTGCGCAGATGGGCTGGGGCGGGTTTTGCGTCTTGAAAGTAGTCGCGCTTGGCACTGTTCACAGACCGCACATCCGTGTCCGGCATGACCGTCGTGTCATCATATTTCCCGGTCAGCAGCCCCATCGCCAGTGGTGAACGCAGCAGGGCAATCAGGCCATTGTCCGACACTGTTTTCTGCATTGTGGGCACATCCACAAAAATGTTCATGGCGTGTTCGATGCTGATGAACCCGTCCAGATCACACATCGCTTTTGCGCTGTCCGGGAAATCCGTGCTCCACCCATGGGCGCGGAGTTTGCCGGCCTCGCAAGCTAGCTCCATCTGTTCAAAAATGGGCCGGGCGGTTGCGACGGGCAGCGCGTTGAGATGCAGCAGCATCACATCCACGCAGTCGCGGTCAAGCCGTCGCAAGCTGCGCTCGATCGCGGGCATAACCTGGGACGGATCAGTTTCGTCGTGCAGTACCTGTCGGGTGTCTTCGTCGATGGCGGTGCCGAGTTTGGAGATGATGATCGCATCGGGTTGGCCCTTGAGGGATTGCCCCAGCACCCGTTCAGAGTGCCCCGCCCCATAGACCGCTGCGGTGTCAAAGACCCGCAACCCCGCATCCAAGGTCGCGCGGATCGCCCGACCGGACTCGGCGTCATCAATGTTGGGGAACCCATGTGGTTCGCTGCCGGAATAGAACTGTCCGCCAATCGCCCAACATCCCATGCCCATTGGCAAAATATCTTGTCCCAGTAGTTTCATCATCTCAGCCCCTTGCGGTTGTGGCCCAATGATCCCTGAAACGTTGTGGCAATCATACGAAAAGAAATGCAAACTACATTTCATGAGTGAAACGAACCCGGATTGGAACGACCTTCGGTTTTTTCTGGCTGTAGCACGGCACAAAGGGCTGTCTGGGGCCGCCAGAGAAACCGGTATGAGCGCGGCCACATTGGGGCGCCGCATGCAGGCGCTAGAGCAGTCCACAGGTATCGAGATTTTTCACCGGCATGCCCGTGGCTATGATCTGACCGAACAGGGCGAGGTTTTTTTCGCGCGCGTTGCTGCGCTGGATGTTGAGTTGCGTCCGCTATTCGCCCGCACGGGGCGGCACGAACGCACGCTTGTCAAATTGTCGGGGGGGCACTGGACACTGCGCGCGCTTGCCCAGTACATCCCGCAGATCAGCAAGGCCGCGCCGGGGGCCATGCTGCGGCTGATATCAGCAACCGACCACATGAAAATCAATCATCGCGAAGCGGTCATCGGAATCAGGAACGAGCGCCCGGAAAAGTCTGGGCTGGCCTGTCGTAGGGTTGGGACGGTGGCCTTTGCCGGTTATGCCACTGACGGCGCGGTCACCGGGTGGATACGTGTGGCATCCAAGGCTCCGTCTGCGCGCTGGCTTGCGGCCCAAAGTGACGCAACCATCATGATGGAAGCCAATGCACCTCGACTGGCCAAGGACCTGGCCCTGCAAGGGGTTGGGCGTGTTGTCCTGCCCTGTTTCATCGGTGATCGCATACCTGAGCTGGTGCAGGTACACCCAAGGATTTCGGAACTGGACCACGACCAATGGCTGGTGAGCCATGATGAGGACCGGTTTATTCCTGCTGTGCGTCAGGTCCTTGATGCAACCTACAAGGCGCTGAGTGCGATCATAAGGGTGCCAAAGTAACGCCCGTTTTGGTGATCAGGTTATGGGACGCAGACAACGCGCCCAGTGTGTGCGCCCTCGACACATTTGGCGAAAGCCAA
Organism: Pseudomonadota bacterium; assembly: GCA_039814435.1. Lineage (GTDB taxonomy): Bacteria > Pseudomonadota > Alphaproteobacteria > Rhodobacterales > Rhodobacteraceae > Tateyamaria. The sequence goes on from JBCCBC010000052.1 coordinate 8,374, forward strand.
CCCAACGTCTTGTGATGGCACAGGTTTGTGACCGTGAAACCAAGCACCATAGCGCGGCGCCGACACGTCGAGCAGTCCGGGGCTGACAACGTTGATCCGGAGGCCGCGGGTCATCTCAATCGCCGCACTTTTGACAAAGCCTGCAAGGGCACCGTTTGCGGTGGCGGCATTGGCCCCCATGCGGATCGGGTCACGGTCAAGGATGCCACTTGTCAGTGTAAACGACCCGCCCGTTGCGATCAGGTCCAGTCCGGCAAGCACCAGGTTTACCTGCCCCATAACTTTTTGCTGCAACCCGACCATGAACATTTCCTGGTCCATCTCTGCCAAGGGCGCAAAGGTCGCATCGCCCGCACAGGACACCACGGCGTCAAAATCACCCACCGATTTGTAAAGGGCTGTCACAGCGTTGATGTCACTCACATCCGCCTCAACATCACCGCCGTTGCGGGCGACGGTGATGATGTCGTGCCGGGCCCCGAGTTCCTTGCATGCCGCGCGTCCGATGTCGCCCGTCGCGCCAACCACGATTATTCTCATATCTGATCCTTCATCGTCTCGTCATATAGTCTGAGCTTGCGGTCGAGGATTTTGCGGCAGCGGTCCAAGTCGGCCTGACGGTGTTGCAGGCTTTGCTGGTCTTTCAAAAGGGCGGCTTTGCGCTCTGGAAGTGTGTCATCGCCCAAGGCGTAAAGCTGGGCAAAGGCGCGCATGTTGCCCGTCGTCATTCCGGTTGCGCGCAGGGATGCCAGCAAGTCGAGCCAATCCGCATCTGTTTTGGAAAACACACGTTTGCCGTCTGCGCCGCGTGCGATGGGCGGGCACAGTCCTGATTTTTCGTAAAATCGAATGGTAGGGACGCTCAACCCGGTGCGGTGTGCAACTTCTGAAATCTTCATGCGGTTGATCCCTTTCCGCGGGAGTCATACCGACCTGAAGCTGCTTTAGGTCAAGCCGTTTTTGCTGACCCCGTGCGGCATCGCTGTGCCTGTGCTGTTTGATATTACGTGACCAGCGCACGTGCAGCACCGTCAAAAAACGAAAAAACCGCGCTGCAAGAGCGCGGTTTTCTACATCGTTGCGATCTGGTGCGCTTAGCGGCGCAGGCCCAGGCGCTTGATCAAATCTTGGTAGCGCGCTTCGTCTTTGCCCTTGGTGTAATCCAAAAGCTTACGGCGCAGGGCGACCATTTTCAGCAGGCCGCGGCGGCCGTGGTTGTCTTTTTTGTGGGTCTTGAAGTGCTCTGTCAAAGTCGCGATGCGCGAGGACAGGATGGCAACCTGTACTTCGGGGGAACCGGTGTCGCCCTCTTTGACAGCGAATTCTTTCATGACGCGTGCTTTTTCTTCAGCAGTGATCGACATCGGGATCTCCTTTATATGTTAGAGTGTGACGCCGCCGGCCGGGATGTCGTCCAGCACGGGGCCAAGTATCCGGCGTTCACCGGGAATGCGGGCGTATAGGTGAGATTCGCAGCGATGGCAAAGCTTTAATTGCACACCGTTTCGCGCGGCCTGTTGATCAGAGTGGTGCCATGCCTGAGGCTTGCGCCATGCTGAGTGGCATCACAGCGATATCGTCAATCGAGATATCCGCGCCGTTCAGGATATTGGCCACTGTTACACCATCCATCATAACAAATGTTGTGTCCGGATTGTCGGGATCGGATTCAAGCGTGATTTCTGGTGCGTCTTCGGCGTCGTCATAGACCAGCAGGATGTTGTCGTCGTCTGCGTCAAAATCGAGAATGTCGGTTGCATGTGCTTCGGTGATCCAGCTGCCGCCGACGATTGTGTCTGCACCGTCTCCGGCTGTGATGATGTCGTCTTGCCCCGCAATTATCACGTCATCGCCGCCCCCACCATTCAGGTAGTCGCTTTGATCCGTATCATCCATCGTGTCTGTGTCGGGATCATCCACGACCCCGTTGATCAGGTCATTGCCCCAGCCGCCAAACAGGCTGTCTGCGCCGGTGCCACCAGACACCGTGTCGTCGTCAAGCCCGCCTTGAACCGCGTCGTCACCTGCGCCACCGGTCATCAGGTCATTGCCGATCCCGCCCTGAAGGTAGTCATCGCCGTCCCCGCCATCCATGCTGTCATCGGCGTTGTGTCCGAACATGCTGTCGTCGCCCGCCCCACCCTCAAGCGAGTCCTGACCGTCTTCACCGTGGAGTGTATCGTCCCCGCCCAGTCCGAGAACGGTGTCGTCCCCTTCTTCGCCATACAAGCGGTCGTTGCCGTCGGTCCCGGTCAGCGTGTCGGCACCATCAGTTGCCAGGGACGAGGTGCCGCCTGCATCTGTGTCTGGGTCAATTTCGGTATCTGTATCGGTATCTATGTCGGTATCTGTGTCGGTGTTCGTACTGACCGAAGCGTCGGGGACGCTTGCCGATTGAGCAGCCGCTTCGCCTGTATCGACTTGATCACCCTCTTGGGGCGCATCATCGTCTTCGCTGCTTTCCATGTCGATGACGCCAACTGCGCCGACCGCCAACAGCCCCATCAATCCCGCAAGCCACAACATCACTGATTCCCATACAACGGACAAACTCGCCCAGGGGATAAATAGCCCGCTCGCGCCCCGCAGTGCAAAGTCTATTCGGGCAGATGGTTAATATGTATGAACGCGCTGCACCTCTGCCGCAGGGGATCAGGCCCAGATTTCGGGGTTTTGCGTGTACGGCAGGTATAGCGGGTGCTTGGGGTGCCCGGCTTTGGACAGGCCGAGGTGAAACAGTGGTTTTTGCGTTGCGCGCAGCAGGTCGGCGACCTGTGTTCCGCGCCCCAGATGCGCCCCGTGCGTCCCCCAGGCGGCGATCACATCAGTGGCCCAGGTCGCGCGCTCCCTTATCGCGGCGTCGTTTTGCGGCCCGACCGGATCCGGGGCTGCCCGCATCGCTTTGGGGTCTGTATCGCGCCAGGCAAAGATGTTGGTCACCGCAAAGCTGCCATAGCCCAGCGTGCGGGCCCTGCGTTCACAGCGCTCAACCGTGGGGTCGTTTTGCACTTCGGTCGCGGTTGACGGGTTCAGCATGACGAAATTCACGCGCGTGCCGGTGTCGTCCCAAATCCTTGTCAGGCTGTAGCGGTAGCGTTCGCAGTCCGAATAGACGGCCGTTGAGGGCGCGTCGCCCTTGGTGTGGGTGCGTGTGATCATGGCGCGGGTTGTGCCAGTGCCGCGTCCGCCGCGCAATGCCCGCTCATCGCAAAACGGGGCCGCCAAAGTGGCAACCCCGCTGCGCGTGAGGGATGGGCTGGTTTACTCGGCCGGTACGGCAACCGGATCCCGGCGCAGGTCAAGCACGGCCCCTTTGGCCTCCATGATGGCGGCAGCGACCACGGCGTAGACGATGTGACCCCACAGGGCGACCCATGTGATTCCGGTCCAGCCGAGGAACGGTTTGTTGCCGGTCACAAGGTGCGCCATAAAGTAGAGGGCAAAGACCCACAGCGCGATGCCGTATGCGACCGCGGTGATGGACCAGTGCAGCCGCGGGGCAACCATCAGCTGGATCGGGCGGGCGATGGCGAAATAGCCAACCGCGTAAAAGATCAGGCCCGTCATGGCGTGCAACAGGTGTGCGGCCCCGGATGGGTTGGCCCCGAATATCGCCTTGAGCGAAGCACCGGCAAGCCCGACAGGTGCCAGTTTGGCATACCCGAACAAGGGGCTGAGCGCCTGGCCGAATGTGTCAAAGGCGATTGTGGCAAAGGCCCCTGCCGTCAGGACTGTACCGATGGTGCGGAGTGTTACTTGTGTCATTTTCGTCGTCTCCCATGATGGACGTCTGTCTGTGTTCATGAGGAGAATATGGATCGATTGGTTCCGAATTGATAGACAGCTCACGGAGGGCTTATCGCGGACGGGTGTTTTGTAACAATTGAGGGCGCGACAGACCGTTTGCGGGCGATGTGCCGCGTGCCATCTGGCGTAGTGTTACAGTTTTGGGCCCGTAAGGCGCACGTGTCGTGCGCCCAAGTCACGGCACCAGGTTGAAAACCCGCTGGGGATGCAATTCGCCGGCCTTGTAGCGCCCGACGGCCACCGGAACGCCGTCCAGTGACGCCCAGCACTCATCGCCGTATTCCACGTCTGCGGCCAGAACCATGCCAGGGTTTCCATTGCGCATCCGCGTGGCGCCTTCGGGTGTGGCGCGCACTTCGGGCAGATCTGTCAGCCCTTCCGCGACGGGGCGCAGATATGTATCCAGTTCGGGGCTCTGTGCCATGGCCTCGATCCGCTCAAGTGTCAGCCCGTCTGTCGCGTCAAACGGGCCGGACCAGATCCGCCGCAATTCGCGCACATGCCCATGGCATCCCAGGGCCGCGCCCAGGTCCCGCGCGATCGAGCGGACGTAGCCCCCCTTGCCGCAGACCATCTCGAGCGTGACGTGATCGGGGTCGGGCCGGTCGGTCAGCACCAGTTCATCCACCCAAAGCGGGCGCGCGGCAATGTCGACATCCGCGCCGTCACGCGCCAGCTTGTAAGCGCGCTGCCCGTCGATTTTGACGGCGGAAAACTTCGGCGGGATTTGCATGATGTCGCCGACAAAGGGGCTGAGTGCCTGTTTGATCTGCTCATCCGTGGGGCGCACATCAGAG
>JBCCBC010000142.1:0-7850 GCA_039814435.1 Pseudomonadota bacterium
TCACAGCACCTGTGTAGTTGGTCAGCGCCGTCACCAGCGCTTCGCGGCTTTCGATGTCTAGGTGGTTTGTCGGCTCATCGAGGATCAGCATGTGCGGCGCATCAAGAGTTGCCAGCAACAGCGATAGCCGCGCCTTTTGCCCGCCCGAGAGTTTGCCCACCACAGTATCGGCCTGCTCGGCCATCAGTCCAAAGCCGGACAGCCGCGACCGCCAGCGCCCGGGTCCCTCGGCGGGGCGTTCGCGACGCAAATGTTCCAGTGGGGTTTCGTCGATAAACAGCTCGTCCACCTGATGCTGGGCGAAGTATCCGATGCGTAACTTACTGGATTTGGTGATTTTTCCCGATAGCGCGGGCAGACGGTCAGACAGGAATTTCGACAGGGTCGATTTTCCCTGACCGTTCTTGCCCAGCAACGCGATCCGGTCATCCTGATCGATCCTGAGTGACAGTTTCGACAGCACTGTCGTGTCGCCGTAGCCTGTGCTGGCCCCGTCCAGATGGACGATCGGGGGCGACAGATCCTCGGGGTTTGGAAAGTCGATCCGTTTCAGCCCGGCCTCTTGCGGGGTGGTGATCGGCTGCATTTTCGACAGCGCCTTGAGCCGGGATTGGGCCTGGCGCGCCTTGTCGGCCTTGTAGCGGAACCGGTCGACATAGGATTGCAGGTGGGCGCGGCGGGCGTCCTGTTTCTTGGCCATTGCGGCGGCGTTGGCCAGCCGTTCGGCGCGTTGGCGCGCGAACTGGTCATAGGGCCCTTGGTAGAAGGTCAGTTTGCGATCCTCCAGATGCAGGATCGCACCCACCGCGCGGTTCAGCAGCCCGCGGTCGTGGCTGATGATGACGACCGTGTGGGGGTATTTGGCAAGGTAGGCTTCTAGCCACAGCGCGCCCTCGAGGTCGAGGTAGTTGGTGGGCTCATCAAGCAGCAGCAGGTCGGGTTGCGAAAACAACACGGCCGCCAATGCGACGCGCATCCGCCATCCCCCCGAGAAGTCAGCGCAGGGTTTGAGCTGTTCATCATCGTCAAAACCAAGCCCCTTGAGGATGGTGGCGGCACGCGCCTCGGCGCTCCAGGCGTCGATATCCGTCAGCCGGGTCTGGATTTCAGCAATGCGTTCAGGGTCTTGGCTGGTATCGGCCAGCAGTGCCGCGCGTTCTGTGTCCGCCTCGAGCACGGTGTCGATAAGCGACGTGTCAGAGGCCGGGACCTCTTGGGCGACGCCACCAATGCGTGCGCCGGAGGGCAGGGAGATGTCGCCCCCTTCAAGCGCCAACTCGCCTCGGATCAACCGAAACAGTGTCGTCTTGCCCGTGCCATTGCGCCCGACAAGGCCCACCTTGTGGCCCTCGGGAATGACCGCGCTGGCCCCTTCAAAAAGTGGGCGACCGGCAACGGCATAAGAGATATCTGAGATGCGCAACATGGCCTTGCTCATGCCGTATGCGGGCAGCGTGGTCAATCGCCGCTTTTCATAGACCGAGCCCCGTGTTACCGGGTGCGCGAATTCACAGCGGGCAGCGGTCGCGTTGCCCTTTAGACCGGAGTAATCCCCATGGCCCTTGAGCGCACATTTTCCATCATCAAACCCGATGCAACCCGCCGCAACCTGACGGGCGCAATCAACGCCAAGTTCGAAGAGGCGGGCCTGCGCATCGTCGCGCAAAAGCGCATCCACCTGACCAAAGCCCAGGCGGGTGTGTTTTACGCCGTTCACGCCGAGCGCCCGTTTTATGACGAGCTGTGCGAGTTCATGGCATCTGCCCCGATCGTGTGTCAGGTTCTTGAAGGTGAAGGCGCGATTGCCAAGAACCGCGAAGTGATGGGCGCCACCAATCCGGCTGACGCGGCTCCCGGCACCATCCGCGCGGAGTTTGCCGAATCCGTTGGTGAAAACTCCGTCCACGGTTCGGACGCGCCCGAGACGGCTGCGGTCGAAATCGCGTACTTCTTTTCCGGTCTGGAGTTGGTTGGTTAAGCCACCGCTTCGACACGACGACATTAAGCGGCGCTTCGATCCTTCGGAGCGCCGTTTTTATTTGTTTTCCATATGTGCGGGGACTAAGCGGAGAGTGGTGTACCGTTCTGCTGTAATCGAATTAAAAACGTTCTGTAACTTATTGCGTTAGAACGTTTTCGGCCGCATAAAATGCTAACACGCGTGCACCAGTCTTACGGCCGCTGTGTTTTATTCATCGTATTGCCCCAAATGTGCAGTACGTCCAACTGTGTCACATCGTGCCGTAGCCGTAGCCGTAACCGTTGGCTCGGGCGGCGTGCGGTCGTGTATTCTGTCAGCTTTGCGCTTTGTCGATCACGCCGATTTCGTTCAGCGCGCGTTCGAATGCAGACAGGTCTTGGTCAAAGGCATCTGCCTTGATTGCGTCAAACCGGGTGCGCAGCGCTTTTTTCTCATCGCCCTTGCAATCGTTCCATGGCCGCCCTTGCAGTCCCATGACCAGAACGTAATAGCCGATAAAATGTGGCCGTGTCCCGGATCGCAACAGGCGGCGATAGGTTTCATCCGGACCAAGCGCGCGCAGTGCGTCGGCGTCTGGTATCCCCGCTTTGGCACAGGCGGCATCCATGGCCGGGCCGAGGTTTCGGATGGTTGAGACGGGATCAGACATGCCCGCAGTCTAGAGCGCGGTCGTGTCTCTGTCATCCCGTTGTGGCTTTGGTTAGATGCTTGCGTAATCCGTGAACACGGGCGTGGGCCGCGGCTGCTGGGCGGGTTTGGGCTGTGGCACGGGTGTGCGTGTTTGCTTGGGCATGGGTTTACCTGTTCTTTTTGACTGCCTTGCCGCCTGTGTGGGGCGACTTGCTCATCCCTGCACATCACTTTGCCGTCGCAGGGGCGCAAATGTGGCAATTATGTGGCAGCGTCGATCAGGTAACGGGTGATTTGGTGATAGGGCGCATCGGGCGTGCAGATCACGTTCGGGAAGTGTGGTTGGTTCACCGCATCTGGCCAGCCCTGAGGTTCCAGCGCAATCCCTGCAAGGGGGGCAATCACGGTGCCCGGCAGCCTCGGCAGGTGCGCGCCACTGTAAACCTGCACCCCCGGTTCAGTGCTGTCGATCCTCAGGCTGAGCCCGTTTGAGCCTGTAAGCATCGCCACCGGCTGGGGCAATGATACGCGCGCGCGGCGCAGGCACAGGCAGTGATCTATCTGTGCATCAAGCTGTTTGGGGCTTTGATGATCATAGGGAGTTCCGGCGAGCGGCGCGATCTCGCCCGTGGGGATGTTGGCGCTGTCCACTGGCAGGTAGTGATCGGCGTAGACCTGCAGCAGGTGATCGCGTGCATCGCCAAGGCACCAGTAGGGGTGGTGCGCGACGTTGATTGGTGTGGGCGCATCGGTGCGTGCGCGGATGTCGAGCGTCAGTGTCTGGTCAGCCACTGCATAGATCACATCAAAGATGCGTGTGCCGGGCAGTCCGCCGACGCCGTCCGCAAGCGTGCAGGTCAGATGCACCGCATCCGTGTCGTGCCGCGCCACGTCCCAAACCTGCTGATCGAGGCCCTTTGGTCCACTGTGCAGCGCGGTAATCCCGTTTTCGTTGCAAGGCATCTGGTGTGTGTGACCTGCGACCGGCGCCCGCCCTCCGCGCACCCGGTTTGCGATGGGTCCGACGATGGCCCCTGGGTAAACGTCTGTCCAGTGCGGGTGCAGGCGTGCGTCGGCGTGCAGCACAAGGTTGGGCCCGTTTTCCAGCTGCACCGCGAGCAGCCGCGCGCCGAAGGGAGAGATCGCTGCAGAGAGTTGGGCGGATGCGATGTGGTATGTGTCCATGCGCGCACCATGTCAAAGTCGTTTGCGGCGTGCAAACGGGTCACCATATCAGCGCCGCGAAGGGTGTGCACCCCTGTCAGCTGCCGGTGTGATCCGTTTGATCCGTTAGATCCTGGCGCGCGAAATGATCAATCAACCACGCCTTGATCGCGTCAATTGCGGGGCTGTTTGCCATCCCCTTTGGATGCACAAACCAATAGGCGTGGCTGGCGTTCAAGGACACATCAAACGGTGCCACAAGCCGCCCGGTGGCAATGTCGTCTGCCACCAGAAGAGAGCGGCCCAGTGCAACCCCCTGGCCTTGCAGTGCTGCCTGCAGGATCGCCCCGTCATCGCCCAGTCGTGGTCCGGCCTGCGGTGCGTGCTGGCATCCTGCGGCCTCATACCATGCGCTCCAATCCTCGGGAATGTCGCCGCATAGCAGTGTGGCGCGGTGCAAATCGTCAGGTATGTGCAGCCCGTGCTTCGCGGCGTACTGCGGCGCGCACACGGGCGTGACGGTTTCGGTCCCCAGTTTGACCACGTCCAAATGACGCTCGGGCGCGGGGCTGTAGCGAATTGCGGCATCAACCCCGTCAGAAACAAAATCCACAAGGTGGCGCGAGGCCGTGACGCGCAGATCCACATCCGGGTGCGCGGCCATGAAATTCCCAAGGCGCGGCGCAAACCAACGCGCAGCAACGGATGGCAGCATCGACAGCGTCACAATCTGATCGGATCGCTGTGCATCTGCAACGGCAGAGGAGACAAGCGCAAACGCCTCCTCCAATTGCCGAGCCAGGCGGTCGCCAGCCGGGGTCAGACGCAGCCGTGCACCGTTGCGCAAGAACAGTGCCACCCCGAGTGTCGCCTCAAGATCCGAGACTTGGCGGGATACTCCACTTTGTGTGATCCCAAGCACGTCACCGGCGGCGGTGAAGGTGCCGCAGCGGGCCGCGACCTCGAACACCTGCAGGGATCGCAAGGGGGGCTTGGCATGAGTTGAGCGCATGATGCTTCTCGTTTTTTCTCATTTAGGCAATCAGATAAGCTTTGGTAACATGAGCTTTAATCAGATTATAGATAGGACGCGCCATGACTGACACTCCTGCGACACCATTTGTGGCCAGTGGCTCCAAAAGCTATCTGCCGGATCTACCGCTGGTGATCTGGATGGTCGGTCTGACACTGGTGCTGGGGTTGGCCGCGGGGTTAGAGGCTGATCTGGTCATTGGCCAATTCAACGCGGGCTTTGGGCGGGCGTTGGGTGAGTTTGCGCTGATCCTGCTGCCGTCCTTTACCTTGGCGGCGGCGTTGTCGCGCCAAAACATCGCATCGAACGCCGCGGGCAGGGCGGTTGCGTTTGCCTCACCTGTGGCGGGGGCCGGGATGATTTGCCCCGATACTGCCTATGCCGCACTCTCGCCCGCAGCCGGGCGTTACAAGATCGACACGGCATTTGGGGCTTATGCGGGGTTCAAGTTGCTGTATCCTGCAGGTCCTTTGATTGTGGCGGCCGGTTTGTGCGTGACGGGTACGGCTGGCATTGATCCGGCCACCTTGTTGCTGTGCGGGGCGCTTTTGACGTTGCCAGTCTGGATCGCCGGTGTGGCGTGGGGTCGATTTGCCACCAAGGGGGATGCACGCCCCGACATGCCCGAGGGGGAGGCCGATAACAGCAGGTTGTTGCGTGCGTTTGCGCCGTTTCTGGTTATGGCGGCGCTGCTGATCGTTGGTGCTGTGGTTGGGCACACGGGTGTGGGTGTGCTGGATTTTGCGCTGTTGCCCAAGGGCGCGTTGATGATTGCCGCGATATGCGCGATGGTGCAGACCGCCCCCGACCAGCGGCGCGCGTGTCTGGACAGCGCGGTGCGGCGCACGGGATCCCTGTTGTTGGTGATCGGCGCAGCCAGTGCGTTTGGGGCGGTATTGACGGGCCTTGTTGCGTTGGACCGGCTGGTCCCGCAGGGGGAGGGCGCGCTGACGCTGATCGCGCTCTTTGCCCTGACTGTTCTGTTCAAATTGGCGCAGGGGTCTTCAATGGCGACATTTGCGGCCATCGCGCCGGTGGCGGCACCCATCGTTGCCGCGAGCGGGGTGAACGAGGTCGCAGCGGTGTTTGCCATCTGCCTTGGCTCGTTCATCGCGATCTTGCCCAATGACAGCTATTACTGGCTGGTACGCCGCGATGCATTGGATGGTGAGCCGCGCGAGGGCCGGGTTATTCAGATTTTGACGGGTGGCGCGGTGGTGCAGGCGCTGGTTGGTCTGACAGTTTTGTTGGCGGCGGTGTCGCTGTGGCCCTGATTGGTGGTGCTTCGCGCAAGCTCGGCAAGCTCGGCAAGGGCGCGGGCGCCATCTAACTCATCGCCTGTGCCGGTCGGTGTGGTTCAAATTCTGCCTCGATCCAGTCGACCACCCGTTGCACGCGCCGCGCGTCGGAATGTACCCCTGACCACGAGATGAATACCCTTTCGCTGGGCGGGTCCGGGTGCGTCCAGACAGCCACCAGCCGCTTTTTGCTCAGGTCATGGTCGATCATGTATGTGGGCGCGATGGCAACGCCGTATCCGCCGATGGCCGCATCCAACGCCAGCGCGGACCGTTCAAAGTTCAGCAGCCTGCCCACATCGCGTTGACCCGTGGCAATGATCAGTTTTTCCCATCTTCGATGGGCGTCCTGCAACAGGGGCAAGGTGAGCAGGGTTTCCAGATCCATTACCCTGTCCGGTCTGTGGAAATCGGGGGCGCAGACAGCAACAAGGCGAATGTCGGTCAGGTGTCGGCAAAGGTGTGCGGGGTTTTTATCCATCTCGGCACCGGGCCAGATTGCAATCTCGTTGCGACCCAGATTGCGTGGTAGAATTTGACCGTGAACTTGGGTTGTCAAAGATATGTGGGGGAATGTGGCGGCAAACCCTTCCATCCGCGGCATCAGCCATTTGGTCGCCGTCGAAGAGCCAAGGTGCAGCGTCATCCGGTCGCTGTCTTGTTTGATATCCACAAGAGCCGTGTCCAGTATCGTCATCGCTTCTTTGACGGCGGCATGGCACCGCGCGCCCTCAGGCGTCAGCGACACACCGCGCGCGGTGCGCACCAGCAGGACCACACCAAGGTCAATTTCCAGTTGTTTGATCCGCTGAGACACGGCCCCGCGCGACAGGTTCAAAGCCTCTGCTGCGCGTTGCAGGTTGCCGTGTGATGCCGCAACGGAAAACAATCGGAGCGCGTTGAGGTTCACCTGCTTCATGGAGTGGACCTCCAGCCGTTAGGTTTTCTAAACGTTCGTCAATATCTTCTGCTTTGTCAAACGCGCGCGGCGCAGGGATATTCAAGGGCAAGCGCACGCGCCGGAACCGGGCTGAGAAAGGACAGACATGCCGCAGACAGTTCGATCAGCGACTCTGCAGGACATTCCAAGCCTGATCCCGCTGTTGCTGGCGGATGCAGAGGAACGGCGCGTCACGGATCCGATCCTGTGGAACGTCGCCCATGACGCAGCGCAACAGGTTGAAAAGGCGCTGATTTATGCGCTGAGCGCCGAGCCGCAACCGTTTCGCCAAATCTGGCAGGTTGCACAGGAAGCGGGCCGCGTTGTGGGCGTGATCCATTCCATGTTGCTGCCTGTGCCGCCGATTTATGCGGGGGCCAAGGGTGATCCGGGCCTGATCCTGCCCGATGCCTGCGTCGCGCCCGATGCCCCCGAGGGCACGGTTGATGCGCTGGTGGCGGCTTGCGAGCGTGCCCTGATGGCGGCGGGTGCGCAGATTATCCTGTCGTCCTATGTCACGGGGCCAGCGTGGCAGGAGACGTTTGTACGCCGCGGCTATGATCCGCTGACGCTCTATCTGTCACGTTCGCCTCTGGATGCATTGGATATGCCAATGGCTGTTCGACCCGCAGCGCAGGGCGATGTGGCTGGCATTGTGCGCCGCAGCGCCGAACACCGCCAAATTCTGTTCGGGATCGATCCGTTTTGGGCGATCCATCCCGATTCTGATGCCCGTTTTGCGGCCTGGATGAGCCGTAGTCTGACGCTGGGCGACCGCGATATGCTGGTCATGGGATCATCCGA
>JBCCBC010000228.1:0-2322 GCA_039814435.1 Pseudomonadota bacterium
CCCGCAGCGCCCACGGCGGCCCCCTCGGTCGGGGTGAACCAGCCTGCGTAAATACCGCCCACCACCAGCGCGAAAATCACAAGGACAGGCCAGGTTTCGCCCAGCGCCTTCCAACGCTCAGCCATTGGCACAGGCGGGCGCGTGCCCGCAGACCCTGGGTAAAGACGCACATAGATCGAGATCGTGATCACATAGCCGATCGCCGCCAGGATGCCCGGGATAAAGGCGGCCAGAAACAGTTTGGCAATGTTTTGTTCGGTGATGATCGCATAGATCACCAGGATGACCGACGGCGGAATCAAGATGCCCAGTGTCCCTCCCGCCGCCAGGGTTGCGGTCGAGAAACCCCCTGAATATCCATACCTTTTCAGCTCGGGCAGGGCCACACGGCTCATCGTGGCAGCAGTGGCCAGGGACGACCCGCAAATCGCACCAAAGCCCGCGCAGGCCCCGACCGACGCCATAGCCACACCGCCGCGCCTGTGGCCCAAAAACCCCTCCGCGGCCTTGAACAACGCGCTCGACATGCCCGACAGGGTCGCGAATTGCCCCATCAGCAGGAACATCGGAATGATGGTTAGCGAGTAGTTGGAGAACGTGGTGTAGGTCTCTGATTTCAGCTTGGCCAATATCGGGGTCGGGTTGCCGTTCATGGCAAAGAGCCAGCCCAACAACCCGCACAAAAACATCGCCAACCCGATGGGCGCGCGCAGAAAAATCAGGCCCAGCAGGATGGGAAAGGACCAGAATCCCAACTCAAGCCGGCTCAGGCCTACAAATTGCACAACGTCCTTGATCCAATCCATGCGCCGCTATCCTTCTGGCAGGATCATGCGGCCAGTCGCGGCTTCGACCAGCCGGGCCCAAGCGCAATAGACGGCCGTCAGGCTGGCGATTGTCGCCGCACCAACGGACGCGGCATAGGCCCACCAAACCGGAAACTCGAGGAAAAAGGTCGTTTCCCCATTGCCCAGATATCGCAGCATTCCGTCGTACAAACGCAACGAGATGAACACGATCACCAGCGCCAGCACGACCTCCCAAAAGGCGCGCAACCAGCCCAACGGGCGGCGTGGCAAGGCCGATGTGAACACATCCACTGTCGCGTGGTTGCCGTAAAACTGGCACACCGGGAAAAAGGCGAAAATGGCAAAGGCGACCCCGGCTTCTGTCAGTTCATACGTGCCCTTGATTTCGTCCACACCGCTGGCAATGAGCGCCTGACCAAACCCGCTGTCGGCGAGGCGATACCCCAGCTTTGACAGCTCTCGTCCAATGATCGACAACGTGGTCAGCACGATGAGAACCAGCAGAACAAGCCCCCCGATCATGGCAGATGCACGGGCCAGCCATTTCACCAATCGGTGCATAAACGCCTCTTTTTCAGAGATAAAATGGGCTGCAACCGGGATCGATTGCAGCCCTGAAACGGCTTAGCCGTCATAAGCGTCCATCAATGCGCGGGCTTCGTCAATCAGAGCCTGACCGTCGATGCCTTTGGTCTCCATGTCGGCGATCCACTCGTCGATGATGGGCTGCGATACAGCTTTCCACGCGTCCAAATCCGCGCCTGATACGGTGACGATGTTGTTGCCATTGTCCACGGCCAGCGCCCGTGCCGGACCATCCGAATCCGCCTGTGTGCCGCCGGCAAAGATGCTGAACTCAAGGCCGGAATTGTCGTCGATCACCTTTTGCAGATCCGCAGGTAGCCCCTCGTAACGGTCCTTGTTCATCGCCAGAACAAAGGTCAGTGTGTAAAGCGCATTGCCTTCAAACTCGGTGTGGTTGCCGACCAGCTCGGGGATCTTCAGCGCGGCGGTCACTTCCCACGGAATGGTGGTGCCGTCGATCACACCTTTGCTCAGGCCCTCAGGCACCGCCGGCACGGGCATGCCCACAGGAGTCGATCCCAGCTTTTCCAGCAGGTTGTTGACGGTGCGCGATCCGCCCCGCACTTTTAGACCAGCCATGTCGCCCGGGGTCTTCACCTCTTTATTGACGTGGATCATACCGGGGCCGTGCACCCAGGTGCCCAGGATGTGTACATCCTTGAATTCAGTGTCTTTCATGTGCTTTTCGAACATCTGCCAATAGGCGGACGACATCGCGCGCGCATCCGTCATCATGAACGGCATTTCAAAGACTTCGGTGCTGGGGAACCGGCCCGGCGTGTAACCTACGACCGTCCACACAATGTCTGCAACGCCGTCAATGGCCTGGTCCATCAGCTCTGGCGGACGCCCGCCCAACTGCATCGACGGATAGCGATCAATCTTGATCCGCCCGTCCGAGGCGGCTTCGACATTATCTGCCCACACA
>JBCCBC010000185.1:0-6003 GCA_039814435.1 Pseudomonadota bacterium
CGTATCTGCGCCGAGATCGCGCGCCTGGAAGGTGGTATAGGTGACGGGCGGGCGGTGATCGCGCCGCTCGATCATGGTGAATAGCAGATCGGCATAGGTGTCGCCTTGCGGCGCGTGCAGCACGTAGTGCAGCCCTGTCATCCCTGTGGCGACGCGCATGGCCCCCACATGGGGCGGGCCCTCATATGTCCAGACGGTCAGCTTCATTTCCGGCCGTCCATTTGCATATTTTTAGAACAATGAAGCATCATGTGGCGTCCACCTTGAGCACGCTTGCGCGTCGGATCGGGCGGGAGAAGAGGCCCGCAAGGTCGCCGGCCTGTTCGTAGAAATGCACCGGAGTGAACACCAGTTCGATGGCCCATTTGGTGGCGAGTCCGTGTGCTTCGAGCGGGTTTGCCAGCCCGAGGCCACAGACTGTCAGGTCAGGTGCGGCCGCTTTGGCGCGATCAAGCTGGAGGTCAACGTCCTGCCCTTCGGAGATCGTTGGCCCGGTGCTTAGCATGTCGAGGTCGGGGCCCACGATCCCTTTGTGGATAAAGGGCGCGCTGACCTCGATCGCCTCCATCCCGCATTCGCGGGTCAGGAAACGCGCCAGCGGGATTTCAAGCTGGCTGTCGGGGAAGAAGAAGATCGATTTGCCGTTCAGCGTTTCGCTGGCTTGGGCAATGGCCTTGCGGGCGCGGGCACGGGGCGCCGCGGTCACCTGTTCAAACAGCTCGGGCGCGACGCCGAACTCGGCGGCGATGGCGGCAAGCCACTGTGTTGTGCCCTCTTCGCCAAAAGGGAAGGGCGCGGGGATGTGGCGCGCTCCGGCCCGCGTCAGCGCGTCGTGCGTGTCCCCAAGAAAGGGCTGCATCAGCGCATAGACCGTGTTGTCGCCCACACCCAGATCGCCATCTGCACGCGGCGCGGGCAGCACTTTGATCGGGCCGATCCCCATCGCTTCGAGCAGCCCTATCGCCTGTTCTTCGACCACATCGGGAAGCGCACCAACCAGCAGCAATTGGCGTTCGTCCGTTTTGGGCAACACGGGCACCATGGAGGCCAGGCAGGCGTCCTCGCCCTGGGTGAATGTGGTTTCGATGCCGGAGCCGGAGAAGTTCAGCACCCGGACATGGGGCGCGTGTGTCTGGCTCATCCGTTCGGCGGCTTTGGCCAGATCCAGCTTGATCACTTCGGAGGGGCAGGAGCCGACGAGGAACAGCTGCTTGATATCAGGGCGCCGCGCGAGCAGTTCATTCACGACCTTGTCGAGCTCATCCTGTGCGTCGGCCAGCCCGGCCAGATCGGTTTCTTCGAGAATCGCGGTGCCAAAGCGGGGTTCGGCAAAAATCATCACCCCCGCAGCTGATTGCAACAGGTGCGCGCAGGTCCGCGAGCCGATCACGAGAAAGAACGCATCCTGCATCTTGCGGTGCAGCCAGATGATTCCCGTCAATCCGCAGAACACTTCGCGTTGTCCGCGTTGCTTGAGAATCGGAGTGTCGCGGCATCCGCCGGAGGCTGGAAGGCGTGGAAGTTCGGTCATGCGGCCGCCCCTTCGAGGCTGGCGGCCTGGAGCCGGGCCGCCCGTAATTTGAGGATGAATTGGACCGCGTTGATCACGTAGGTGCCATAGGCTGCCAGCGCCAGATACATGAGCGCCACAGGGTCAAGCGCGCCGGTCAACAGCGCCCAGATATAGGCCGTGTGCAGACCAATCACGAGAAAGGAAAACACGTCTTCCCAGAAGAATGCAGGTGCGAGAAGGTATTGACCAAAAACGACTTTTTCCCAAATCGCCCCGGTCACCATGATCACGTAGAGCACACCGGTCTTGATCACGATCGACCATGTCGCAATCCCGTATCCGTCGCCCGTTGAAAGGTAGCGCAGCACCAGGGCCAGAGAGACGAGAAACACCACGAATTGCAGCGGTGCCAGAACCCCCTGAACGGGTGTCCAGATGGTGGCATCGCGGCGCGCGCGCTCGTCAGCGGTGTAAAGGCCTCCGGGCGTCATGTGAGGGGGTGTCCGCGTGGACATCTTGATTGGTCTCTCCCATGGCTTGGCTATCAAGCTATCGGGGGTGGGGGAAAAGTGTCAATTAAAACTTACAGTCATGCAGCCGATGCGTATCCAGGTTTACAGGCGCTCTTTTTGGCTAAAAATGGCCCAGTAACCATATTTTTATAGGGATAATCCGCTGCGACTCATTGCATATGTCGTCAACTTGCTGGATCACTGTCAAATGCGGTTGACATTTTTGGTGTTGAGGCAGACAGTTTTTGCGTATCCACGACTCTGACGCGCCAGAGTTGTTCATTGCGTAAAGGATCGAGGAGATCGATGGCGCAGGACGACACATATGGCACGACCCGCTCTGGATTTGAGCGCGCTGCGGACCTTGAGCCGTTGGCGTCTCAGGTCATATCCGTTTTGTGCGCACGCCAGACCGTCACACCGGCTGGTGCCCGGCAGGTGGCTGTCGACTACCTTGTGCGCGCGGTCCTTGCGCCCGGCGGTTTTGATGTCACGCTGGTGTTGGACGAGATGCGCGGTTTCCGACTGAACGTCGATACGTTGATTGATCTTTACATTCCGCAGGTGGCCCGGTGCCTTGGTGATCTGTGGCTGAGTTCTGACCTGAGCTTTGCCGATGTGACCATCGGGTCGCTGCGCTTGCAGGCTTTGTTGGGCGAAGCGTCCATGGGCATGGTGCAGGACACCGGCCAAACCGCACAGGCCCTGCACGCCCTCGTGGTTGTCCCCGAAGCGGAACAGCATTTCCTGGGTGCCTGCGTGGTTGCAGCGCAGTTGCGCCGGCTGGGCGGCGACGTGAGCCTGTCGATTTGCGAGACCCGCAAGCAGGTTATGGCCCGCATCATATGCGATCAGCCCGACATGGTTTTGTTCTCGTGCCCGCGTGCAGAGGCCCTTGAAGCCATCGCCCGGAGCGTTAAAAGCATCAGAACGACAGTAGAAGCGCCCCCGGTTCTGGCCTTGGGCGGCGCGTTCCGTGGCAACGCGGACGGAATAAAGGAACAAACGGGCGTGGATCTGGTCACCAACACGGCTGCAGATGTCTACGGCTTTTGCACCAAACGGCTTCGGGCGATAGGACGCTCATGACGACGGGTGGTAGCAGTTTTTGGAACAGTGGCAGCGTGCCGCTGATCGCACCAGAGTTTTTGAGCAGCATCATTGCGGCCGCATCCGACATCGCGCTTGTCGTCTCGGCAGAGGGTACGATCCTTTCCGTTTTGCTCAACGCGGAGGACGACAGTTTTGGCAATCTCAAGCATTGGGAAGGGCGCTCCGTTGTCGATTTCCTGACCGACGAGAGTATCGACAAGTTTCAACAGGCCCACGCCACTTACATGGCGGGCGGCACGCAGAAAAAGTCGATGGAGTTGAACCATTCCGACAATGCGGTCTGGCAGTACCCTGTGCGCTACACTTTTCACCGGTTTGGTCAGGAAAACGCAGTTTTGCTGCTGGGCCGTGATTTGCGCCCTATCGCCGAAACCCAGCAGCAGCTGGTTCAGGCCCAGATCGCGTTGGAGCAGGGGTACGAGGCCCGCCGCGAGTTTGACAGCCGCTACCGCGTTGTCATGGGTCATGTGGATGATGCGGTTGTGTTTGTCTCTGCCCATACGGGCCGCGTTGATGATGCAAACGAGCGCGCCGCCGAGTTGCTGGGCCTCAAGCGCGATGCGCTGACCGGGGCCACTTTTGCCAGCCTGTTTTCGGATCGCTCGGGGTCGGAACTGACCGAAAGTCTGATGAACGCGACCCTGTCTGATGATGCCCAGCCTGTCCTTGTTCGCGCCACCCGCACCCGGCAGACCCTGGCCGTGCGCCCTGTTGTGTTCCGCGCGGCGGGCCAGCGTGTGTTGATGTGTCGTCTGTCCGGCGATGCCCCTGTTGCTGAGACCTCTGACACCCCGACAAGCCATGCTGTTGCCCTGTTCCGTTCCACCACGGATGCCATTGTGTTCATGGACCCGCGCGGCTCTGTTCTGGCTGTGAACGAGGCGTTCCTTGATTTGGTCGGGGCTGCCCATCTTGGCGATGTGGTCGGGGCTTCGCTTGCCGATTATCTGGCCCGGGGTCAGATCGACATGAGTGTCCTTTTGGAGAATGCCGCCAAGTCTGGCCAAATGCGCATCTATGCGACGCGTTTGGTCAATGATCTGGGCGCCCGCGTGCCTGTCGAAGTGTCCGCGACCCAGCTTGAGGATGCAAAGAATCCGGCCGTTGCCCTGATCATCCGCGATGTCAGCCGATTGGGTGGTGTGCGCGTGACCGAGCCTGCCGCCGGTCAGATCCCCGATCCCGGCAGCAACGTGATGGATCTGGTCGGGACGGCATCGCTCAAGGAAATTGTCGCCGAGACCACGGACGTCGTTGAAAAGATGTGTATCGAGACGGCTGTGAACCTGACCCGCAACAACCGGGTCGCCGCAGCCGAGATGTTGGGCCTGTCGCGTCAGTCGCTTTATGTGAAGCTGCGCAAATACGGCTTGCTGAGCAAAAACGGCTAAGCGCCGCCGCGCTGTCCACCACCCTTGCACCGACTCAAAGTGTCAGCCATAGTTGACACATGGACGTCAGCCCTTCTTTACAAATTCGGCGCTTTCCTGAGCCCGCCGCCGCCCTGCGTTTGATCAAGCCGATCACGTGGTTCCCGCCGATGTGGGCCTATGTGTGTGGTGTGATCGCCTCTGGCGTATCCCCGGTGGGGCAGTGGTATCTGGTGCTGCTTGGCGTGTTGCTGGCCGGCCCCATCGTGTGTGGCATGAGCCAGGCCGCCAATGACTGGTGTGACCGTCATGTGGATGCGATCAACGAACCGGATCGCCCGATCCCGTCTGGCCGGATCCCGGGTCGCTGGGGTTTGTGGATCGCGCTGGCGATGTCGGCCTTGTCCCTGTTTGTCGGCTGGCAGCTTGGCCCGTTCGGGTTTGCCGCCACAGTTGTGGGTGTGTTGGCCGCTTGGGCCTATTCCGCTGAACCTGTCCGCCTGAAGCGGTCGGGCTGGTGGGGTCCGGGTCTGGTAGGCCTGAGTTATGAAACATTGCCCTGGGTCACGGGGGCCGCTGTGTTGAGCGCCGGTGCCCCGCGTGTCGAGGTTCTGGTCATCGCTGTTCTGTATGGGGTGGGCGCGCATGGCATCATGACCCTGAACGATTTCAAGGCGCTTGAGGGCGACCGTCAGATGGGCGTCAATTCGCTGCCCGTCACACTGGGTCCGCGCCGCGCGGCCCAAGTGGCCTGCTGGGTGATGGCAGTGCCCCAAGCGGTGGTTGTCGCGCTGCTGACCCTATGGGATCGGCCCGCGCATGCGGCCGGTGTGGCGCTGGTGCTGGTGCTGCAATTCTGGGCCATGACGATCATGTTCCGTGACCCACGCGCCAAGGCCCCTTGGTATAATGGCACAGGCGTTTTGCTCTACGTGTCGGGCATGATGGTCGCGGCCTTTGCGCTGCGGGGGCTGGCATGAGTGTGGGCTGGGCAACTCTGGCACGGTTGTGTCTGGTGAATGCCGCCATCGGGGGCCTTGCGGCGCTGCCGGTCAACCTGTTCAACCGGCTGATGACGGTCGAGCTGGCGCTGCCCGCGCTTCTGCCCGGGTTGCTGGTCGCATTGCACTACGGTGTGCAGTTGACGCGGCCTATGTGGGGCCACCGCAGTGACGTGAAGGGCGGGCGGACGCCGTTCATCCTGGGTGGTATGGTTGTTGTCGGGGCAGGTGTGCTGGGCGCGGCATGGGGTATTTCGGTGGCCGAGGCATCCGTGCCTATGGCGCTGCTGGTCTGGCTTGTCTCTTATGTCGCCATTGGCCTGGGCATCGGGGCGGCGGGGACGTCGTTCCTTGCACTGCTGGCCAGTGCATCCGGCGCGCGCAAGGGCGGCGTGGCGACAACTGCGTGGCTGTTTCTGATCGCGGGCGCGATTGCGGCATCCGTCGGGACGGGCATCGCGCTGGAACCTTACAGCCCTGCACGGCTGGTCACG
>JBCCBC010000096.1:0-9797 GCA_039814435.1 Pseudomonadota bacterium
CGACCGACCCGGCGACTAACCCCATGACTAACCCCTTGTCTGGCAGCGTCCCTTGGCCCATAACAGCGCCTGCACCGCGCCACATGCAAGGACCGCAGACATGCCAATGGACGCCCCGGAAACCAAAACCGTCAACACCCGCCGCGTGGCATGCGATGGCGGCGAGGGGGCGCTTGGGCACCCACGTGTCTGGCTGCAGATCCCCGAAGACACCGGCTGGGTCGAATGCCCCTATTGCGACTGCAAATACGTGTATGGCGGCGACGACTAGTCCTGCATCCTAGTCCTGCATCACTGTGCGGATCAGGGCATCAACCTTGATCTGAACCTGGGCGTTGGCCTGCTCGATCTTGTCCGACAACTCCCTGATCTCGGCAGCGATAATGGCAAAGCCGCGGCCCTGTTCGCCCACATGCGCCGCCTCGATCGAGGCATTGATCGCGATCAGGCCGACATTCTGAGAGATGTCGCTGATTTCGCGCAGAGCCGCGCGCGCTTCGGTCCCGGTGGTTTGCGCTGCGACTTTGCGGCCCTGCCGCTCCCCGTGCAGATCCCCGCTTAGCCGATTGACCAGCTTGGCAAAGTGTTCGTTGAATGGCCCCGCAGCAAATCGGGTGATGCTTTGCACATCCTGTGGCGTGCCATGGCCCGCCTTGTGCCGCTCTGCCACATCAATGACCAGGGTCACAAAGCGGCGCATCACATCGACGGAGTCCGGCATATCCGCAACGGTTGTGCGCAGCCAATCAAGCGCATCAGGGTCGATGCCCGGTTCACGCCCGGCACCCGTCAGCAGGCGCAAGGCCACAGTCAACCCTGGCACGGCCCGGTCGATCCCAGCGTTGGTGACATCGCTGTCTTCCTCAAAGTCGCGCAGCAGACCCATCGCACAATACAGCGCAGACCGCGCGGCATGTGATCGCAGCATATCCATCGCCCGGATCAGTTCGATCCGCGCGGCAACACCCGTCGATCCCGACTGCTGGCCCAGAACATCCGTGATGTCGCCCAAAGTTGTTTGCATGTTCATGCCCGCACCCTCGCAAAAACTGTTTAACAAACGCTTGTGCTTTCCCCCTTTCGGGATTCATGGCACATCAGCAAAACACGGTTCACAGACGGGAGCACAGCACATGGCGTTCGACAAAGGGTGTCACCTGCATCTGATCGACGGCTCGGCATTCATCTTTCGCGCCTATCACGCGCTGCCGCCCCTGACCCGCAAGTCCGATGGCTTGCCGATCGGGGCTGTCAGCGGCTTTTGCAACATGCTTCACCGCTATGTTGAGGGCAACACCGGCCCCGATGCGCCCACCCATGTCGCCGTGATCTTTGACAAGGGCAGCCACACGTTCCGCAACGACATGTACGACCTCTACAAAGCCAATCGCGAGGCCATGCCCGAAGACTTGCGCCCGCAGATCCCCCTGACCCGCACCGCGACCGAGGCGTTCAATATCGCCTGCAAGGAGAAAGAAGGGTTCGAGGCCGACGATATCATCGCCACCCTCGCCGTGCAGGCCCGCGCCGCCGGGGGACGCTGCACCATCATCAGTTCGGACAAGGACCTGATGCAACTGGTCGGGGACGGTGTCGAAATGCTGGACGCGATGAAGAACAAGCGCATTGACCGCGACGGTGTTCACGAGAAATTCGGCGTCTATCCCGAACGTGTTGTGGACGTGCAGGCGCTGGCCGGCGACAGCGTCGACAACGTGCCCGGTGCGCCGGGTATCGGGATCAAGACGGCGGCCCTGCTGATCAACGAATATGGCGATCTGGATGCCCTGCTGGACCGTGCGGGCGAGATCAAGCAGCCCAAGCGCCGCGAAACGCTGATCAACCATGCCGACCAGATTCGCCTGTCCCGCCGACTGGTCCAACTCGACGAAGAGATGGAGCTGGACTTTACCCTCGACGATCTTGAGGTGCGCGATCCAGACCCCGAACAGTTGATGCCGTTCCTTGCCGAAATGGAATTCCGCACCCTGACCAAGCGGATTGCCGACCAGTTGGGCGTCGTCGCCCCCGAGATCAAGGAACCCTCGGCCCCCGAAGCCGCGGATGCGCCAGACGCGCCAAGTTTTGAGGACGCGACTTACGAGCATGTGCGCGATGCAGCCGGTCTGCAAACCTGGATCGATCTGATTTACGAGCGTGGCTATGTCGCTGTGGATACCGAGACCACGGGCCTGAACGAAATGACAGCCGGGCTGGTGGGCATATCGCTGGCCGTGAACCCGGGCCATGCGTGCTACATCCCGCTGACCCACAAGCAGGGCGGCGACGATCTGTTTGGCTCGGACGCGCTGGCCGACGGGCAGATGCCGCTTGAGGTCGCGTTGAACATGCTGACCCCGGTGCTTGAGGATGACAGCATCCTCAAGATCGGCCAGAACATGAAATACGATGCCAAGATCTTTGCCCAGATCGGCATCACCGTCGCCCCCATCGATGACACCATGCTGATGAGTTACGCCATGCATGGCGGCTTGCACAATCACGGCATGGACACCCTGTCGGACCGGTATCTGGGCCACACGCCGATCCCGATCAAGCCCCTGCTCGGCTCGGGCAAATCCGCCAAGACATTTGATCAGGTGCCCCTTGAGGACGCCGTGACATACGCCGCCGAGGATGCCGACATCACCTTGCGGCTGTGGCAGCAGTTCAAGCCGCAATTGCACCGCGCCCAGGTCACCAAAGTCTACGAAACCCTTGAGCGGCCCATGGTGCCTGTTCTGGCCGCGATGGAGCGATCCGGCATCAAGGTTGACCGCGATACTCTGTCGCGGATGTCCAACGCCTTTGCCCAAAAGATGGCCGGGCTCGAGGACGAGATCTATGAGATGGTTGGCCGCAAGTTCAACGTCGGCTCCCCCGCGCAGGTGGGTGAGATCCTATTTGATGAGATGGGCCTTGAGGGTGGCAAAAAAGGCAAGACCGGCAAGTATGCAACCGGTGCGGATGTGCTTGAGGATCTGGCCACCGAACACGAGTTGCCGGCCCGGGTGCTGGACTGGCGCCAACTGTCGAAACTGAAGTCGACCTATACCGACGCCCTGCAGGATCACATCAACACCGATACGGGCCGCGTCCACACGTCCTACTCCATTGCAGGAGCGTCGACAGGGCGGCTCGCCTCCACCGATCCGAACCTGCAAAACATCCCGATCCGCACCGAAGAAGGCCGACGCATTCGCGAAGCCTTTGTTGCGGAGCCGGGCAAGACGCTGGTCGCCCTGGACTACAGCCAGATCGAGCTGCGCATCCTGGCCCACATCGCCAAGATCCCGGAATTGAAGCAGGCCTTTGACGACGGAATCGACATTCACGCCCTGACCGCCTCCGAAATGTTTGACGTCCCGCTGGACCAGATGACCCCCGAGATCCGCAGGCAGGCCAAGGCGATCAATTTTGGCGTGATCTATGGCATTTCCGGCTTTGGTCTGGCACGCAATTTGCGCATTCCACGGGCCGAGGCGCAGGGGTTCATCGACCGCTATTTCGAACGCTTTCCGGGCATCCGCACCTATATGGACGACACCAAGGCCTATGCCAAAGAACACGGCTATGTCGAAACGCTGTTCGGGCGCCGCATCCATACACCCAACATCGGGGCCAAGGGGCCGCATGCCGGGTTTGCCGCGCGCGCAGCCATCAACGCCCCCATTCAGGGGACCGCCGCCGACGTGATCCGCCGCGCAATGATCCGGATGCCGAAAGCCATTGCGGGGATGCCTGCGACCATGCTGCTGCAGGTCCATGACGAGCTGTTGTTCGAGGTTGAAGACGGCGCGGTCGACACCCTGATCACAGCCGCCCGCGACGTGATGGAGGGGGCCGCCGATCCGGTGGTCAAGCTGGACGTCAAGCTGACTGTCGATGCGGGTCAAGGGCAGAACTGGGCCGAAGCGCACTGATCTGTCCCCGCGGGGACAGCGCGTGCGCTGCGCTTACCGGATGTAAGGACAGACCGGATTACGCTGCAACATCAGCGGTTTGCGCGCCCGCACCCCCTGGTACCCTATGTTAACCCAGCGGGCTGCACACTGGTGCGCAACGGGGTGCGGTTGCCCGGTCCGGTGATCTGGCCCACCCCCTAATCCTGTCCCTTGATCGTCAGTGCGGCCACCAACCGCCGCGCAAAAGGGGCGACCACCAGAACGGCGGGAAAGGCCAGCGCCCAGCTGGGCAGCCAGCCCGACATCCACTGACCGAAAAACCCCTGCACCAGCCCGATGGCCAGATAGGTCGAAATCCCCGACACCAGAAACGACATCATGCCGCTGAGCAGGAAGCCAAAGAGGATATGGGCGAAACGGGCAGGGATCATGCAAGGGGCCTTTGACGTGTTTGTGTTCAAGGATGGGAGCGGCAGGCGACAAGGACAAGCGCGGGTGCGCGCATCACGGCTGTGCCCTTAAGGCATCCAGCCCAATCCGGTTTCGGTGCGCCCGTCGGGCGTATATTCCGCGCTGACCCAGCCGTCATATCCGCTGGCATCGATCGCGTCGAACAAGGCTGAAAAGTCGATACCGCCTGTGCCCGGAGGCGTGCGCCCCGGCGCATCACCGATCTGGATGTGGCGGATCAGCGGGCGCATGGCCTCGAACGTGCCAAGCGCGTCGCCGGTGATTTCCTGTGCGTGATAGCTGTCATATTGCAGTGCGAGATTGGGCACCCCGACCGTATCAATCACCTCGGCGGCGAGATCATAGCTGGACATGAAATAGCCCGGCATCGCCTGCGCATTAAGCGGCTCGAGCGTCAGGCAAATCCCATCGGGCAGCGACGCTGTGGCCCGCTTGAGGTTGGCGATCAGGGTGGCCTTGGCCTCTGGCCCGTGCCCATCGCCGGTCATCACGTGGATGATGCCTGCGCCAAGCGCCTGAGCATAGCGGACTGCGCGGCGTATATCGTAATCAAAGCGCGCCTCGCCCCCTGTGATGGCTGCAAATCCGCGCGCGCCGCCGGTGTAGTTGGGGCCCGGTGCGTTCAGCAGCACCATCTGCAATCCATTGCGCCGCAACGCTTTTTGCGTGTCAGGGGCGGGCACATCATAGGGGAACAGCACCTCGACCGCGCCAAACCCCGCCTCGGCCGCGGCATCAAAGCGGTCAAGATAGGGCAGTTCCGCCCAGAGGTGCGTCAGGTTGGCGGCAAATCGCGGCATACAGGTGATTTAGCGCGTGGGCCGGCGCGGGGCCATCAAAAGGTTTCGACCCAAGGGCGCACTGTCAGTTCGTCCGACCAGGCCGAGCGGTGCTGGTCGATCAGGTGCAGGTAGTTGGCGGCAATGGCGTCAGGGTCCAGCATCTTGTCTGTGCCGTCGTCCGTCCGCTCGGCCCGGGCCGTGTTGGAAATGCCGCCGTCGATATTGACCCAGGCCACGTGGACGCCCTTGGGATGCAATTCGCGCGCCATGGATTGGGCCAGGCCGCGTTGTGCGAATTTGCCCATCGCAAAGGGGGCAGAATTGGCGAACCCTTTGACCCCGGCAGAGGCCCCCGTGAACAGGATGGTGCCCCGCCGCCCGTCAATTTCGGGTTGGTCTTGCATGATGCGAGCCGCCGCCTGCCCGGTCAGGAACGATCCAAAGGCGGTGATTTCCATGGCGCGTCGCACCTCTTCGGGGTTCAGATCGGCGATGGCTCCGCGCTGGCGGGCGGAGGGGTTGTAGATGGCAACCCGCAACGGCGCGTCGAGCCCGGAGAACAGGGCGTCAACCTGTGCAGGATCGCTGCCGTCCAGCGCAACGCAGCGCGCGTCGGTTTCGCGTGCCAGGTCGCTGAGTTTATCGGGGGAGCGCGCGCCAAGGACGATGCTGTGCCCGCGCGCATGCAACTGACGTGCCAGGGAGGCCGACAGCCCGCTGCCTGCGCCGATGATCACTGCTGTACCTTGGTCCATGCTCTGCTTGCTCCGTGTCAATGCGGTCAGGGCGCAGGACACCTGCGCCTTACGACCAGAAAATGCCAACGTTGCGCGCCAAATCCAACCTGTGCCGCCGCACAGGACATGTGCGGCTTACCTGGTAAGGCGGAGGTGTCCTCCGCCAAGGTCAAGGCAGTTCGGCGGACGGGATGATTCCAAAGAACTGACCGCTGGACCACACCCCAAACCAGCCCTCGTGATGCACCCCAAGGTCCACCAGCCGATAAAAGCTTTTGCGGTCAATCAACGCCTCCAGATCGGCGCGGATCAGAACGTAAGGTGCGGGCTCTCCGGTGTCGGGATCACGCACCACGCGGATCGGGTGATCGGGTCCGGCGGTTACGGTGTCCCCGATATGGGTTTCAAACGTCAGGGCCTGATCGGCACTGTCCCCTGCCCCGATGCCAGTCCCAGGCCCAGCCCCAGTCCCAACCGCGTTGAAATCGACCGCCACGAAGGGCGCGTCATCCACCACAATCCCCACTTTCTCGACCGGGGTGACCAGAAAATACTTGTCCCCCTCCCGCTTGAGAATCGATGAGAACAGTTTGACCAATCCGGGCCGTCCAATCGGCGTGCCCTGGTAAAACCACGTCCCGTCCCGCGCGATCCGCATATCCAGATCCCCGCAAAACGGCGGATTCCACAAATGGACAGGCGGCAAACCGCGCGTTTTTGTGGCGCTGATCGACGCCACAAGGCTTTCTGCATCCGGGGTCACGGTTTTTTGTCCACTCATATCTTTTGCCATTCCATCCTGAGGCAATAGGTTGTGAGATAGCATATATCCCGAATGAAAGAGATGTCATGGCCGACCCACAGGATCTTGTCACCGAAATCGAAGCCCTTGGGGTCAAGCTGGCGGAGGCCAAGGCGTCCATCACCAAACGATTTATCGGCCAGGAGCGTGTCGTTGATCTGACCCTGACTGCGCTGCTGTGTGGCGGGCACGGTTTGCTGATTGGTTTGCCGGGTCTGGGCAAGACCCGTCTGGTTGAGACCCTGAGCACGGTGATGGGTCTGGAGGGCAGTCGCATTCAGTTCACCCCGGATCTGATGCCTGCCGATATTCTCGGGTCCGAAGTCCTCGACACTGACGACGACGGCACCCGCGCGTTTCGTTTTGTCCCGGGCCCGGTCTTTTGCCAGCTGTTGATGGCGGACGAGATCAACCGCGCCAGCCCCCGCACCCAGTCCGCGCTGCTTCAGGCCATGCAGGAAAAGACCGTCACCGTGGCCGGCCAGGATCGCCCCCTTGGCGTGCCGTTTCACGTGCTCGCCACCCAGAACCCGATCGAGCAAGAGGGCACCTACCCCTTGCCCGAAGCCCAGCTTGACCGCTTTTTGGTCCAAAT
Source organism: Pseudomonadota bacterium (assembly GCA_039814435.1). Lineage (GTDB taxonomy): Bacteria > Pseudomonadota > Alphaproteobacteria > Rhodobacterales > Rhodobacteraceae > Tateyamaria. The sequence continues at coordinate 7,293 of JBCCBC010000096.1, forward strand.
TGACGTGCTGTACCCGGATCGCGCGACTGAGCGTGACATTCTGCTGGCCACCACCGGTGTAGAAGAGGCGGAATCAACTGCCGTATTCTCGGGCGGGGAGTTGCTGGCTGCCCAGACCCTGCTGCGCCGGATGCCCGTAGGCGACAGCGTGGTCGAGATGATCCTTGATCTGGTCCGCGCCTTCCGCCCGGACGAGGCTGACGCGTCGGACCAAGTCCGCGAGACTGTCGCCTGGGGCCCCGGCCCGCGTGCCGCGCAAGCCCTGATGCTGGCCGTGCGCGCCCGCGCCTTGTTGCAGGGCCGGTTGGCCCCGTCCGCCGAGGATGTGATCGACATGGCCCGCCCCGTCTTGTCCCACCGCATGGCGCTGAACTTTGCCGCCCGCGCCCGGGGTGACAGCCTCGCCGATCTGATCGATACCACGGCTGCCACGCTCAGCCGTCAAGAGGCCGCCGCGTGATCACCCCGCTTGTCCTGCGCGAAAAGGCCGAAACGCAAGCGGCCCGCTTGCCGGCGCTGCTGGCGCGGGCCGAGCATTTGGCGGGGGCCGTTCTGCTGGGCGACCATGGCCGGCGCCGCGCTGGCATGGGCGACGATTTCTGGCAGTACCGCCCCGCCCAGGTGGGTGACAGCCGTCGCATGATCGATCACCGTCGCAGTGCCATGGGCGACGTGCAGTTTGTCCGCGAACGCGAGTGGCAGATTGCCCAGTCCGTGATGCTGTGGGTCGATCAGGGGGCCTCGATGCGCTTTGCCTCGACCAATGATCTGGTGACCAAGGCCGAGCGTGCCCGCGTCCTTGGCCTTGCCGTTGCGATCCTGCTGGTGCGCGGGGGCGAGCGTGTGGGCCTGACCGGGACCCGCCTGCCGCCGCGCCGGGGCAACGCCCAGATCCTGCGCCTGGCCGAGATGTTTTCCGAAGACGCCGATGACGATTATGCCCCGCCCGAGCACCGCGCCATGATCCCCCACGCCCGCGCCGTGTTTGTGTCGGACTTTATGGGCGATATCGAGGCTGTCAAAACCGCCCTTACCAAAGCCGCCGACCGAGGCGTGCGCGGTGTCCTGCTCCATACCCTTGATCCGGCCGAAGAGGCGTTTCCCTTTCGCGGGCGCACCGTGTTTGAAAGCATTGGTGGCACGATGGAGCATGAGACGCTCAAGGCCTCGGACCTCAAGGATCGTTACCTGGACCGGCTGGCGACGCGCAAAGCTGAATTGCAGCACCTGTGTTCAGTTGCGGGCTGGCAATACGGGCTGCACCACACCAACACATCCGCCCAAACGGGACTGCTGTGGCTGTGGCGGGCGCTGGATGGCGGGCGGGCGCGCACATGACCGTGCTTGGCCCCATCGGCTTTGCCGCCCCCTGGTTGCTTCTGGCGTTGATCGCGCTGCCGATCCTGTGGCTGATCCTGCGCGCGGTGCCCCCGGCCCCGATCCGCGAACGCTTTCCCGGGGTGGCGCTGCTGCTGGGCCTGACGGATGACGAGGCCGTGTCGGACCGCACGCCCTGGTGGCTGCTGTTGCTGCGCATGTTGGCTGTGGCCGCGATGATCGTCGGCCTTGCAGGCCCTGTGTTGAACCCTGACGACGATGGGCAGGCGGGCAATGGCCCCCTCTTGATCGTTATGGACGGCAGCTGGGCGGGCGCGGGGCAATGGCCCCGCCAGATCCAAGCGCTGGACACGGAACTGCGCCGTGCGGGCGCGGCGGGACGCGAGGTTGCGTTCCTGCACCTGTCCGACCCGGCCCCGGCTGTGTTCCAGGCGGCCAATGCCCTGACCGCGCGTTTGCCCGGCCTTGCCCCTTCTGCCTGGCAACCGGCTGCGGCAGACGCCATTGCCGCCCAATTGCCCGAAGGGTCGTTTGAAACGGTGTGGTTCAGCGATGCGCTGGAGTATGAGAGCCGCGCGCCCCTGCTTGAGCTTCTGGAGGCCCGCGGCCCGGTCCGTGTGACCCAGACGGCGCTGGATGTGCTGGCCCTGACCCCCGCCGCCTATGTGGACGGGGTTGTTGAACTGACGGCGATCCGCGCACAGCCCGGGGATGAGCGCGGCACGACCCTGCTGGCCCAGGGCCGCGACCCTGCGGGCAACGCCACAACGCTGGCCACCGCCAATGCTGTGTTTGAGGACGGTGCGACCACCGCACAGACGGCCCTGTCCCTGCCCGCAGAGCTGCGCGCCCGCGTCACCCGGTTTGAGGTCCAGGGCGCACGCTCCGCCGGGGCTGTCACCTTGGTCGATGACAGTCTGCGCCGTCGCGAGGTGGCGCTGATTGCCGGGCGCGAAGGGCGCGAGGGGCTCGAGCTGTTGTCCCCCCTGCATTATCTGCAGCGCGCGTTGGCCCCCACCGCCGATTTGCTGAATGGGTCGCTGCGCGATGTGCTGCCTGCCAACCCCGATGTCATTGTTCTGGCCGATGTGGCCACCCTGTCGGACGGTGAGGCCGAGGATCTGACCGCGTGGCTGGATGAGGGCGGGCTGCTGTTGCGCTTTGCCG
>JBCCBC010000046.1:0-13801 GCA_039814435.1 Pseudomonadota bacterium
GCCTGCGTGGTGCCATTCGGGCTGGTCACATTGCGGCGCAGCTGTCCGGGATCCTCTTCTGCCGCCATGGCCAGAGCACCGGCACCCGCAACTGTTGCCTTGGCCAACTGCATGGCCAAATCGGGCGACAACCCCTGAGCCTCGCCCGCTGCCGCCATCGCCTCGATCAAATGAAACACATATGCTGGACCCGACCCGCTGACGCCTGTGACCGCATCCATCTGGGCTTCGCTGTCAAGACACACCACATCACCAACCGCCGACAGCAAATCAGCGGCCTCTTTCAAGGCGTTCTGCCCCGGCGCGTTGGCGCAAATAGCAGTGATGCCTCGGCCAATGGCGGCAGGGGTATTTGGCATCGAACGCACAATCGGGCTGTCCGCACCAAAAACCGCCTCAAACGCGGCCAATGGGGTGCCCGCCGCGATCGACACAAACACAGTGTCACCACCAGCAAACCCCGCAATCGCGGGCAAGGCATCGCCCATCATCTGCGGCTTTACAGCCAGCAAAACGATGGCCGGATCGTCCGGCAAATCCGCGTTGATTTGAACGCCGGTGGACCGCACCCAGAAGGACGGGGCCGGATCAATGACCCAAACCGAACTTGCGGGCAACCCACGCTCTAGCCACCCGGCCAACAGGGCTGACCCCATCTTGCCACAGCCCAACAGCACAAGGCCACGGGCTGCGATACGACTGTCCTGCATAAAATACCCCCGAAACTTTAGGGGGTCAGGTTACGCCCGGCCATAAGCCTCTGCAATGGCGACTTGAATGGCATCTTTCGGCGTTCGGTCACCCCAAACAAGCAACTGCAAGGCCGGGTAATACCGTTCGGCACTCATCACAGCCGCACCAATCATGGTATCGATCTGCTCCGCGCTGGCCATCTGACCACCCGACAACACCAGACCATAGCGGTACACCATAAGCTTCTGTTCTTCCCAATAGGTAAACGACCCCGCCCAACACTGGTCATTTACAAGGTTCAGCAACTCATAAAGGGCCGGCAGTTTCTCCGCCGGTGGCTCCATCTCAAAGGTGCACACCATCCGCAGCGTCTCGTCATAGCCCGACCAGGCAAGGGTCAGCGAATACGTGCGCCACTGGCCTTCAACGGCCATCGCAATCTGATCATCCGCTATGCGGTCAAAATCCCACTCATGGTGCTCAGCGATATGCTCAACAATATCAATAGGATGAATGTCTTCTTCCAGGAACTGCTCGGAAAGTGCCATGTCGCCACCTCTTATTCGCTTTGTAGCGACTGGGGCTGGCAGCGCCCCAAGCGCTAGGTGCCTGCTCTAGAAACCGGGGCGATCCCCCGTGCCTCTACCAAATATGGTGGATGTGCCGACACGATCTGGCAACCCTTTATTTGGGGATAACCGCAATAAGTTGGGGACAAACCAAACACACACCCAAAATCAAGGCACTCGCTGTCTGCGCCTACTTGTGTCCAAAAAATCCTGTCTGGAGGGCAATAATCAAATCAGAAACGAAAAACGCCCGGACAAATATCCGGGCGATCACGTGATCCTCGCAATGTATAAAATGGCGCGGCAGCGCCGCCGCTTACTTGGCCTCAAGCGCGTCCAGGCGCGCCTTGAGGGCCTCGTTCTCTTCGCGGGCCTTCTGCGCCATCGCGCGCACTGCATCAAACTCTTCGCGGGTGACGAAATCCCGGTCCGCCAACCAGCGATCCATCATCGACTTCATGGCCGTCTCGGCCTCTTCGCGCGCACCCTGCGCCACGCCCATTGCATTTGTCATCAGCTGCGAGATGTCGTCGAAAATCTTTCCACGTGCTTGCATGATGTTGGCTCCTGTTCGTTGCTGCACCCTATATGGGGGGCAACGACCGGCAGGGCAAGGTGTTGACCTCGCACCCGACCAGAGGCATGAGGACGCAGATGACTGGCTTGATCCCCTTCCCCGACATCTCGCCCGAGATTTTCTCGATCTCCCTGTTTGGCATGGAATTTGCGCTGCGCTGGTACGCCCTGGCCTATATCGCAGGGATTGTGATCGGCTGGCGCCTTGCTGTGATGACCGTCAAATCGCCCCGGCTTTGGCCTGGCGAAAAGCCCGTCATGACCCCCGCCCAGATCGAGGATATGCTGACTTGGATCATCCTCGGCGTGATTGTCGGCGGGCGGCTCGGTTACGTGCTGTTTTATCAACCGGGGGTCTACCTCAACGATCCGCTGTCCATCATCGCTATTTGGGAGGGCGGTATGGCCTTTCATGGCGGACTGGTGGGCGTCATTCTTGCGGCGTGGATCTACACGGGGCGCTACAAAATCAACCGGCTGAGCGCAGCGGACCTGATCGTGGTCGGCGTGCCACCCGGAATTCTATTGGGGCGGGTTGCCAACTTTATTAACGCTGAGCTCTGGGGGCGGCAGACCGAGCTGCCCTGGGGCGTCGTCTTTCCCGGCAATGCGGCCCAGTTCTGCCCCAACGTCGTGGGGGCCTGTGCCCGCCACCCCTCCCAACTCTACGAGGCGGCCCTCGAAGGGATGGTTCTGCTGGCGTTGCTGCTGTGGATGGTTTGGCGGCGCGGGGCCTATAAAATGCCCGGGTTAACCTGCGGTACGTTCCTGATCGGCTACGGGCTGTCGCGCTTTGCCGTTGAATTTGTGCGCCAACCGGATGGGCAATTTGTGTCCGCAGGCAATCCATTGGGCCTGGCCTGGCAGATCGGTGGGTACGGGCTGACCATGGGTCAGATCCTGTCGCTGCCCATGATCGCGCTTGGGGCATGGCTGATCATGCGCGCGCGCCGCCGGGCCGCCGCGCAGCCATCATGAGCCTTAAGCAAGAGCTCAGCGCACAAATCACTGCCAACGGACCAATCACTGTGGCGGATTTCATGGGCCAGGCACTGCTGCACCCAACTTACGGATATTACACCACGCGTGACCCACTCGGGCAGGGCGGTGATTTTATAACCGCGCCCGAAATCAGTCAGATGTTTGGGGAACTGATCGGGCTGTGCCTGGCGCAAAGCTGGCTCGATCAAGGGGCCCCAAATCCCTTTATCCTCGCCGAACTTGGCCCCGGGCGCGGCACACTCATGGCCGACATCCTGCGGGCCACGAAAAACGTGCCCGGCTTTCAGGCCGCAGCACAGATCACCTTGATCGAAGCATCTCCCACCTTGCGCATACGCCAGCAAGACACCCTGAAAGGGCACCACCCCACCTGGATCACCGGCATCGGCGCGCTGCCAAATGCCCCCTTATGGCTCGTGGCCAACGAATTTTTTGACGCATTGCCGATCCGGCAATTCCAGCGCGAAGACACAGGATGGCGCGAACGCTGTATTGGTGTGCAGGACGGCGACTTGTGCTTTGGTCTTTCCCCCATAGGCCCACAGCCTGCACTGGATCATCGGATCACAGATACCGAGCCCGGGGATCTTGTCGAAACCTGCCCAACTGGCATGGGGATCGCCAACGCTATCGGGGCGCATATCGCCCAACAGGGCGGCGCCGCACTGATCATCGACTATGGCGACTGGCGCAGCCAAGGCGACACATTGCAAGCGGTGCAAAACCATGCGTCCACCGGCCCACTGACAGATCCCGGCCAAGCGGACCTGACTGCGCACGTGGATTTTGAGGCGCTGGCACACGCCGCCGCTCCGGCCGCCTTCACCAAGGTCACACCCCAAGGCGTGTTTCTGGAACGCCTCGGCATCACCGCCCGAGCGCAGGCGCTTGCCGCAAATCTGGACGGCACCGCATTGCAAGCTCACATTGCAGCACATCACCGGTTGACGCATGGTGACGAAATGGGAAACCTGTTCAAAGTGCTAGGGCTCTACCCTGCCACAGCCGCTCCGCCGCCCGGACTGAACGCATGACGCTCGAAATACTGACCGCAGACAGCCTCGCGCCGACGCGCCACGGCTTTTTCACCCGCAAGGGTGGGGCGTCGTCGGGGATTTTTTCGGGGTTGAACTGTGGCACCGGCAGCTCGGATCAAACCGAAATCGTCGCGATCAATCGCGCCCGTGTGGCGGACGCGATGGGTGTTGCGTCGGATCACCTAACGGGTGTGCACCAGATCCATTCAGGGGACGCCGTGCATGTCAGCGAACCCCAATCCGACCGGCCCAAGGCCGACGGCCTGGTCACCGCGACCCCTGGCCTTGCGCTATCCGTTCTGACAGCGGACTGCCAACCGGTGCTGTTCAGCGACCCGCAAGCGAAAGTCATCGGTGCCGCACATGCCGGATGGAAAGGGGCGCAAGCGGGCGTGCTCGAAGCGACGATTGACGCGATGGTCGCGCTCGGGGCCAAACGCGACCAGATCCACGCAGTGATCGGGCCCTCGATCAGCCAACGCGCCTATGAGGTCGGGCCAGACTTCTTTGATATCTTCCTCGACGAAGACCCCGAAAACACCCGCTTCTTTGCAGGGGGCGACGGGGACAGGATGCATTTCGACCTGCCGGGCTATGGCCTTGCACGGTTGCGCGATGCCGGGATCGGCTCTGCGGAATGGACGCGGCACTGCACCTACTACGATCCGGACCGGTTCTATTCCTACCGGCGATCCGTGCATGCCAAGGACCCGGATTACGGGCGGCTGATTTCGGTGATCACCCTCTGATCTGGGCAGAAAAAGGGCACGCGATGCCGCTGCCCTGCCTCATTGTTTCCCAAGCGTGATCAATCAGCACGACCAAAACCCGCAAAACAAGGGATACAGACCAGCAGCTCGCGGCCACATTCGCCACGCGAAACAAATCCACTTTATTCAAATTTTTCACATCACGCCAAAAACCTGCCCGAATGCGCGGTCATTGTGATCCTCAGACGGGCGACAGACCCAAAACAAATTGAGACCGAGCAAAGGACCAAGCACATGAGCAACGCACGTTTCATCAAATCCGTGATCAAATCGGCCGAGGCCAGCACAACCGAAATGCCATGGGCCCGAGGCGCACGGCGGGCAATCTTCATCTCCCGACGCAAAGCTGCGACCGAGACGCGCAAGGCCGCCTGAACCCAACCCACGAATCAAATTGTGGCACCGCGTCCCGGCGGTGCGTGAACAATTCCCCCTCAAGGCGCACCATTGGTGCGCCTTTTGTGGTTAACGTCCCCCGTTTTTTGACAATTTGCGGCAATTCCAAGAATTATCCCTCATCACTTGGACACATGGACATAGCCCATCTGTCGTCGTCGGTGGGGGCCGACACAGATGTGACCGAACTTGAATGAGGTTACATATGAATACCCCGACCGCCCTGCGCGTGCCGCGTGAAGACACTTTGCGCTTTGCCACACCGATGCGCCGCCCAGACATAAACCCGTTGCGCACATTCGAAGTTGCCGCCTTGCGCGCCGACAAAACCCGCTCGATCGCGACGTTCAAGGCACCCGCCATTCCATTGTTTGAATCTGCGTTTTCGGCACTGGCGCGCGGCGTCATCCTGTCCAGCCCCGATGGCGGCATCGCCGTCGAAGACTTGCTGCCAGGCGATTGGGTCAACACCACATCGGGTGAGGCAGCACAGGTGCTGTGGATCGGGTCCTCCAGCTTTGTGCCCGCAGATGCCGGGCGGCGCGTGCCACTGATCCGGATCATGGCGGACAGTTTCGGGCCCGCGCGCCCCGCTTCCTTTGTCACAGTTGGACCGGGGGCGCGGATCCTGCAAACGCCACCGCAGTTGCGGGGCACAACGGGTGGGGCAGCTCTCTTGACCCCTGTCAGTGATTTCGTTGACGGCGTGAACGTGATCGAAGTGGTGCCGCCCACGCCCATCCGCCTGTTTCACATTTGCCTGTCACGGCATGCGGCCGTGGATGTGGGTGGGGTCGCGATTGAAACCTTTCACCCCGGCATGGCGGCGGCGCGTCAGGTCACACATGCCCAGCGCGATCTGTTTTTGTCGATGTTTCCGCACATCGCGCACATGACCGACTTTGGGCCGCTCGCGCATCCCCGCGCGCCCGAACCAGACCGCGCCGCCTGACAGGTGCGTGGTGGGCGTGCTCCAAACCGCCCACCGCGCTTGATTGGGTCACCAAGCCGCATGATGGCGGCGCAATGGCCCCGCCGGATGCGACCAACGCGCGGGATGGCTTGTGATATCGACTGGAAAGGTGATGCGCCGCGCAGGCCCCCACCCCGTCGCCTCGATTTCGGGTGCCAGATCTGCGACGGCTTCGGGCGCCATATCGCCCGCGACAGTCGCCACACCGCCCGAGGTCAACAGCGCGCCGGTGCGCGCCAGTGACAGCCGCGCCGACATGATATCGCCGCGTGTCGCCCGGACCCGCACCGCGCGCAACACTGCGGCCGCCATCAAATACCCCGTCGCGTGATCCAAGGCCTGAACCGGCAAGGGCACGGGGCGGTCTTGGCCCGACACCTCCATGCCAGCCGCAGCAAGGCCCGAACTCATCTGTACAAGGCTGTCAAACCCGCGCCGCCCGGCCCAAGGACCCGTCCAGCCATAGGCGTCCAGGCATACCGTGATCAAATCCGGGGCCAGAGCCGACAACGCCTTGGGGTCATACCCCAAGGCCGCCAGCGCGCCGGGGCGATAGCCGTGCACCAACACATCCGCCGCGCGCACAAGCTCCTCGAACGTGGCGCGATCCTCGGCGCGATGCAGGTTCAGGCCCGCACAGCGTTTGCCCAGCGTCACCTCGGGTTCGACCGCCGGTTCCCCCCATCGGGGCGGATCGATACGCAACACATCCGCGCCGTAGCCCGCCAGGAAACGTGTCGCCACTGGACCCGCCAGAACCCGGGTTAAATCCAGCACACGCAGCCCCTGCATGGCGACAGGCTGCGCGCCCGATCCAGTTTTTGACCACGCAATCAACGGCTCTGAGGCGACGGCCCGGCCTTGAGGATGGGCGGCCCACTCCGCCAGCGAATGCATCGCCGCAGCCGCGCCCGAGGCCGCAACAACCGCCCCTTCCAGCGCATCCTTGTCCCAATCCAGCACCGCCTCGCCAACCGCATCCCGCAGCGGCGCACAGCCCAAAACGGACAGCGCAGCGGCGCGATGATACGGGGCGTTTGTATGCAGCCGAATCCATCCATCGCGCGTTGCATAGTCCCCAGCAATCGGATCCCAGGGCGACGGAACCTCCCACCCTTGGGGGCGCAGTGTCATGCCAAACCACATCAACGCACGGCGCTGATCCACAGCCAATGATCGCGCACCAAGCACGGCCGCCGCTTCGGCACCGGCGGCCTGGACCGACGCAACCGCCAGCCCGCCCACATCAAAATACGCGGGCAAATGGGCAGGTTCTGTCACGCGGATCGCCACATCCGGGGTCATCTCAACCCCCAATGCGGCCTCAATCTCAGTCAAAAACGGGTGGGTCATAGCACGTCTCCTTATCTAGCAGCGGCACCCAAACACCGGATTGACGCAGGCTCAATCTTGATAAATATAATCAACATGAATGACGCCAGCCTGATCGATGCGCGCACGGCCTGCACCCTGCTTGGAGTCAAGCCACAGTCGCTTTACGCCTATGTCAGCCGCGGGCTGTTGCGTGCACAAATTGATGTGGGGGACGCTCGGCGCAGCCTCTATACACGCGCCGATGTCGAAGCGCTGGCACAGCGTCACCACCGCTCGCGTGCCCGCGCCCACGTGGCACAAGAAGCGATCCGCTGGGGCGACCCCGTGCTCGAAACCGCAATTTCAGATGTACGGGACGGCATGCTCTATTTCGGGGCACGCACCGCAATCGATTGCGCCGAGGCAATGACACTCGAAGACGTCGCAGCCCACCACCTGCGCGGATCTGTTTACACCGACCAACCCGGCACTGAACCGCCAACAGGCGACACTGCAATCGCACGCGCGCTCACGGTACTCGGGGCGGCGGCCGCCACAGCGCCGCCCATGCAAGGGCAAACACCTCAGGACCTTGCCCAGATCGGCACCACGCTGATGTCTACACTTGCCAACGCGCTGCTGCGCGCACACCAAAGCGGGCCAATCCACACAAGGATACGCGCGGCATGGGGGCTGAGCGATGCGGCAACCAACCAAATTCGGCGCGCATTGGTACTTCTCAGCGATCACGAGCTAAACCCATCAACCTTCGCAGTGCGGGTCTGCGCCTCAACCGGGGGCGGGCTGGCAACGGCCCTGCTGGCAGGGTTCTGCACGCTGACCGGACCGCGCCATGGCGGGGTGGCCGCAACATCGCTGGATGCGCTGAACGCAGGGATCGTCGGGGCAGAACAGATGGCGAGGTTTCAAGCGCGAAACGCATCCCTCGCCCCTTACGCCTATGGCTACGGGCACCCGCTCTATCCCGGTGGTGACATCCGGGCATCTCACCTGCTCAGCTTTGAAAACAGGCGGGCACCGGAACTGCGCGCGGTCAGGGCATGGGCCAAGCACGTGCAGGCCCCGCCCAACATCGACGCAGCCCTCGCCGTGATCAGCCGCCGGCACGCTCTGCCACCCGAGGCGGGGTTCATCCTGTTTGCACTGGGGCGCACCGCAGGCTGGATCGCGCACGCCATCGAACAGGCACAGTCCGGGCACATCATCCGGCCACGGGCGCACTATATTGGCCCGCGACCCAGTTGATCAGCGTGGATCAGGCCTGCTTGGCCAACCGTTCTTCCAAAACATCAAAGGGCACACCGGGGGCGTCCTTGGCCTGGCGAATGACCAGCGACGTCTTGACCGAGGCCACGTTGGGCGTAGTCAGCAACTCACCGGTCAGAAAGCTCTGAAAACTGGACAAGTCAGGGGCCACGCATTTTAGGATAAAATCCACCTCGCCATTCAACATGTGGCACTCACGCACCAAAGGCCATGCGCGGCATCGATCCTCAAAGGCGCTCAGGTCCGCCTCGGCCTGACTGGCCAGACCCACATTGGCAAACACCTGCACCTCAAACCCCAACTCATGGGAATCCACATCGGCGTGGTATCCGCGGATGTAGCCGCTTTCCTCCAGCGTGCGCACGCGGCGCAGACAGGGGGGCGCGGAAATGCCCACCCGCTTGGCCAACTCCACATTGGTCATGCGGCCGTCTGCCTGCAACTCAGCGAGAATCTTTCGGTCGATGGGGTCGAGTCGCGTGCTTGCCATGGGCGGCTCCCTCTATTTTGCGGTTCTTATAGCAGCAGCGCCGCCACGCGCAATAATCTTTCGCATTTGCGCAATTTTCCGAAACGCTTCAATCCGAAATGCCTGCAATCTGTGCAACCCCGCTGCCCAATATCAGGGTTCAATCCCACCGCGCGCGGGTCTATATCACTTGAGCTGCATACCACCACATGGGGGGCCGATCATGGCTGACACAAAACGCACCAAGGTTCTGATCATCGGCTCGGGGCCTGCGGGCTACACGGCTGGAGTCTATGCCAGCCGGGCCATGCTCGACCCGATCCTCGTGCAAGGGATTGAACCGGGTGGGCAGCTGACCACCACCACCGAAGTGGAAAACTGGCCGGGCGACACCGAAGTGCAAGGGCCCGACCTGATGGTACGCATGCAGGACCACGCCAAGGCGATGGGCTGCGAGATTATCGGCGACATCATTTCCTCTGTCGACTTTTCCAAGCGCCCTTTTGTGGCGCAATCAGACAGCGGCACAGTCTATGTGGCGGACGCAATCATCCTGGCAACAGGGGCGCGCGCCAAATGGTTGGGGCTGCCGTCTGAGGAAAAGTTCAAAGGCTTCGGCGTGTCGGCCTGTGCCACATGCGACGGCTTCTTTTATCGCGGACAGGAAATCGTGGTGATCGGTGGGGGCAACACCGCCGTGGAAGAGGCGCTGTTTTTGACCAACTTCGCTTCCAAGGTCACACTGATCCATCGACGCGACGAATTGCGGGCGGAAAAGATCCTGATCGACCGGCTGGAAAAGAACCCCAAGATCGAACCGATTTGGTTCCACGAACTGGACGAAGTCTATGGCACCGACAGCCCGCTCGGGGTCGAAGGGGTCAAGGTCAAGCACACCCAAACAGGCGAGATCACTGATATCCCGGCCAAGGGCGTGTTCGTCGCGATCGGTCACGCGCCCGCCAATGAATTGGTCCATGATGTGCTGGAAACGCACATGGGCGGTTATGTCGTAACCAAACCCGACAGCACCGAAACGTCAATCCCGGGCGTCTTTGCAGCGGGCGATCTGACCGATCACAAATACCGGCAGGCCGTGACCTCGGCCGGTATGGGCTGCATGGCCGCGCTCGAAGCGGAACGTTTCATCGCCGAAAACCAAATCGAAACCGACCTCGCCGCCGAATAAAACCTCAAAGGGCAGACAAACGGCGCCCTACCCCTTCTCTTGGCTGAAAATATCCCGGGGGAGTCCGCAGGACGGGGGCAGCGCCCCCAATTGACGCAAGGACGCGGGCGCGCCACTCTGCGACCACTTAAACAACGGGCGACACAAACATGGCAAATGTGCTCTGGCGGGGCAGTTGGGCAACGCGGATCCGGATTGCATCGGGGCTCGTGTTAATGCTCTACGTCACGCTGCACTTGCTCAACATTGCCGCCGTGCTGATATCGCCTGGGTTTTTTGACGCCGTCCAAACCGTGCGGGTCGCGGTTGTGCGCTCAACACCGGGAACCCTTGTGACCTTCCTCGCCCTCAGCGCGCATATGGTGCTGGCGCTGTCACGTCTGGCGCTGGCGCGCACGCTGCGGATGCCCGCCAGCGAGGCGGTGCAGATCGCGCTCGGGCTGATCATCCCACTGCTGCTGGTCAGCCATGTGGTCTACACACGGGCAGCCTCTGAACTGTTGGGGGTGAATACGATGTTTGGCTACGTCACCAGCCTGATCTGGAACGGGACGGATGGCTGGCTGCAAGCCTTGCTGATGGTGGTGACATGGGTGCACGGATGTATCGGGCTTCATATGTGGCTGCGGCTCACGGACACATGGCAACGGGTCCTGCCCTGGATGATCGCGGTCGCTGTGTTGGTGCCGACACTGGCATTGATGGGCTATGTCTCCTTTGCGCGGGTGATCGACGGACTGATAAGTGACACGCGCGCACGCGAGTTGGCGCACGACGTCTGGAACTGGCCCGACGCCGACGGGTTCGCACAGCTTGCAACAATCGATCAAAACGGCGAACGGGCCATGTGGGCGCTGCTTGCGCTGGTGGCATTGATCTTTGGGCTGCGCCGCGCACTGGCAGCGATCCGCAAACCGGTGCGGATCACATACGTGGACGGGCCAACCGTGCGGGCACCACGCTGGCAAACCCTGCTCGAAACCTCGATCACCAGCGGCGTGTCGCATACGGCACTTTGCGGCGGGCGCGGACGCTGCACCACCTGCAGGGTCATCGTCGAAGAGGGGCTTGACGATCTGCCTCCCCCCTCCGAGGCGGAAAAACGCAGCCTCAAGGCGGTCGGGGCACCGCCCAATACGCGGCTCGCCTGCCAGGTTACGCCGTCCGGGCCGGTGACCGTCTTCCGGGTCTTTGCCAGCGACGGTAAACGCAGCCGGGCCCATGCCAGCCAAGGGAAAGAGGCGCAACTGGCGGTGCTCTTTCTGGATATGCGCGGGTTCACCGCGCGTACGGACGGACAGCTTCCCTACGATGTCGTTTTCCTGCTCAACCGGTTCTTTGACGAAATCGTGCCGCCCATCGTGGCCGCCGGCGGGACAGTTGACAAATACATGGGGGACGGGCTGATGGCCGTCTTTGAAACGAGCAGCGCAGCGAGCTCGGCGCAGGCCGCATTGCAGGCAGTCCAAGGAATCGGGGCGGCGCTGGCCCATTTCAACACCACGCTTACCAACGAGGGCAGCGCGCCTGTGGCGATCGGCATGGGGGTGCATCTGGGCAATGTCGTGTTGGGGGAAATCGGGGCAGCAGGGCAAGCGCCGCGCACGCTGATCGGGGACACGGTCAATATCGCCTCCCGGCTCGAAGGGGAAACCAAAGCCCTCGGGGTCCAGGCGCTGATCTCGGCGGACGCACTGACAGCTGCAGGCGGGACACCGGAAACGGGAAACATGGTGCCGCTGACCCTGCGGGGGCACGATGGGGCGCTGCCCGCCTTGCCGGTTGCAGATGCAACCGCACTTGGAACAGCCCTGTCGGGGATCGGTCTTCGGCTGCGACCCGCCTGACGGCACGGCGGCCCCCCGAGGGGACGTATGCGCAAACGCCGAACGCACACCTTCAGGCCCGCCGGTCAAGCACCAAAGACTCGTTGCGAATTAACCACAACGCGGAATTTCGCCGGATGTGAAAAGTTTGTTCTTCCATGAACATACTTTTTCTGACATATGTTCAGTCGTGAACAAAGAGAGTCGGTAACATGCCCTCCCCCGCAACCAAACCCAGCCCAGAGTACGAGGATCACCTCTTTCGTCTCTTGCGGCAGTTGGACACCGCACCGCGCGCGTCCCAACGGGCGATGGCAGAGCAGCTGGGCGTGTCACTTGGGCGGCTCAATGCGCTGCTGCGCGACGCCACGGAGGCCGGGTTCGTAAACGTAAACGACCACAACGGCCCCGACAAACGCCAACGCGTGGCCTATGCGCTGACAACACGCGGCGCTGCGGAAAAGAACCGGCTCACCGATCAGTTTCTCACCCGAAAGTTCGCAGAATACGACGCGCTCTATTCGGAACTCACCGGAACCACCTCAGGATTCAACCCCCTTAACTATAGGACCAAATTGATGGAATCTAACCTCGCCCCAATCCCGGAACTTTATGTTTCCTACGACAGCGCACAAAAGATGAAGAACGAGGCCGCCGATCTGGTCAGCTGGGATCTGACACCCCGCCAAATCTGCGACCTCGAACTGCTGATGAACGGCGGGTTCAACCCCCTCAAAGGGTTCCTGAGCGAAGCCGACTATAACGGAGTGGTTGACAATATGCGCACCACCGACGGCGCGCTGTGGCCCATGCCCATCACGCTGGACGTGAACGACAAATTCGCAGGCACCCTGGAAATCGGCCAAGACATCGCCCTGCGCGACCAAGAGGGCGTGATCCTCGCCACCATGACCGTCACAGACCGCTGGACGCCAAACAAAGCACACGAAGCCGAAATGGTTTTCGGGGCAGACGACAGCGCGCACCCCGCCGTGAACTACCTGCACAACACTGCCGGCGACATCTATCTGGGTGGCCCGGTGACAGGCATCCAACAACCCGTGCACTACGACTTCCGCGGCCGTCGCGACACGCCAAACGAATTGCGCTCCTATTTCCGCAAAATGGGCTGGCGCAAGGTTGTGGCCTTCCAAACCCGCAACCCCCTGCACCGCGCGCACCAGGAACTGACATTCCGCGCCGCACGCGAAGCACAAGCCAACCTGCTGATCCACCCCGTTGTGGGCCTCACCAAACCCGGTGACGTGGACCACTTCACACGGGTGCGCTGCTACGAGGCGGTGCTGGACAAATACCCAGCCGCCACAACCTCAATGTCGCTGCTGAACTTGGCAATGCGCATGGCAGGCCCACGCGAAGCGGTCTGGCACGGCCTGATCCGCAAAAACCACGGGTGCACGCACTTCATCGTTGGCCGCGACCACGCGGGCCCCGGCTCGAACTCGGCGGGCGAAGACTTCTATGGCCCCTATGATGCACAGGACCTGTTCCGCGAGCATCAGGAAGAAATGGGCATCGAAATGGTCGACTTCAAACACATGGTCTATGTGCAGGAACGCGCCCAATACGAACCCAACGATGAAATCCCGGATCGAGACGACGTCACGATCCTGAACATCTCGGGCACCGAACTGCGCCGCCGCCTGGCTGTAGGTCTGGAAATCCCCGAATGGTTCTCC
>JBCCBC010000041.1:0-14589 GCA_039814435.1 Pseudomonadota bacterium
CGCGGGCGACACGGCCTTCGGCGGCAGCGGAGAAGACAGGTTTGCCATCTTTGCCGATGCCGCAGGCAGCGATGCGGGCACTGCAACGATCCAAGACTACACAAGCGGCAGCGACGTGATCTTTGTCTATTTCCAAGAGGGAGACGCCCCGGAAGACGCGGAGATCACCGTCGAAGATGACGGCGATGACGCGGTGGTCAGTGTCGACGGCGAAGAGCTGGCACGCGTGCTGGGCGCGGCGGGTGAATTGTCTGCAGACCAGATCGAAATCGCCCAACCCGCAGCCCTCCCGACAGAAATCGAAGAAGTGACCGGCAACGACGATGACGAAACGTTTGACGGGACTCCGGGTGACGACATCATCAACGGGGCCGGCGGTCAGGACAATATCGAAGGGGGCAACGGCGACGATACCCTGAACGGCGACGCAGGCGCGGATATCATCCAGGGCCAAGCCGGATTTGACCGGATCAACGGCAACGCAGACAACGACCTGTTGCAAGGGCGCGGCGGCAATGACTCGTTGTCCGGCAACCAGGGCGAAGACTGGGTAGACGGCAATGACGGCGACGACATGGTCAATGGCGGCACACAACAAGACACAGTTGTGGGGGGGCTCGGCTCTGACCTGCTGAGCGGCGGCGAAGGCAGCGATGTAGTGATCAGCGGCGAAGTGCTGGACGATCCATTGACCACCGAACAGCTGTCGGCCATCCGGGACGGCGCAACATTGGCAGACGCCACCGGTATCGCGCTCGGAGACAAGATTTTCCTCCAGGATGACGGCGCGGCGGACACGCTGGACGGCGGGAACGCGGCCGATGTGCTGCTCTTTGGTGCCGGTGACACGGCCACCGGTGGCGCAGGGGCCGATCAGTTTGGCATCCTTGCGGACAGCGCGGGCAACGGCCTGGGCGAAGCGGTAATCACCGACTTTGTCGATGGCGAGGACACGCTGTTCCTGGTTCTTGAGGATCCAAGCATCGCGGCAACGCCAACAGTCACTGTCACAGACGATGGTCTGGACGCGCTTGTCTTTGCAGATGGGCAAGTCTTGGCCCGCGTCGCAGGCGGTGCTGGCGTTGTGACAGCCGGTCAGGTTTCGTTGGTCGAAGGGGTGCAGACACCGGTGATCGACCCCAATTCCTAAGTGTCACCGCTTCTCAATAGTGTAAGGCCCAAGCGCGCACGTCACGCTTGGGCGTTACACCATTCGTGACGGCAATCACTGTCGCGCCAAGGCCGGACATGCAGCAAATTTGCAACGCCAAACGGCTAAATTCCCATACAATTTAGGGCTTTACAGGCCGTTGTTTCGGTTGTGTGAACAACAAAAACCTGACGCTTGACGACGTCATACCCGCCCTCCTAAATCCCACAAAACGGACAGGTTTGGAGTTGGCATCATGGGATTTGGCATCGCAATCTTGGCGCTGTTTGGTGTTGGCCTTTTGGCCAGCGCCTTTGACAGTGATGACGACTCGAGCACGTCTTCCGAAACTGACACCGACACAAACATGGACACGGACGCGGCGCAGACCATCAATGCGTCTGACGCTGCCGAAACCATCGCCACGGGATCCGGCAATGACGTGGTGCGCACCCAAGGCGGCGCTGACCTCGTCTCGACCGGGGACGGGAACGACCGCGCGTTTGGCGGGACAGAAAATGACCTGATGTTTGGCGACAACGGCAACGACCTGCTGCGCGGCGAGCAAGGGGCCGACAACCTCTTTGGCGGCGCAGGCAATGACACCCTGTTTGGCGATACAGGCAACGACACGCTCTATGGCATCGATGTGATAGACGAGGCCGACACCTTCAACGATGCCGCCGCCACCAACTTTTTCCTGTTTGACCAGACGGCCGCGTTTGATCCCGACAGCGACCCGCAAGAGGCGGACACGCTGAACGGTGGCACCGGAAATGACGTGATCTTTGCAGGCAGCAATGATGTGGTCGACACCGGCACCGGCAACGACTCTGTGGTTGTTGGGGATTGGGTCGATCCCGGTGCGCCTGCGGTGATCAACGGCTTTGACGTTTCAACAGACGCGCTTGCCTACAGCTTTGCCCCCGGTGACGCCACGCCGCTTTTGGTCGTGGCACCAGACGCGGACGGGGTGGTGTCGCTCTATGCCAACAACACATTGGTGGCAACACTGCCCAACCTGACGGCTGATCAGGCCGGCGATGTGGACGTCTTCGCAGCAGAACGCACAGACACCAAACTGTTCGATGTTGAGGTCGGCACAGATCAGGACGACATTCTGCGCGGCGGTGAAAATGACGATATCGTCCTCGCCAACGATGGTGATGACCGGGTGTTTGGCAACGAGGGGGACGACCTCGTCTTTGGCGATGCAGGCAACGATTTCCTGCGCGGTGGGGCACAGGATGACCTGTTGCAAGGCGGCGAAGGGACGGACACGCTCAACGGCGACACTGGCGAAGACTTCCTGATCGGTGACACTTTCATCGACTTCCGCAGCAACCTGTCCGGTTTCCTGTCATCCGCCTTTTCCGGCGGGGATGACCTGAGCACCAGCGACCTTGTGGATCTGAACGGCGATACCGGGTCTGTGGACGTGCTCAACGGCGGCTTTGGTGAGGACGTGCTGTTTTTGGGCAGCAACGATGTGGCGTCGGGCGGGGACGACATCGACTTCTTTGTGCTTGGGGACTGGATGGATCCAACCCAACCCGCAACCATCACCGATCTGACTGCGGATGAAGAGATCTCGTTCCTGTTCAGCCCAACTGACGCAAGCGATCCCGGCCCAACGCTCACAATCACGGATGAAGGCGGCGGGGACGCAGCGCTGCGCGTGGACGGCACGATTTATGCCGTCCTGCAGGGGTTTGACGCATCCACAGCGCAGTCCGAAAACCTGTCCGTGCAGGCGATCTAGCGGCCTTCGAAATCCGCTTTGCGCTTTTCAACAAAGGCGAGGACCCCTTCGCGGAAATCCCGGCTTTGGCCGCATGCGCCCTGCTCTGATGCTTCGAGCGCCAATTGGCCGTCCAGATCATTGCCCCAACTGGCACGGATCACCCGCTTGGCCGCAGCAAAGGCGCGTGTCGGACCGTTGGCCAGAAACGCTGCGCGCGCGCGCCATTGCGCGTCGAACCCTTCATCCGCCACCGCTTCCCAGATCATGCCCCAGTCATCCGCCTGACGGGCAGATATCTTTTCCGCAAACAGGGCCGCACCCATCGCCTTGGCCATGCCCATCGTACGCGGCATGGCATATGTACCACCCGCATCCGGGATCAGACCAATACGGGTAAACGCCTGAAGGAAGTACGCTTTTTCCGATGCAATCACCACATCACAGGCCAGCGCCAGATTGGCCCCCGCCCCCGCAGCCGCGCCGTTGACCGCCGCAATGGTTGGCACAGGGCATTCAACGATCGCGTTCAGCATGGGCGCGTATTCATCGCGCAACGTCCGCTCCAGATCCAGATTGGCGGCATTGGCGCGGTCACCCAGATCCTGCCCCGAACAAAACGCACGGCCCGCGCCCGTCAGAACGACAACGCGCGCCTCCTTGCCCGCTTGGGTCACGGCAACATCGATTTCAGCGCGCATTTGCGTGGTCAGCGCATTCATCACATCGGGGCGGTTCAGCGTGATCAACGCGATACCGTCCTCCAGCGCATAGGTCAGCGTGTCGTAGTTCATGCGGGTCTCTCCCATTGGGGTTGGGACATGAATATCAAACCGATCAGTTTAGAAAAGCCCCGACGCGCCGTCAGTCGTCCAAAATCTCGCGCAAACGTTTGGTTTCCTCGGCGCTCAATCCGGTCTCGGGGGTTGTTTGGGCGCGACTGCGCCCGCGCAGATACACGATACCAGTGATTGCGGCGAACAAGAACATCAACGGCCCCGCCGCCCAAAGCAACCAGTTCGACCCGGACACGCGCGGGTTCATCAGCACAAATTCACCATAGCGGGCGACGAAAAAGTCGACGACCTGCGCGTCCGTTTGACCCGATGCGACCTGTTCGCGGATCACGCGGCGGGTGTCTACGGCCCATTGCGCATTGGATGATGCAACCGACTCCGACTGACACACCACACAGCGCAACGCGTGATCAAGGCCCCGGGCCCGCGCCTCAAGGGCCGGGTCGTCCAGCATTTCAGTGGGGCCCAGGGCAAGGGCCGCGCTGGCCAGGATCAGCCAGAACCCAACCGCCAGCGCCCTCATTCTGCCGGCACCGGCTTGGCCTTGCGCGCACCCACGGCAACGCGGAACCGCCGGTCACTCAGGCTGAGAAACCCGCCAAGGGACATCAACGCGCACCCGATCCAGATCCAGTTCGTCAGCGGCTTGATATAGGTGCGCACGGCCCAGCCGCCGTTCAGCTGCGCATCCCCGATCACCACATAGACGTCTCGGGCGAGGTTATAATCGATGGCCGCCTCGGTCGTCGGCATCTGCGCCACCGGATAGACGCGCTTTTCCGGCTTCATCGTCGCGATAAACCGACCGTCTTTGGCCAGCGTCAGCGTCCCAACAGTGGCCAGATAGTTCGGCCCTTCTACATCTTCGACGGCATCAAGGGTCAGGGTATAGCCGCCAACCTCAAACGGTGCGCCGATCTGCGCCACGCGGATGTCCTCCGACTGCCAGGACGTCAGGCCCGCAACGCCCAGCATCGTGATGCCAAGGCCACTATGCGCCACCGCCTTGCCCCAGTCTGCCCGCGGCAGACGCAACAGCCGCGCCGGGGTAAACCGCTGGCCGGTGCGGCTTGCGATATCAACCGCCGCGCCCATCACCAGCCACGCCCCCAAAAACGCACCCATCGGCCCGATCAGGCTACGCCCCGACTGCATCGCCCACACAAGCCCACCAATCGCAACCGCCAGCACGAACACATAGCGCAACGGACGCATGGCACGGGCCACCTGCCCCCGCTTCCAGGGCACCATCGCCCCCACAGGCAGGATCAGCCCCAGCAGCACCATAAACGGCGTAAACGCCATGTTGAAAAACGGCGGGCCAACGCTCAGCTTGCGGTCAAAAAACATCTCGGCCACCAGCGGCCACATGGTGCCGACAAAAACGACAAAGCAGCTGACAGCCAGCAGCGCATTGTTGGCCACCAGCGCGCTTTCGCGGCTGACCATGCCAAACACGCCCCGCGCCTCCATCGCGTTTGCACGGACCGCAAACAGGATCAGCGCGCCGCCCATGAAAAAGCCCATGATCATCAGGATGAACACACCCCGCTCAGGATCGTTGGCAAAGGCATGAACCGATGTCAGCAGACCCGAGCGCACGATAAACGTCCCGATCAGCGAAAACCCAAAGGCAAGGATAGCCAGCAGAATGGTCCAGCTTTTTAGGCTCTCGCGCTTTTCCACCACGATGGCTGAATGGACAAGTGCGGCCGCCAAAAGCCAGGGCATAAAGGATGCGTTTTCCACCGGGTCCCAAAACCAGAACCCGCCCCAGCCAAGCTCGTAATAGGCCCACCAGGACCCAAGCGCGATACCGATGGTCAAAAACACCCACGCCGCCAGCGTCCATGGGCGCACCCACCGCCCCCATGCGGCGTCCACACGCCCCTCGATCAACGCAGCCACAGCAAAGGAAAACGCCATGCTCAGCCCCACATAGCCCAGGTACAAAAACGGCGGGTGAAATGCCAAACCGGGGTCCTGCAACAGCGGGTTCAGATCCTGGCCATCAAAGGGCGGGACGGCAAGGCGCAAGAACGGGTTTGAGGTGAACAGGATAAACGCCAAAAAGGCGACGCCGATGGCCCCCTGCACCGACAGCACGCGCGCCCGCAGGCTGGGCGGCAGATTGTCGCCAAACCAGGCCGCCATAGCCCCAAACAGTGCTACAATCAGCACCCACAGCAACATGGATCCCTCGTGGTTGCCCCACGTGCCCGAGATTTTGTACAGCATCGGCTTGGCCGAGTGGCTGTTCAGCACCACCAGCCGCAGCGAAAAATCCGAGGTGATAAAGGCCCACATGAGCGCGCCAAACGCCAGAGCAATCAGGAAAAACTGCGCGGATGCCGCCGGCACGGCCAACGCCATCCAGCCTGCATTACCCCGCCAGGCCCCCACCATCGGAACCACGGCCTGAACAATGGCGATGGCAAAGGCAAGGACAAGCGCGAAGTGACCGAGTTCTGTAATCATACAGATGTTATAGGCGGCGCGGCGGGCCTCGCCAATGGGCCAAACCGATATGTCGCATCACGACATCGCCAGCCCCCGTTTTACATCACGCGGCGCGCCGCCATTCGTCCAAGGCCGGGTTCACATCCGGCATCAGCGACGCAGTCGTCAAACGCGCATCCTCGCCTGTTGCCGCGACGCCCACGCCATCAGCGCGCATCTCGCGCAGGGCGGCCACGTTCTCCATCACTTGGGGGACGCGCCCGATCGTCTCTACGATCTCGCGCTGGAATTGCTGGGCTTTGACTGATGACGGGCACCAAAGTAAAACTACACGATCACGCCCAACAGCCACCACAACGGCTCTGGCACGAGGGCAATGCCCTGCATCCGCTCGGCAAACCACAGCGGGTCGACCATGGCCGACACAAACAGCCCAAGCGTGCCCAAAGCCAAGGCAGGCCGTGGCAACCGGTTGATCCCATCCATGAACTGATCAAACGCACCCTGGCGAGGGACCACAAACTCCTGACCAAACTCGGTCATGGCCTGCATCTGCACGGCTTGCGCGCGCACCGATCCGGCCTCCGCGTTCTCGCGGAACACTTCGACCGTGTCCTTGACCACGTTGGTCCCGCCCCCAAACAACAGACCAAACACCTTTTCAATCAAGCCCATGTCGATACCCTTTCCTGAAACTGCGTCGCGGTCAGGTGAAAGCGCGGCGCGATGAATTCTTCGGCCCGCTTGATCCAGCCCCCTTTTCCGCCCGCCCGGCTGCGCGCATATTTGCGGCTGGCCGGGCGGCGGTCGGCGATACGAAAATAGTAGTTGCGGCGCGCAATCCCGTAGGCATCCACCAAATGCTGGGGTGCGTCTGCGTATGCGGCGCGGGTTGCCACAATGGATTGCGGGCCCAACGCGCCATCCACACTGCACACATGGCCCATCTCGTTCAGCAGGCGCTGCAGAATCTTGATCGCATTGCCCCCTGCGTTGACGTACATGTCAAAGACGGTGGCGTGCAGGGCCGCAGGCAGCTCCGCGATCAAGGGGCGATCAAAATAATGCGTGACAAAGATGTCTTCGGCCTGTGCCCGGGTCAGCTGACGCACATCGGTGGCATCCACATCGCCGTCGCGGTCCAGATCAAGGCCGAGGCGCTGCATCGTGTGGATCGTCACACCGAAATTGGTCGCGCCACCCGGATCATCGGGATCGTTCACATATCCGCCCTCGCGGGCCACTATCTCTTTGGCAATCTGTCTGACGGTCTGCATCTGGGACCCCTCATGGCATGTCACGTGGGCCAGACTGGGTCATGTTGGTTAACGGCGCTTAACCACAGCGTGCGCTAGCCGTTGGGGTCCTGGTAAACGCCCTGTTCCTTCAGCGCATCCACCACCTCGGACGGCATATAGGTTTCGTCATGTTTCGCCAGAATTTCAGAGGCTTCAAAGACGCCGTTGATGTAGCGACCTGTGCCGACCATGCCCTGGTTCTCCTCAAACAGGTCGGGCAGCACGCCGGTAAACACAACCGGAATGGCCGCGCCGCCATCCGTCACGTCAAAGCGGATCGATTCGCCCTGGCCCCGGATAAGCGAGCCCTCAGCCACCAAACCGCCAATGCGAAACACCTCCGTAGGGCCCGGGGGTTCCGCCATAATCTGGCTGGGTGCGCGAAAGAAATTGATGCCGTCACGCATCGCGTAGCCAATCAATACGGTCGACACGGTCAAAGCCAGCGCCGCAAGGGCGATGATCTGAATACGGCGCTGTTTCTTAAGGCTCTTCATACTTGGACTCTGGGGCTCACGGGAAAAGCGGGGCCATCATCAGCCCCGCAGTCTCTGGGATACCTAACATCAGATTGGCGTTTTGCAACGCCTGCCCCGATGACCCTTTGGTGAGGTTATCAAGTGCGGCCACAACCACCACCCGCCCCGACAGCCGATCGCCGGCCACACCGATGTGGCAGAAGTTCGACCCCCGAATGTGGCGCGTGCTTGGCGCCTCGCCCATGGGCAACACCTCAATGAACGGCTCGTCCGCATAGGCCGCCGCCAACGTCTCGTGAATCGCCTGCGCCTCACCTTTCACATAAGCGGTGCCCAGAATGCCCCGATTGGCCGGGATCAGATGCGGCACAAACTGAATGCGCACATCCCGCCCCGCCACGCGCGAAAATTCCTGATCGAACTCGCCCAGATGCCGGTGCGCGCCACCAAGGGCATAGGCGTGATAGCCCTCGGACAACTCCGCATGCAGCAGGTTTTCTTTCAGCGCCCGGCCCGCCCCCGACACAGCCGCCTTGAGGTCGAGGATAATGTCGTCCAGATCAATCACACCAGCAGCCACAAGGGGGCGTAGCGCAAACTGGCCCGTCGCCGCATTGCAGCCCGTGCCGGCCACAAGGCGCGCAGCCGTAATCTCATCACGGTAAAACTCCGTCAGCCCATAGACCGCCTCACCCTGCATCTCGATGGCCGAGTGCGCATTGCCATACCACTTGGCATAGTCCTCCGGATCGCGCAGCCGGAAATCAGCCGACAGATCCACGATCTTCAAATCGCGGGGCAGGCCCGAAATCACCTCTTGGCTGGTCTTGTGCGGCAGCGCGCAGAAACACAGATCAATGCCCGTCCACTCGATCTGGTCAAAGGCGACCATGGGAGGCAGATCCAGATGGCGCAAATGCGGAAAAACCTGAGCCACGGTCTTGCCCGCTTTAGAAAACGCGCCCAACGCACTGATTTCAATGGAAGGATGCTCGGAGATCAGCCGGATCAACTCAGCGCCAGTATAGCCGGACGCACCCAGGATTGCGATGTTGTAAGTCATGTCAGTCTTCTTATGCAAAATATCAGATCAGTGCGGGATTGCGCCCCCGTCAGGCCCCCGTCAGGCCCATGTCACGCCCGTTTCAGGCCGCATCAAAGCTGATCTGTCGTCGCAAGAACTGGGTGGCGCGGATGCTGACCGTCTTGGGATCACCAGTGGTCAAAAAAGATGAATCACCAGCCCCAACCTTGTCCGGGTGCCGCTCCAGATAGTCGGCAAGGCTCTCTCCAACGAGGCTGGCTTGCGAATAGACGGCAACGCCCTCGCCCAGCGCGTCCTGAAATTCGGCCTGCATCAGCGGGTAATGCGTGCAGCCCAAAATGGCCGCCTGCGGCTCCGGCATCTTGCGCTTGAGCGCATCGACATGAGAGCGCACCAGCGCGTCCGCCAAAATCATATCGCCGTCTTCAATGGCATCGACAACGCCGCCACAGGCCTGCGCCTCGACATCCACACCAATGGCGCGAAAGGCCAGTTCGCGCTGAAACGCGCGGCTTGCCACGGTCGCGGGGGTCGCAAACAGGGCCACGTGCTGTACGCCAACTTCGCGCGGGGGTGAATTGTCACCCCACTGGCGTTCTGTCAGCGCCTCGATCATCGGAACAAACACCCCCAAAACGCGCTTGTTCACAGGGACCCAGGCCTCTTGCATACGGCGCAAGGCTGCGGCTGACGCGGTGTTACACGCAAGGATCACCAGATCGCAGCCCGCATCAAACAGGCGCTGCACCGCCGCACAGGTCAGCTGGTAAATGTCATCTGCTGTCCGCACGCCGTACGGTGCATTGGCGCTGTCCGCCAAATAGACAAACGGGACCTCAGGCAGGCGCTTTTGCGCGGCGTCCAGCACCGTCAGCCCACCCAGACCGGAATCAAAGATACCTACTGCCATCCTACGTCCTGTCGCGGCTCAGTCGCGATGCCGCTCTTCGAATTCATATCCCAGATCAAATACTTTGACCGGGTTCGGATTCAGCTCATACGTGGCTTTTCGCAGGAATTCCATCATCTGTTTGGGGTCCTGCCCCATCGGGTCCAGCACATCGCGCTCGATGGGATCACCGATGACAACCCGCACCGGTGTATCGACCCGCTTTTTGAACTCTTTGATCAGCAGGCCCAGGCGCAATGTGTTGTGCAAATGGCTGGCGATCTGGAACAGGCGGCTGGTGTGGCCGTCAAAATACATCGGCACCACCGTCGCCTCTGATTTGGCCACCATGCGGGCGGTAAAGCTGCGCCAGCCGGGGTCCATGGGGCGCGAAAACGGCTTGGCCGCCGTGCTGACCGTGCCGCCGGGAAAAATGCCGATGGCCCCGCCCCCGCCCAGATAGCGCAGCGATTCCCTGCGGGTGGCCACGTTCATCGCCATGGCCTCGCGGGTGGCATCAAAACTGATCGGCAACAGCACACGGTTCAGCTCTTCGGCCTTTTTGAAGACCGAGTTCGCCATGATCTTGAAATCGCCCCGCACCGTGGACAGGATATGGCCCATGATCAAACCGTCCAGAATGCCGTACGGGTGGTTTGCGATCAAAATCAGTGGTTTATCTGTGGGGATATTGGCAAGGGAGCCGCCGACCAATTCCAGGGTCAGGCCATAGCGTTCCACCATCACGGCCCAGAAATCGCGGCCGGCGGCCACTTCGTCCTCATAGCCCTGTGCGCGTTTGATCAGGCGCAAGCGCCCCGTCGTGTTCTCAAGGATACGGATCAGTGCGCGCCCGCCCTTGGTCTCTGCCGAATGGGCATAACTGATCTCGCGGGCAATGTGCCGCTCGGAATTGGGCATGATAAATCAGAACCGTCCAGTAACTCTTGCGCGCAATGTAGGGGGCGGCGTCCCGCCTGCCTAGTAATTTCGCCACCCAGAACGGCAAGCTATTCCGCCGCGCGCGCCTGTTCGGGACCGCCTGACCGGATCACAGCCAGTATTTCCTCGCGGCGTTTTGCGGCCTTGGCCTCGTTGGCCTCTTTCACCGGGCCATAGCCGCGAATGTCCAGTGGCAGGGCGGCAAGCGCCACAACCGCGTCGCGGGTCTCAGGGGTCACGTCGGGCAAGACGGACTTCATGTCGGCCTCGTATTGCTTGATCAGGGCACGCTCCATCCGGCGCTCACGCGTGCGGCCAAACACGTCCAGCGGCGTGCCGCGCAGCCCCTTCAGGCGCGCGAGCAGGCGAAAGTTGCGCATCATGCCCGGCCCATATTCCTTTTTCACAGGGCGGCCATCGGGGCCCTCTTTGGACAGCATCGGCGGCGCAAGGTGGAATTTCACGGTGAACTCGCCATCAAACTGTTCGCGCGCCTTGGCTTCGGTCTCCAGATGCAGACGGGCAACCTCGTACTCGTCCTTGTAGGACAGCAGCTTGTGATAGCCCATCGCGACCGCATCCTTGACGGCGCTGTCGTCAATCGCATCCACCAGCTTGCGATAGCGTTTGGCAAGGCGCTTGGACTGATACTTCACCAGATGTTCGGCGCGAAACGCGATCCGGTCCTCAAGGGTTTTGGGCAGTTGGATCACCTTGGGGGCCGCAACACGGCCCGCCTCGCCCGGATGCAATACCGCCCAGCGGCCGATATCAAAGGCACGGGCGTTTTTGTCGACAGCCGCCCCGTTCAGATCAATGGCCTGCATGATCGCATCATAACTCAACGGCACGAGGCCACGCTGCCACGCCGCCCCAAACACCATCATGTTGGAAAAGATCGAATCCCCCATCGCCGCTTTCGCCAGATCCGAGGCATCAAACATATCGACGCGGTCGCGCAACCGCGCCTCAAGCGCAAGGGACAAGCGATCGGTGGGCAGGGCAAACTCGGTATCGCGGGTGAAATCGCCCGTGATGATCTCGTGAGAGTTCACAACCGCGCCGGTGCGACCCGCAGCGGTCAAGCCAAGGGTCTTGGCCCCCGCACTCACCACCAGATCCCCGCCAATCAACGCATCCGCCTCGCCTGTGGCCACACGGATGGCACTGATATCGCCCGGATCATTGGCCAAACGGCAATGGATGTGCACCGCACCGCCCTTCTGGGCAAGGCCCGCCATCTCCATCATGCCCGCGCCCTTGCCGTCGATATGGGCGGCTTGGGCCATGACGGCACCAATGGTGACAACACCCGTGCCGCCGACGCCCGTGATGACCACATTCCACGTGCCACGAATGGCCGGCAGCATCGGTTTGGGCAGTTCGGGCAACTCCAGCGTCGCCGTTGCCTGTTTTTTCACCTGCGCGCCCTCCAGGGTCACGAAAGACGGGCAAAAGCCTTTGACGCAGGAAAAATCCTTGTTGCAGCTGGACTGGTCAATCGCACGCTTGCGACCCAACTCGGTCTCGACCGGTACGATGGACACACAGTTGGACTGCACGCCGCAATCACCGCAGCCCTCGCACACGTCGGTGTTGATGAACACGCGCTTGTCGATATCCGGGAACGTGCCCCGCTTGCGGCGGCGGCGCTTTTCGGCGGCGCAGGTCTGGACATAAACGATGATGGACACGCCCTCGGTCCCGGCAAACCGCTCCTGCACAACCTGCAGGTTGGCACGCTCCTGCACATCCACGCCGGACGGAAAGCGGCCCACATCCACGTCTTCCTTGTCGTCATAGACAACGGCCACGTGGGCACAGCCCATCGCGCGGACCTCATCGACGATGCGGTAGGGATCAAGGCCCCCCTCATTGGTCTGGCCGCCGGTCATGGCAACGGCGTCATTATACAGGATCTTGTAGGTGATGTTGGTGCCCGCAGCCAAGGCCGCGCGGATCGCCTGCACACCCGAATGGTTATAGGTGCCATCGCCCAGGTTCTGGAACACATGGGGGCGGGTCGAAAACGGGGCCTCGCCAATCCAATTGGCCCCCTCAGCACCCATATGGGTATAGCCGAGGGTCTCGCGGTCCATCCACTGCGCCATGAAATGACAGCCAATGCCCGCATAGGCGCGCGACCCGTCCGGCACCTTGGTCGATGAATTGTGCGGACAGCCCGAACAGAAATAGGGCAAGCGCGCCGCGATCTCTTCGGCATTGTCCGACCGGCGCGCCTCGTCCAGCGTCAG
The DNA here is from genome assembly GCA_039814435.1 of Pseudomonadota bacterium. Lineage (GTDB taxonomy): Bacteria > Pseudomonadota > Alphaproteobacteria > Rhodobacterales > Rhodobacteraceae > Tateyamaria. The sequence continues at coordinate 13,057 of JBCCBC010000041.1, forward strand.
CATGCCCGCCTTGATGCCGTCTGTCTCACGGCCCTCATCGATCAAGACCTGACCCAGTTTTGTGGCAATCTCGACAGGATCCAACGCCCACTTGGCGCTAAAGAACACGTCGCCATCCTTGGTCCCGCCATACACGCGGCGCCCGGCGCGATTGTCGAAAATGGCCTCCTTGATCTGAACCTCAAGCAGTTTGCGCTTTTCTTCAACAACAACAATAAGATCAAGGCCGTCGGCCCAGTCATTGAACCCCTTCATGTCCAGCGGCCAGGTCTGACCCACCTTGTAAGTGGTGACGCCCAACCGCTCAGCCTCGTTTGCGTCGATATTCAGCAATGACAGGGCGTGGACCAGATCCAGCCAGTTCTTGCCAGCGGCCACGAGACCGATCTTGGCCCCGGGCTTGCCCCACATGCGCTTGTCCATCTTGTTGGCATTGGCAAAGGCTTCGGCGGCGTGGCGCTTGTGATCGATCAAACGGGCTTCCTGATCGATGCGGTCATCGACCAGACGAATATTCAACCCGCCCTCGGGCAGCGCATAGTCAGGGGGCACAAAAGTCAGGCGGTGCGGGTCACCATCCACAACGGACGTGGCCTCGACTGTGTCTTTCATGGTCTTCAGACCAACCCAAACGCCTGCATAGCGGCTCAGGGCAATGCCATACAGACCGTAATCCATGATTTCCTGCACGCCAGCCGGGGACACCACGGGCATATAGGCGTCGACCATGGCAAACTCGGATTGGTGCAGCACGGTCGAGGATTCGCCGGTATGATCATCCCCCATCGCCATCAGCACGCCACCGTGGCGCGACGATCCGGCCATGTTGGCGTGGCGCATCACATCGCCCGAACGGTCCACGCCCGGGCCCTTGCCATACCACAGGCCAAACACGCCGTCATATTTGCCCTCTCCGCGCAATTCGGCCTGCTGCGCGCCCCACAGGGCGGTGGCTGCCAGATCTTCGTTCAGGCCCGGCTGAAACGTGATTTCGGCCGCTGCCAGCGATTTCAACGCTTTGGTCATGTGCAGATCAACGGCACCCAAAGGGGATCCGCGATACCCGGTCACCAGACCCGCAGTGTTCAAACCCGCCGCCACATCGCGCGTCTTCTGCATTAGCATCAAACGGACCAGGGCCTGCGTGCCGTTCAGCAGAATCGGGCTCTTTTCCAGATCGTATCGGTCGTTTAGCGAAATCTTCTGCGTGCTCATCAGCGGCCTCCCTGCCCCTAATCGACTTCAGCTCAGTCTTGCATACTCTCGCCTAAATATAGGTCACAAATGCTGACCTGCATACAAATATTTTTGTTATCTTCATGTTCCCCTTGTCTGCTTGCTGTGAAACTACGTCATTTCGTGTAGTGTCAATCAAACGGTACGGGTGTGATGCCAATGGACTGGGACAAGTTACGTATCTTTCATGCCGTCGCAGATGCCGGCAGCCTGACGCATGCCGGTGACCGGCTGAACCTCAGCCAATCTGCGGTGTCACGGCAGGTGCGCGGGCTCGAAGAGTCGTTGAACGCGACC
>JBCCBC010000056.1:0-12737 GCA_039814435.1 Pseudomonadota bacterium
CCTGCGCATCAAGTGCGGCGGCGCTGTCTGCGATCTGCGCCTCAATCCCGCTCAGGTCGACGGGCTCAGCCGCGACCGATGCTTGTGGTTCGGGCAGTTCGGCGACAGTGGCCCGCAGTGCTGCGAGGTCCGCAGTTGTTTGGTCAAGCTGGTCGAGAACGGCCTCGTCCACCACCTTGGCCCGCATGCTGGGCGGCAAGATGGGATCGATGATCTCGGCGCGCGCAGCGATGAACCCCATGAGGGCCGCGATCACGCCACCAAAGAACAGTGTGAGTGCGCTGGGCCCGGGCTGTTCGGACTGGACAGGGGTTGCGGGGCTGGGCGAGGCCTTCTCTGGCTCTGGCTCTGGCTCTGGCTCTGGCTCTGGCTCTGGCTCTGGCTCTGGCTCTGGCTCTGAGATTGGGGTGTCCGTTTGCACTTCGACGGCTTCGGCGTCGATTACCACATCTTTGGCGTCATCGTTGGCGTCGTCCGTCGTTTCGGCGACGACCGTGTCGGCACCTGTGTCGATATCTGGGGTTGCGGCGTCGGTCACAGCCTCGCTTGGCGTGTCCACAGATGTCGATTCCAGGGGCGCTTTGTCTGATGTGTCCGTGCTGGTTCCGGACTCGGCCGCTTTTTTAGAGCTTTTACGTGTGGCCACGGATGTCCCCCCCGAATCTACTTGCTGGGCATGATGCCGTTACAAACTCTACTCTGCGGCCTCGTCGCCCTCAACCCGATGCGCGTCATTCGGGTATCTTAGAGCAGGGTCGCAATGGCCGCGCCCATCGCCTGTGCATTTGGATGCGGTACCACAGTGAGTGACGCGACCAGTTTGCCCTGGATCGCATCCGCCACCGCAGGGCTGAGCGCAACCACGTGCGCCGACCCAAGATCATTGATCTGGCTCGCAAAATGCGCCGCAGTGCGGGGCGAGAAAAGGGGAACGATCACGGGTTTTCCCCCGTGCAGACAGGTCATCGCGTCGGGCGTCAGCGGGCACATGATCTGGTCATAGACGGCGTGGTGCGCTGTGCTGAGCCCCGCTTGCGACAGCCGCTGCGTGATGTTGCCGCGGGTGTGAGTGCCGGAGAGGTGAAACAGTCTCTGATCAGGGGCAATTTGAGCGATGGTGGCCACGAGCCCGTTGGCATCATCGCCTGCGTGCTGGGCGTTCCAGCCTTTGGCGCGGGCGGCGGCGGTGGTCGCGGTGCCCACGCAAAATGCGGCGCGCCCCTGTCCAGGTGGTCCGTGAAGAACGCCGTTGGCGGAGGTGAAGATGGCCGCGTCGCTGGCGCGCATATCCACCGGGTCCGGCCGTGCAGTGATCTGGATCAGGGGGCTGTAGAGGGGCGCAAGCTGCTCACGCGTACAGGGATCAAGGCTGTTCACAAACGCCTCGGATGCCGCGCGTGGGCGCGTCATCACCAGTGGGATGGGAGAGCGGGGTGCATTGTTTGCCACGGGTTATGCTGATACCCCGCGCGGGCCTGTGGTGCAACGGAACTTGGCAATGGATCAGCCCGTAACAGTCCTTGGAATCGAAAGCAGCTGCGATGATACGGCAGCGGCTGTGGTGCGCGGCGTGCCAGGCGACATGCAGGTTCTGGGTGCCGTGGTCTATGGCCAGACCGAATTGCATGCGGATTTTGGCGGTGTTGTCCCCGAGATTGCGGCCCGCGCCCATGCCGAACGGCTGGATGTCAGCGTGGTCGGTGCGCTGGCGCAGGCGGGCGTGGCACTGGACGGGATCGACGCAATTGCGGTGACCTGTGGCCCCGGTCTGATAGGCGGGGTTGTGTCAGGTGTGATGACGGCCAAGGGGTTGGCAGCGGCGACAGGCTTGCCCATGTACGGTGTGAACCATTTGGCAGGCCATGCGCTGACCCCTCGTTTGTCCGATGGTGTCAGTTTCCCCTATTTGATGTTGCTGGTATCGGGCGGTCACTGTCAGTTTTTGATTGTCCACGGGCCCGACCGGTTCGAAAGGCTGGGCGGCACCATTGATGACGCGCCGGGCGAGGCGTTTGACAAGGTTGCGCGCCTGATCGGGCTTGGTCAGCCCGGAGGTCCGGCGGTTGAGCAGGCCGCGCGTCATGGCAATGCAAAGCGGTTCGCCTTTCCCCGTCCGTTGGCCAGCAAGCCGGGTTGCGATCTGAGCTTTTCTGGATTGAAGACAGCTGTATTGCGCGCGCGGGACGATGTGGTGGCCCAGCATGGTGGGCTGCGCGCGCAGGATCAGGCGGATCTGGCCGCATCGTTTCAGGCGGCCGTGGCGGACAGCCTAGCTGGCAAAAGCGCCCGGGCGCTCGCGGCATATTTGGCGTTGTCACCAGATACGCCGGTGTTTTGTGTGGCGGGCGGTGTTGCGGCGAATATGCATATTCGCGCTTTATTAGAGACGATTTGTGCCGATCATGGCGTTGCATTCCTGGCCCCGCCGCTGGCGTTGTGCACGGACAACGCGGCAATGATTGCAGCCGCAGGGATTGAGCAAATGCAAGTGCGGGACCCGGATGGCATGGACCTGTCCGCCCGCCCGCGCATGCCGCTTGATACGCAAAGTGCGGCCATGTTGGGATCGGGGAAAAAGGGAGCCAAAGCGTGAGTGTTGCAATCATCGGCGCGGGCGCCTTTGGCACGGCCCTGGCAGTGACACTGGCGCAGGTTACACCTGTCTATTTGTGGTCACGTCAAACGGAACATGTGCAGCAGATGGCCCGGAAAAGGGAAAACAAACAGCGGCTTCCTGGTGTCACACTGACCGATGAAATCCACATAACCGACAATTTAGAGACTGTTTTTGGCTGCGATATCTTACTTTTTGCCATACCAATGCAACGCTTGCGCCGGTTCCTGTTCAGTATCAAGGCTGACTTCAATCTGGATGTGAAAGACCGCATTGCTGTTGCATGTTGCAAAGGGATCGAGGTGACGACGGGCACGGGGCCTTGTGCGATCCTTGCGCAGGCCCGCAGCGTCGCCGTCATGACCGGCCCAAGCTTTGCGCATGACATCGCCCGGGGATTGCCGACTGCGCTGACCCTGGCTTGTCGGGATGATCATATTGCCTGTGATCTGCAGGAACGGCTGTCGACCCCCACCTTGCGTCTCTACCGAACGAACGATGTGACTGGGGCGGAACTGGGCGGCGCGCTGAAAAACGTAATTGCGATTGCGTGTGGTGCGGTCATGGGTGCAGGGCTGGGCGACAGCGCGCGCGCGGCATTGATGACACGGGGGTTTGCCGAGATGCAGCGCGTTGCCGCCGCCTTGGGTGCCGAACCGGAGACCTTGATGGGACTGAGCGGGCTGGGGGATCTGACACTGACCTGCACGTCTGACCAGTCGCGCAACTACCGGCTGGGGCTTGCTTTGGGGGCGGGGACTGCATTTGATGCTGCGCTGACTGTCGAGGGTGCTGGCACCGCGCGGGCGCTGCGTGCTGTTGCGGCGCGCAACGGGTTGGATTTGCCGATTTGCCAGACGGTGGCGGATCTTGTCGATGGAAAACTGGAAATCGGGGCGGCGATCCAGCATTTGCTGGCGCGCCCGTTAAAGGAGGAATGAGATGCTTTTTGCTTTGATGGCGTGGGACAAGCCCGGCGCGTTGGATGTGCGGATGGACAACCGGCCGGATCACCTGGCCTATTTGGAAAGTACGGGTGTTGTGAAGCAGGCCGGCCCGTTTCTGGATGCCGACAGTGCCCCATGCGGGTCGTTGATTGTGCTGGACGTACCGGACATGGTGGCCGCACAGGCCTGGGCCGATAACGATCCCTATGCCAAGGCGGGTCTGTTTCGTGAGGTCACGATCAGTGCATGGAAGCAGGTGATTGGCGGATGAGGTATTGGCTGTTCAAGTCTGAACCCAGCACGTGGAGTTGGGACCAGCAAGTTGCCAAGGGTGACGTTGGCGAAGAATGGGACGGTGTGCGCAACTATCAGGCCCGTAATTTCATGCGCGAGATGACCGTGGGTGATCGCGGGTTCTTTTACCATTCGCAGACGGAAAAGGCAGTTGTTGGCGTGGTGGAGGTCATCGCCGAGGCGCACCCCGACAGCACTGTGGATGATGATCGCTGGGAATGCGTGGATATCAAGGCGGTAGGCCCCGTTCAAACCCCGGTGACGCTTGAGATGGTCAAGGCCGATCCGCGCCTTGCCGAAATGGCGCTGATCCGCAATTCGCGCCTGTCTGTGCAGCCTGTGACAGACACCGAATGGGGCGTTGTGTGCGAATTGGCCGGGATTGATCCCGAGCAGGGCTAGGTAAACGTGCAGTTTTCTGCCACTCTGACCTCGATATCAAGCGAGGGAGAGTGACATGGGATTTTTGGCAGTCGTTGTGGCGGGGATAGCTGGGTTTGCATTTGGCGCGGTGTGGTACACGGTGCTGGCGAACCCGTGGATGGCGGCATCGGGCGTACCCGTGGTGGACGGCAAGCCCGCGAACCAAGCCAATCCAGTTCCCTACATCACCAGCATCGTCGGCTCCATCCTGGTGGCGGGCATGATGCGTCATGTGTTTGTACTGAGCGGGATCGACACGTTTGGTGAAGGGCTGGTTTCAGGCTTTGGCGTAGGTCTGTTTCTGGTCAGTCCCTGGATCGCGACGTTTTACGGGTTCAGCGCCCGCCCGTTTCGCCTCACCTTGATCGATGCTGGATATGCCACGTTTGGCTGTACAGTGATCGGCGCGGTCTTGATGCTGTTCTGAGAGAAAAAAGGGTTCTGACCGGACGAGGATCAGAACCCTTTCTCACTCAGCAGGCACTCCCAAGAGCCACCGCACGTGTTCGAAAATATCGGGTCTGATCATTCTGATCTGACAGGGGTTAATTACCCGCGCTGGCGCGACAATACAATTTTAATGTACATTGCATTGGACCGAAAACAGAAACACCCGCTTAACCAGCGGGTGTATGCGTTGCGTCGTTGTGGGGGTGATTTACCCGTACACAGACTCTTTGCCGAAGTGTTTGGTCAGCATGTAGTAGACAACAGCGCGGTATTTGTTGCGCTCGGATTTGCCATAGGTTTCGATGACGGAGTCGATTGCGCCCATCAGCTCGGGCCCGTCGGCGAGGCCAAGTTTCTTTACCAAAAAGTTGGTTTTCACGGTTTCCAGCTCGGACTTTTGGCTGCCCGCGACGGTCGATGCATCCGCGTTGTAGATGGCAGGGCCGCAGCCGATTGTGACCTTTGTCAACAAGTCCATGTCGGGCGTCATCCCGCATTTGTTTTTCAGGTCGTCCGCGTATTGCGCGATCAGATCGTCACGTTTGCCCATATGTTGTCTCCCACCAGTTGGTTGCGCCAGATATTGTACTGGCTGCAAGGCATTGCGTTTGTGTGCGGGCAGGTTAACGGCAAAGTGATGTAGCACAAAGGGAATTTCACCGGGAATTCCCCGTACGGTGGAACGCTGCCTAACGGCAGAGACCCCAGCCTGTGTGTTGCAGGTGGAAGTGGTCGGCGTGCAGGCTGTTATACTCTGGCCCCAGCGTGACCCGGAACCACATGCATGCGCTGTCCCGCAGGTCGCGGAAAAACGCTGCGCGTGCGTCGCCGGCGGGCCAGCCATCAATGAGGTTCATCCGCCGCCCATCCGCCAGTGTCACCCCAGAGATGTCGATGGACTCCGCGGTCGCGTGGGTGCTGAGCCGCCCCGATCCACCCCCTGTTGTGCGGATCTGGCGGCAATTGTAGCTGGAGGCGTGGTGGATTTGCGCCACCGTTTGCCCAAAGTGGCGTTGCGCGGCAGGTGTGATCCCGTGTGCGTGCCACATGGCCAGTCGCAGCGCCGTTTGGCAGCGTGTTTCGACGGGCCGCAGGCTGGCGGTGCCGGTGCTGCGCAGATCCACCCGATCTGCGATGCCGCATTGGGTGGCTGTGGTCAGATCCGCCATTTCCCGAAACTGCGCACCGGTTGCCAAGGCTGCGCGGCAGGTCGCGCCACTGGCCAGCGCGCGGGACAGTTTGAACGACGTGAGCGGGGTTACCGGGTCAGAAACAGCAAGCGGTTTTGTGGGGTTGAGCGCGTTGGGCAAGGGCGTGCTTGGTACGTAAATCAGCAAGACCGCTGCCCCGAGCGTCATCAACGCCAGTGTCAGCAGCGCATAAGCAACCGATGCCACCCGCATGGATCAGCGTACGGTCATGATTTCAGACAGCGGTTTTTTCATTTTGGCGACGGACGGCACGGTTGCATCACCCGAGGCGTGCCCCACAGCGATGATCATTGTCGCTTTGTCACTGTCGGGCCGGTTCAGCAACTCGCCAAGGAACTTCATTGGGTTGGGCGTGTGCGTTAGCGTCACAAGGCCCGCCGTGTGCAATGCCGTCAGCAGCATACCGGTCGAGATCCCCACACTTTCCGGTACGTAGTAGTTTTTGTACCGGGTGCCGTCCTCAAACGTGCCGTAGCGCTGGGCAAAGACAACGATCAGCCACGGCGCGTCCGTCAGGTGCGGTTTGTGGTCGTTCGTTCCGATCGGTTCGAGCGCCTTGATCCATTCGTCACTGGCCCCGCCAGAGTAGAATTTGCGCTCTTCTTCTTCGGCGGCATCGCGGATCTGTTGCTTTGTCTGTTGATCCTGGATCGCCACAAAGTGCCATGGCTGGTGGTTGGCCCCGGAGGGCGCGGTGCCTGCGGCGGCGATGGCCGCTTCGATCACGGATTGCGGCACGGGCCGGGTGGAATAGTCGCGCACAGAGTGCCGGGTTGCCATGAAGTCACGGTAGGATTCCGTGCGCTCTTGCATGTCTGCATCGCTCAGCTCTTGCCGGTCGGGCAAAGGCAGTTGGCTGTATTCAAGCGCATCTTTGGAGAACATCCGTCATGTCCTTTTTCGAGAGGTGCCACGCGGCAAGCGTACCGCGGCCTAGAAGTCGAGGTTTTCCACGCTCAGCGCGTTTTGCTGGATGAATTCACGGCGAGGTTCCACCACGTCGCCCATCAGCTTGGTGAACAGATCGTCGGCCTCGGCCATATCCTCGACCCGCACTTGCAACAGGGTCCGTGCGTCTGGGTCCAACGTGGTTTCCCACAGTTGGTCGGGGTTCATTTCGCCCAGACCTTTGTAGCGTTGCAGGCTCAGCCCCTTTTCCCCTTCGGCCAGGATTGCATCCAGCAGGTCCATGGGTCCCATGATCTGTTGGCTGCGGTCCTTGCGGTGCAACGTGGCGGGCAGGCCGTACACGTCCTGAAGCGATTGCGTGAAAGAGCCGGTTTTGCGCGCCTCGCCCGAGCGCAACATGCGCCCATCCAGCGTGCGCACCTCTTCGACCCCGCGCAGGATCCGGGCAAGCCGTACGCCTTTGTCTTGCGTGATCCGACCAACCCAGCCGCGTTCCCATTCCAGCGCGATCAGGTTCAGCCGTTCGGCGACCTTGTCCGCGACCTCTTGCAGGTTGCTGTCCACGGCACCGGGCACAAACGCCCCGGCAATCGCGGCCTGTTCCAGGATGTGGCGCGGGTAGTGCGTGGGGAAGGCTTGCAGCACGCGGCGCAACTGGCGCGCCTCATCCACCACACGCACGAGGTCCTGCCCGATGATTTCCTCGCCATTGCCTTGGCGCAGCATGGCCCCTTCGATCCCTTGCTGGATCAGGTAATCCTGCATCTCGGCCTCGTCCTTGAGGTACACCTCGGACTTGCCGCGCGCCACTTTGTAAAGCGGTGGCTGCGCGATGTAGAGGTACCCGCCCTCGATCAGTTCGGGCATCTGGCGGTAAAAGAACGTCAGCAGCAGCGTGCGGATGTGCGCGCCGTCCACGTCGGCATCTGTCATGATGACGATCTTGTGGTAGCGCAGCTTGTCGATGTTGAACTCATCGCGCCCAATCCCGGTGCCCAGGGCCATAACCATATTGCCAATTTCCTGACTGCCCAGCATCCGGTCAAAGCGGGCGCGCTCCACGTTCAGGATCTTGCCCTTCAGTGGCAGGATCGCTTGGGTTTTACGATCACGGCCCGTTTGGGCCGAGCCGCCGGCGCTGTCGCCCTCGACCAGGAAAATCTCGGTATTGGCGGGGTTCTTGTCGCTGCAATCCTTGAGCTTGGACGACAGGAAATTCATGTCCATCGGGTTCTTGCGGCGGGTCAGTTCCCGGGCTTTGCGGGCCGCTTCGCGGGCCAGTGCCGCCTCGATGATCTTGCCAACGATGATCTTGGCCTCGTTCGGGTTTTCCTCGAACCACTCGGCCAGTTTTTCGTTCACCAACCCTTCGACTGCCGGGCGCACTTCGGAGCTGACCAGCTTGTCTTTGGTCTGGCTGGAAAACTTGGGATCCGGCACCTTGACCGACAGCACGCATGTCAGCCCCTCGCGGGCATCATCGCCGGTAAAGTTCACCTTTTCCTTTTTCGCGATCCCGCTGGATTGGGCGTAGTTGTTGATGGTCCGCGTCAACGCGCCGCGAAAGCCCGCCATGTGCGTGCCGCCATCGCGCTGGGGGATGTTGTTGGTGAAGGGCAGCACCATTTCATTGTAGCTGTCGTTCCACCACATCGCGACTTCGACACCGATCTCGTCCTTTTCCCCGGTGATAAAGATCGGTTCGGGCATGACAGAGGATTTGGAGCGGTCGAGGTATTTGACGAACTCCTTGACGCCGCCTTCGTAGTAAAGCTCGGATGTCAGGTGCTCGACAGGGCGTTCATCGACGAGGATGATCCGCACCCCGGAGTTGAGAAAGGCCAGCTCGCGCAGCCGCTTTTCCAGCGTCTCGAACGAGTATTCGAGGTTTGAAAATGTCTCGGTCGAGGCGAGAAAGCGCACTTCGGTTCCGGTCTTGTCGCCGCAGTCGCCCACCACCTTGAGGTGCTCGACTGTATCGCCGTGGGAAAAGCGTGCGACGTGTTCCTTGCCGTCGCGCCAGATGCGCAGATCAAGCTCAACCGACAGCGCGTTGACGACTGATACACCCACCCCGTGCAGACCGCCCGACACCTTGTACGAGTTGCTGTCAAACTTACCGCCGGCGTGCAGTTGGGTCATGATGACCTCGGCCGCCGACACGCCCTCTTCCTCGTGGATGCCCACTGGGATCCCACGCCCATTGTCGCTGACGGAGACTGAGGAATCTTCGTGAATTGTGACGGTGACGGCGTCTGCATGACCTGCGAGCGCCTCGTCAATTCCGTTGTCGACGACCTCATAGACCATATGGTGCAGACCGCTGCCGTCGTCCGTATCACCGATATACATGCCCGGACGCTTGCGCACCGCCTCCAAGCCCTTGAGAACCTTGATAGAATCCGCGCCGTATTCTTCGGGGGTTTGCTCGTTATCTGCCATTTATTGGCCCCTTATCATGTTGCACAAAATGTACTCTTTTTAGGGGGGAATGTCACGCGACTGACGCAAAATTCTGCAGTCAGGTCAGGGGGATGACAAGGCCAACGCAGATCAGCAAAATGCCTGCGGTTATGTTCATCCGTTTCAGCGCGCGGGGCGAGGATAATACCCGCCGGGCCCGGTCGATAAACAGCGCCATGGCGAGGTTGCCAAGCAGCGGCACGACCATCGACAGCGTGACGATGATGGCGATGTCCAGCGGCGTCAGTCGCGTCAGGTCAAAGAAGCCGGGCAGCATACCTGCGTAAAACAGGATGGCCTTGGGATTGCCCAGGATGACTGCCAGCCCGGCGAGAAACCCCGCCCACATGCCGGGCCGTGTCAGGCGGCCGTCGGTGTTGATCTCTTTGCCCGCGCTGCGGATTACCAGCGCGCCCATAATCAAAAAGATCGCTGCCGCTACCCATTTCAGCGCCTCAAGAAAGCCACCGTAGACGGACAGGATCCAGGTGATCCCAAAGATCGCCAGAAGCGACCACAGCACGTCGCCCACCACCACGCCCAAGGCGAGCGGCCAAGCCGCCTGAAACCCGCCCGACAGGCTGCGCGCGATCAGCCCCACCCACACCGGGCCGGGCGTCAGGAACAAGACCAACAGCGCCCCGGCATAGAGCGCGATATCCCAAGGGGAGAGAGTCATGCCACGCCACTCACGCCGTCTGTTTCGGTCACATGAAGGTACTGCGCCCGGTCCCCCATAGCGTCAAAGAGGGCGGGTTCCGTGCCGGTCATCCAGGCCTGCGCGCCAAGCGCGCAAATCTCGTCATAAAGTGCCGCGCGCCGGTCCTGATCGAGGTGGGCGGCGACCTCGTCCAGCAGCAACAGCGGTGGTGCCCCAAAGTCACGGGCAAGGGCGCGCGCATTGGCAAGGATCAGGGACACGAGCAGGGCCTTTTGCTCGCCTGTGGAACAGTCCTTGGCGGGCACATCCTTGGCCGCGTAAACGCCGTACAGGTCTGCACGATGCGGGCCGATCAGCGTGCGCCCGGCTGACAGATCGCGGGCGCGGTTGTCAGCGAGGGCCGCGCGCAGCCCCTCGGCATCTTCTGGCATCCCCAACTCGCCCGGCTGCAAGGTCAGATCAGCTGCGGGAAAGGCGGTGTGTGCGTCGCCTTGCGCCTGCGATAACTCAGCCAGGGCACGCAGCCGGTTGGCGTGGATCGCGGCCCCGGTTTCGGCCATCCGCAGCTCCAATGCGGCATACCAGTGAGCATCGCGCACCATATCCTTGAGCAGGCGATTGCGCTCGCGCATAGCCTTGTCGTAATCCAGCGAGTGCTGCGCGTGATCGGGGATAAAACTGAGGGTCATGCGATCCAGAAACCGGCGGCGCCCCTCGGCCCCTTCGATCCACAGACGGTCCATCGAGGGGATCAGCCACAACACGCGCGCAATGCGACCAAGGGCCGTTTGTGCCGCCGTCTTGCTGTCGATGCGCACCTGGCGGGCGGATCCGTTTTCGGACCAGGTTTCGATTTCATGCACTTGTCGAAGCGATTGCAAGACACCCGACACCTTCCACCCCACAGCCTCGGGGCGCCGTGTCATATCTTCGGCCGAAGACCGGCGCAGGCCACGACCCGGTGACAGCAACGACACAGCCTCAAGAATATTGGTCTTGCCGGCACCATTTGGCCCGTGGATGGCAACCGGACGCGTGTCCACTGTCAGCCGCGCCACCTTGTGTGAGCGAAAATGCGACAGCGCCAACGATGTCAGATGCAGCGCCATCCCCGCCTTTCATTGTTCCAGAAATATGCCCGCCGGAGGCCAGATTTTCTGCCGGAAAATCTTAAACACGCATCGGCATGACGACATAAACTGCTGACTGATCAGTACCTTCGCGCATCAGGGTTGGATCGCCGGACGAGTTGAACATGAACACGGCGTTTTCGCGGTCCACCTGGCTGGCAATTTCCAGCAGGTATTTGGCGTTGAACCCGATTTCGAGCCGCTCGTCGCCATAGGCCACGGCCAGCTCTTCTTCGGCGGCCCCTGAATCGGGTGCATTCACGGACAGGATCAGGCGATCCTCGTCCAGTTGCAGTTTGACCGCGCGCGAGCGTTCCGACGACACGGTGGCAACCCGGTCGACAGCTTTGGCAAAATCGGATGCGTCGACTTCCATTTTGCGGGTGTTGCCGACGGGAATGACCCGCGTGTAGTCGGGGAACGTTCCGTCGATAACCTTTGAGGTCAGCGTGATATCGGGTGTCGCAAAACGTACCTTGGTTTCGGACACGGACACGGCAATTTGCATTTCGTCATCGTCAAGCAGTTTGCGCAACTCACCGACCGTTTTGCGCGGCACGATCACGCCGGGCATGTCTGCGGCCCCGTCGGGCAGGGCGCTGTCGATGCGGGCCAGACGATGGCCATCGGTGGCCACACAGCGCAGCGCGCGCCCGTCGTCACCATCGGCAATGTGCATGTAAACCCCGTTGAGGTAATACCGTGTTTCCTCGGTCGAGATCGCGAATTTGGATTTGTCGAACAGGCGGCGCAGTTTGTCAGCGGCCACCGAAAAGTTCGATGCGTATTCGGATGACGCCATCACCGGAAAGTCTTCTTTGGGCAATGTGGCGAGCGAAAAGTTCGAGCGCCCGGCTTCGACTGTCAGCCGCCCTGCGGCGCTGTCTGCGGTCAGGGTCACCAACGCGCCATCAGGCAGTTTGCGGACAATTTCGTGCAGCGTGGTGGCGGCAACGGTCGTGGCACCGGCGCGTTCGACCTGGGCCGGGGCCTTGTCCACCACTTCGATATCGAGGTCAGTTGCGCGGAAGGTCACATCCGACCCTTCGGCCTCGATCAGCACATTGGCCAGGATCGGGATCGTGTTGCGCCGTTCGACCACGGACTGGGCTTGACTGACTGCCTTGAGCAGCACGCCGCGTTCGACACTGATCTTCATGGTCTGTCTCCCCACCACCGTGTTGGCTTTGACACCGGGACAGGCACCCTAGCCGACCCAAGCGTCTTCACAAGCTTTTTATTGCTTTTCAATCGCTGCGGCGGGCGCGTCAAGATGTAGGGGCGTCAAAACCAAAAAGGGCACCCGATTGGGGTGCCCGATGTGGGGAATGTGCGGCAGTGTTACGCTTCGAGTGAGCGGCGCAGCAGTTCGAGGTCTTCGGCGATCTGGCCGTCTTGCTGTTTCAGCTCTTCGATCCGTTTGACGCCGTGCATGACGGTGGTGTGATCACGCCCGCCAAACCGGCGCCCGATTTCGGGCAAGCTGCGCGAGGTCATCTTTTTGCACAGATACATCGCCACCTGGCGCGGGCGCGCGTAACTGCGCAGACGCTTGGGGCCGATCATGTCCGACAGGCGGATGTTGTAGTGCTCCGAGACTTTGCGCTGAATTTCCTCGACCGTGATTTTGCGCTC
>JBCCBC010000020.1:0-18671 GCA_039814435.1 Pseudomonadota bacterium
CCGCGACGCAGTTTTGCGTGTACCCGGACCCTTTGGCGAGCGTGGGCAGTTTGCGCGTGTCGGCATTCGCCAAAAGGGCAGGGTTATCCTTGAGTTTGGTATCGATTTCCTTGATCAGTACATCGGGTTTGACATCCGGGCGTTCCATCTGACCGAGAAGCCATTCCTTGTCACGCACGGCGCTGTTCACGCGATCCTTGATAAAGTTTTTCTTTTTGCCGTCACCGCCACCTTTTGGTTTCATCAGTTCGTCGAACTTTTGTTGCACGATCTTGTCCAACTCTGCGTCCGAGGGGCGCGCTTTTGCCTTGTCCTTGCTGTCTGGATCGTCGTCGTACTGTTTTTTCAGCTGCCGTAGCATTTCGGCTTTGGTCTCGGGTTCGAACGCGCGCTCTGCCGCGTTTTCAATCAGCTTGAGGTCATCAACGGGTGGCACGCGGATCACTTCAATGCCGCCCACATATCCCATCTGCTCGATCACGTCTTCGGCTCGCTCACCGGTGATTGCTTTCCTGTTCTTTTTGAGAAGAGCTTTGGCGTCTTCTTTGGTCAGCTTCCATTTGGATTCGCCGGTTGTGATTGGGGAACCGCCAGAATCCCCAACGGCGCTCATCCGTTTTTCACCGCCTTTACGTGCTTTGGCATCAGAGGCCGCTGCGCTGCTGATCAGGTGCATCGCCGCGCGCGCCTTGTCGCTGAGGTCGGGCGCGGCCAGTTTTTCGCCCGCTGGGTTGGGCAGGTTTTCGTACGGATTCTTGGGCGTTTCCTCTTCTTCTTCTTTTTTCTTTCCCTTGTCCTTTTTCGTGCGCCCCCCGCCCCGCAGTCGCGACACGAAGGTCAGCGTGCTTTCCTTGTGTATGCCAAGATCGGCCACTGTCCCGCGTTGTCCGATGGGTTTGGTTCCGGTCGTCAAATAGCCGTCGTCGGTGTCGTATCCGGCTTTGCGCAGAAAGGCGTTGGTGAGTGCCTGTGCGCTCATCTCGGGGTGGACCGTCATCGTGACGATCCCGTCATCGGTCTGCACAAAGATGTCAAAGCTGGTGCCGCCGGGCATCCCGCCCACCTCGGCATCGGCGGCGGGGATATACCCCAGATGTGTGACTAGAAAGCTTTGCCCACTTGCCGGCAGTTCGCTAAATCGCATTGCGCCCTCTTGAGAAAACGGGTGTCTGGCGGACCATTTGCGCGCTCAATACCACGCGCGTCGGTTGTATGGTCGGCCAAAACCGCGTTTTGGTCAAGCGTCAGGCGGCTTTGCCCGGCAGGGGGTTGGTCGCCTTGTTATACGCTGTCCAGTCGGTGATTTCCGGGTAGTACATCTCGCGCCATTTTTTGACGCGCGGGTTCATCACCCGTCGCCAGATCTGCGGCATCATCGCGGCGATGGTCATCACCGGATAGCCGTAGGGCAGTTGGGGCGCGTCGGCCTCGGTATAGGTTTGCAGCACAGGGAACCGCCGGTCGGGTTTGTAGTGGTGGTCGGAGTGCCGTTGCAGGTTGATCAGCAGCCAGTTGGATGCCTTGTGCGCCGCGTTCCAGGAGTGGCGCGGCTGGACGTGTTCGTATTTCCCGTCCCCAAGGTGTTTGCGCGTCAGCCCGTAGTGTTCGATGTAGTTCACCAGCTCAAGCTGCCAGATCGCCACCCCGGCCTGCAGCAGGAACAGCGCCACGCCGACCCATCCCCCAAGCACAAAGGCCAGCAGCAGGCAGAACAGTTGCATCGCCCCGTATTTCCAGAACGGGTTGCCAAAGTCGCTTGCAGGCAGGTCCTTGCGCGCCAGCATCGCCTTTTCCGCGTTCCAGGCGGAGTGGAAGCATTGTTTCAGCACCCGGGGGTAGAACCGGTAAAAGCTTTCCCCCATCCGTGCGGTCACGGGGTCGCGCGGTGTGGCCACATAGCGGTGGTGCACCAGCAGGTGTTCGGAGCGGAAGTGCGAGTAGAGCACCATGCCCAGCAGCGCGTCGCCGAGCCAGCGTTCCAGCTTGTTTTTCTGGTGCATCAGTTCGTGGCTGTAGTTGATCCCCACGGTGCCTGTGACAACGCCGACCCCAAAGAACACGGCGATTTTCTCGAACGTGTTGAGGTGTTCGGCCGGGGCGACATAGGCGATGAGCCCGAACAGCATGAGGAATTGCGCCGGCACCCAGGCGGTGGTGATGGCGCGGTACCAGACCATGTCGTCATCCGTCGTCTCGAGGTCCGCGTTGTCGGTGTTCAGCCCCACGGCGAGGTCAAGGAACGAGAACATGTACCAGGTCACCACAGGCAGCAGGATCACAGTCCAGCCCCCATAGGCGGCTGTAATCACGGCCAGTGGGATCAGCAGAAACGAGATCGCAAATGGCAGGGCGTTTTGCACCTTGGCGACAGAAGACGGGGGCAGGATCATGGACGGACCTTTTTCGATGTGCGCGCGGAGAGAGCATATGGCGCGACACCGCGCGCTGCCAAGCGTGACGCGGCGCCGCGTGTTATTTATGTGCCAGATCATAGGCTTTGCGCATCACCGTGGGCAGGTCAGAGGGGCGGAATTGCGCGCGTGGCAGGAAGGTGCCGCGGATCGGTGTGCTCCCATCCTCCCCGTCCATCGCGTCTATCGCGCCCACCGTGTCCACTTGGGCCACCATCACGTCCAGAAGCAGGTGGAAATGGGTGAACGTATGGCGCACTTCGCCCGCCAGTTTCACCCAATCTGCGTCCATGGGAGGTGATGTTGGGCGGGGCGCGTTGGTGTCGACCCAGTCCGAGCCCGGCCAACCCATCATTCCGCCCAGCAATCCGCTGTCGGGCCGGGTTTCCACCAGCCACGCCCCATCGCTGCGCTGCGCCAGATAGACGGTGCCGTGGCGGGTCGGCTTTGCCTTTTTCGGGGTCTTTTTGGGCAGGTCGGCTGCCGTTCCGCTGATGCGTGCCGCACAAGGATCGCGCCAGGGACAAATCCCGCATGCGGGCGATTTGGGCGAACAGATCGTCGCGCCCAGATCCATCACAGCCTGAGCATAATCGCCGGGGCGTTGATGGGGGGTCAGCCGCTCTGCATGTGCGGTCAGGAGGGGTTTGGCGCCGGGCAGTGGCGTGTGTTCATCAAACATGCGCGCCATCACACGCTCTACGTTGCCATCAACCACCGTGTGACGCAGATCAAACGCGATCGAGGAGATGGCGGCCGCCGTATAGGGCCCAATGCCCGGCAGTTTCAGCAGCGCGCCGTGATCTGGCGGAAACTGACCACCGTGATCTGCCACCACGGCGCGCGCACATTTCAGCAGGTTGCGCGCGCGCGCATAATACCCAAGGCCTGCCCATTCCCCCATGACATCCGCATCCTGCGCGGCAGCCAGATCGGATACGGTGGGCCAGCGTGCTATAAACCGCTGGAAATAGGCAGTGACAGCGGCCACCGTCGTTTGCTGCAGCATGATTTCCGACATCCAGACGGCGTAAGCGTCCGGGCGCACGCCGGCCTTTTTGTCTGCGGGGGGCGTGCGCCACGGCATGGGGCGGGCATGCACATCATACCAGTCAAGCAAATCGTCGCTGAGGTCACGCAAGATTTATGACCCTTGCGTTGGGTTTGTGTGGTTGATCACGCGCGCATCGCCTATGTTCAATTTCAGGTGAAGGAGAACATAGCCATGGCCCCGCGCCGCGCCACTACAAAAGGGTTCAAACGGACAGCATCCTTGCTGACTGGCCGAATCCGGCAGGCCAGCGAAAGCCGTGGATTTGCCCAAAGCCGCCTGCTGACCGACTGGGCCGAAGTCGTGGGGGCCGATGTGGCTGCAATCGCGCGGCCCGTCGAAGTCAGCTATGGTCGTGGTGGTATGGGTGCGACCCTGACAGTGCTGACCACCGGCGCGCAGGCCCCGATGCTTGAGATGCAAAAGGATCAGCTGCGCCAAAAGGTCAACGCCGTTTACGGCTATAACGCCATTGCCCGGATCCGGATCACGCAGACGGCTGCGACCGGGTTTGCCGAAGGGCGCGTGGCATTTGATCACGGCCCCAAAGACACATCCCCAAAAGAGCCGGACGCCAAGATGCACGCCGCCGCCGGTGTCGTTGTCGCCCCTGTGGCGGACGACGGTTTGCGCGCCGCGCTTGAGCGGCTTGGGGCCAATATTCTGACACGTGAAAAACAAGGAACGCGTACATGAACCGTATTATTGCCGTGGTGGCTGTGGCCATCGGTGTGGCTGGCTATTTCTGGTACACGTCGACCCAGACCGGTGGGTCATCGCCCGCGCAACAGGCCCAGGCCGAGCGTTTGCTGGGCGCCGCCAACGCCCAGACCGCAAGCGACGAGATCGACACATCCGGCGTGATCGAGATGCAGATCGGCAACCCGGATGCGGCCGTCACCGTTGTTGAATATGCCAGCTATACCTGCCCGCATTGCGGCAGTTTTCACACCGGCCCCTACAAGCAGCTCAAGGCCGATTACATCGACACCGGCAAGATCAACTTTGTGTACCGCGAGGTGTATTTTGACCGCTATGGTTTGTGGGCCTCGGCCATTGCGCGCTGTGCGGGCACGCCTGCGTCCTTCTTTGGCATCACCGATATGCTGTATGCCACGCAGGCCGAGTGGAGCCGTGCAGGTGGCGGCGATCCAGCCGTGATTGCGGATGAGTTGCGCAAGATTGGCCGTTTGGCCGGGTTGAGTGGTGATGCGGTCGAGGCCTGCCTGAACGACGCAGAGGCGCTGCGCACGTTGGTGGCCTGGTATCAGGGCAATGCCGAAGAAGACGGCATCCGGTCGACCCCGAGTTTTGTCATCAACGGCACGACCTACAACAACATGGCCTATGACGAGATGGCCCGCCTGATCGAGGAAGCCGCTGGCAGCTGACACCGTTTGCGGTGTCTGTTGACCGGAGGCGCTGGCGCGCCGCACGATGTTTTGCACCCGCCTTTGGCGGGTGCGAGCCCCTCCGGGGGGCATATTTTTCCGAACAATGAAGGTTATGCGTGCAGTGATTTGAGGGCTGCGTCCAGCCCGCTTTCGTCGTCAAAGTCCAGCCTGACCGGCAGCGTGATCACTTTGGACCTGAAGGACGGTGGCAGCCGCACTGCGTCTTTCTCTGTTGTGACCAGTTGCGCCCCGTGGTTACGCGCGTCTGATTCCAGTCGTGTCAGGAACGCGGTGGAGAGCGGTTGGTGATCCCCCAAGGCTTCGGCCCGGAGCACGGTTGCTCCAAGGCCTTTGAGCGTATCGAAGAATTTTTGCGGCCGTCCGATCCCGGCGAATGCGATCAGGGGTGTATCTGTCCAGTCCATGCCCGTTTGCAGCGGTGCAAGTGCAGCCCGAATGTGGGTCAGGGTGGGTGGTATCGTCGTGTTTGCGAACTGCGTCTGTGCGCCCGGTGGTCCAATTGACAGCAACAGGTCCGCCCGTTTGAGCCCTACCTTGCTGGGTTCCCGCAAGGGTCCCGCGGGCAGGCACAACCCGTTGCCAAACCCGGTTTCGGCGTCCACCACCACAATTGACAGATCATGCGCGAGCCCGGGGTTCTGGAAGCCGTCATCCAGCACGATTGTCTTTGCCCCCGCTGCTATCGCGGCTTTGGCCCCAGCTGTGCGATCCTGCGCCACCCAGGTGCGTGCAAAGGCGCTGAGCAGCAGCGGTTCGTCCCCGACTTGGGCGGCGGTGTGGGTTGTGGGATCAACCTCGACCGGGCCGGTGAGTGTGCCGCCGTACCCCCGGCTGACGATATGCGGGTCCCGGTAGAGGTCGCGCAACCGTTCGCTCAGCGCCATCACGGTCGGGGTCTTGCCGGTGCCCCCTGCGTTGATGTTGCCGACGCAGATCACCGGGACGTCGAGTTTTTCGCGCGCCCCGCTTGCCAGCCGGCGGGCCGTGGCCTGCGCGTAGAGCGCGCCAATCGGGGCGAGCGCAATGGCCCGCCAGTCCCGCGCCCCTTTGGCAGAGGTCCAGAAACCGGGTGCGCGCATCAGGTGACCCCGGCTTCGATCGCGTCGAGGTTGCATTGTGTCAGGTCGATGATCCGGTCCAGCGTGTCGGCCCCTTGTGTCACGACCTCCCATCCGGCCATGGCCATGTTGGCGGCGTGATCGGGTGCGATCATCTGGATCACCGCCCGCCCCAGTGATTCTGTACTGTTCACGATCCGGGCGGCCCCGGCATTCATCAGCCGGGTAAAGGCATCCACATGCGCGCCCACATTGGGTCCATAGACCATTGCCGTGCCGTGTGCGGCCACCACATAGGGGTCGAGCACCTCGTGCCCGGAGCGCAGGGAACCGCCAATAAACGTCACCGGTGCGATGCGCAGCCACAGCCCAAGCTCTTCGTCATTGTCGGCCAGCAGCACCTGGGTGTTGTCATCGGGCAGGTCGCCAGCGCTCCATCTGGCGGTGCGCAGCCCGAGATCCTTGGCGATTTGGGCCAGGTGTGGTTCGTCCTCGTGATCGGAGTAGTGCAGGATCAGCAACAAACGGTGGGATGTTTTCACAGCGATGCGGTGCGCGGCGAGGATTGTGCGCCCTTCGTTCTGGGTGGCGCGGGCGGCAAGCCAGACGGGGCGACCGCCCAGGGCCTCGGTCACGTCGGCGACGTCGGTGTCCATTGCCTCGAACGTGCGGCCAAAGGGGTGCAGAGGGGCGGCCAGTTCGATGGAGTCCAGGGCCTGACCCAGCTGGGCGAGGCGCAAGTGGGCCTGCTGGTCGCGCGCGATCACGTGGTGGAACTGGGACAGCAGCCGCTTGGGCACTTCGGGCAGCCAGCGGTCGCGCCGCCCGTCAAAGCCATCGCGCGCGGCATCGACCAGGATCATTGCAGCCCCGCTTTCGGCGGCGGACAAGATCAGGTTGGGCCGGAACCCGCCCCAGGCCCAGATCACCACATCGGGCTTCCAATGGGCGACGAACAGGTCGGTTAAAACCGGATGGTCGGGGGGCAGTTCGGCGTGGATCACTTCGGGTGCGCCGCGCGTGCCAAAGGCCCCATTGGCGCATGTCAGCACCACGTGGCAGCCATGCCGCACACCGGCCAGGCGGTGCGCCAGATCGTTCAGGGCGCGGTTGTTGTCGTCTTCGGCGGCGTGGATCCAGACGACTTCGCCGCGCGGACGGGCCCGCGACGGCGTGAAATCAGGCGGTGCGCGCCGCCCTGACAGCGTGCGATACGCCGCAAGCCCCAGAGATCCGCGCATGGCGTTGTGCCTCAGCCGAGTTCTTCGGTGGCGCCGGCGGCGTTTTCTTCGTCCCGCAGGCGGTGCAGGTGAGCGATGAAGTACCGCATATGGGCATTGTCGACCGTGCGCTGGGCTTCGGATTTCCACGCGTTATAGGCGGTCGCGTAGTCGGGAAAGATGCCAACCACGTGCAGATCATCCACGTTCTTAAACACATTGTTGGAGGGATCCACCAGTTCGCCACCAAAGACGAGATGCAGGCGTTGGGACATGGGAGGCTTCCTTTGATCGACTAAAGTTGGGTGAGCGGTACGGCGCTCAGTTTGCGCAAATGGGGGGGCTGGTCAAGCAGAGCCAGCCGTGTCGGGGCCCAATTGCGCGGTGATCGCACTGTGCAGGGCGGGACCCGCCGCCACAACACCGTTCAGTGTCGGATGGGGGTTGTTGAACCGGAGGGCCGCCCCCGTGCGGTCGGTGATGGTTCCGCCTGCTTCGGTCACGATCAGCGCGCCTGCGGCAATGTCCCATTCCCAGCTGGGGCGCAGGGTCAGCATGCCGTCAAACCGTCCCTCCCCCACCAGCGACAGGCGATAGGCCAGCGATGGGCGGTAGTGACGCTGCACCGGCGGCACGGCGTCGTCTTTCCAGTTCTGTGCGGCAAAGTTTGGACGCGCGGCCAAAACGGTGCTGGCGTCCGACATGTGCCCGGTGCTGACCTGCAATGCCGTTGCATTCAACCACGCCCCGGCTCCGCGCCCCGCGGCATAGAGTTTGTCGCGCAAGGGCAGAAAGATCGCTGCTGCCGTCACTTGCCCCATATGCGCAACAGCGATCGAGATCGCCCAGGTCTTGGCCCCTTCGACAAAGCTGCGCGTGCCGTCGATGGGATCGATGATGAACACGGTGTCGCGGCTGAGCCTGGTGGCATCATCTTCGGTTTCTTCGGAGAGCCAGCCATAGTCGGGCCGCGCGGTGCGCAAGGTGGCGTGCAGCACGTCGTTCACGGCCAGGTCGGCCTCGGTCACGGGGCCCGCGCCATCGGGTTTGTCCCAGCGTTGCGCGGCTGGGCCGGTATAGCTGGACGCCACCCGCCCCGCGATCCGCGCAGCATCCATCAAAAGGGGCAGATCAGTTGCCGGCAAGGGTCATTCCCGGCACCAGCAGCGACGGGACAACCCGGCTGAGATGCGTGCGCGCGTCATTGGCAGGCACGAGGGCGCGCAGCATGTCGGGCAGGCTGCCTGCGATGGTGCATTCGTTGACCGGATAGGTCAGTTCACCGTTTTCCACCCAGATCCCGGCAGCCCCGCGTGAATAATCGCCCGTATTGGGATTGATCGTTGACCCGATCATCGAGGTCACCAGCAGCCCGGTCCCCATGTCGCGGATCAGGTCGGCGCGACTGGCCGTGCCTTGATCCAGGCTCACGTTCCAGTTCGACGGGCTGGGCGGCGCAGAGGTGCCGCGCGCCGCGTTCCCGGTCGAGGACATCCCCAGCTTGCGCGCCGAGGCCAGATCCAGCGTCCAGCCCGTCAGCATACCGTTTTCGACGATGGTGCGGGTCTGGGTTGGCAAGCCTTCGGCGTCAAAGGGCCGGGTGCCGCCGGTGCGGGGGCGGTGGGGGTTTTCGACCAGGTTGAGGTGCGTCGGCAGCACCTGCTGGCCCAACAGTTCGCGCAACCACGACCCGCCCCGCGCGATACTGGCCCCGTTGGCTGCCGCCAGAAGGTGCCCGATCAGCGAGGATGACACGCGTTCGTCAAACAGGATCGGATAAGCCCCTGTGGGGGGTTTGCGCGCGCCAGTGCGCGCAATCGCCCGTTCGCCTGCTTCTTGTCCAATCTCGGTGGGGCTGCGCAAATCGCTCTGAAAGATACGGCTGTCGCCGCTGTAGTCCCGCTCCATCTCGGCTCCGGTGCCGGCGATGGCCACGCAGCTGGTGGCCCGGTCGGTGCGCCGGTATCCGCCTGAAAACCCGTTTGAGGCGGCAAGCCAGATGTCACGTGCCCCATATGCGCCGGTGGACTGTTGGACCTGATCCACCCCCGCCACCTGCATGGCCGCGTTTTCGGCGGCCAGCGCGTCTGCTTGCAGGTCGGCGGCACTGGGTTCGGGGGTGGCGTCAAAAAGCTCTAGTGCGTCGATATCCCACGACGTGGCCAGTTGGGCCGGGTCCGCAAGGCCTGCATGGGGGTCATCGGGGGCTTCGTTTGCCATGGCCACGGCGCGTGCGGCCATTTCTGTGATCGTGCGTTCCGAGGCGTCCGAGGAAGAGACGTTCGCCTGCTTTTGTCCGACAAAGACGCGTAGGCCCAGATCGATCCCTTCGGACCGCTCTGCCTGTTCCAGCGCCCCGGCGCGCACATCGACGGAAATCGACGTGCCCTGCACCGCCATCGCATCCGCCCCGTCCGCCCCGGCGGATTTCGCAGCCTCGATCAGGCGGTGGGTCAGGGTGGAAAGATCAGAAGGGGTCATGGACTGCTCCGCATGGTTGGCCATGAGGTAGCGGTGCCAAGCCATGGGTGCAAGGGCGTGCGCGGGTGCGCCGCCCCTGCCGGTGCGATTACCTGATGCGCTGCCCGTTGGCGAGCACGTGCCCCTCGTCATTGACCTCGATCCGCGAATTGAGCGTGTCGGGGCCTTCGCCGGGCACGGCAAACAGGCCCATCATCATGCGCGCGCCCATGGCTTGGTCCTCGGGCAGCAGCCCCATACCCACCAGTTTGTCGAGCAGGACGTTGCCGCCCACAAGCGACAGATCTATCCCGCCCGCTGGTCGCGGCATGCCATCGAAGGTGGTCAGATCGCTGTTGTCAAAGGTGAAATTGCCCGACCCTGTCAGCTTGGCCCCCACAGCGTCCAGTTCCAGCGCATTCAGGGTCAGCGCGTTCAACTCGCCCGGCACGGCCCCGGTTTCTTCCAGCACAGCCGCTTGCGCGGGGTCGAGGAAATCAAACAGCACCTTGGCCTTGCCACTCAGGTCCACAGCAAGTGTGGCGGGGTCGCGGGGCAGTTGGCCTGCGGGATCAAACAGCCCCCAGATCACGTCAGACATGGTGAAGTCCGACAGCAGGACGGCGAGGCCGAAGTCCTGTTCTTGCGGGGATTTTTGCAGCGGCATCTGGACGCTTGTGCCCAGCTCGGCGGCGGAAAAGGACAGGGGCAGCGGGAATTCGGTGATCAGCACATTGGCGGCCACATCGCGTTGCACGATGTCATAGGTGAGCCCGGTTGCATCCATGGCAACCGTGATGTCCGCACCTTGGGAGGTGCTGTTGGCCGTGCCGCTGCCGTCCGGCCCGCTAAAGGACATGTCATAGCTGCCCCCCGCCGATGTAAACGTCCCGGCAACTCCAAAGCCCGCGTTCAGCATCGCGTTGAAGTCCTGTGGATCGGCGTCGCCGGGCAGGTCCCCGCCGCCGTCAAATTGCAGATCCCGGATGTTGCCTGCGATCTTGGCTGTGCCGTCCCCTTCCGGGTCGGAAAAGCCGATATCGTAGTCCAGTGTCGCAACGCTCATGTCCTGATCCATGCTGCGCAGATTATCGCCGACAGAGGTCTGTGTGGTATAGGCGAGCCCGGTCATGGTGACCGCGATGTTGACGATGTCCTTATTCAGCGCGGTGCCGTCCACGGTCAGGCTGGACAAGACAATTGCCGCCGCCGATGCCGCGTAGTCGTAGGTCAGCTCGGTCGGATCCCCGGCCGCTGTCATCACCGGAGCGGTCTGGGTAAAGGCAATCGTGGCGTTAATCTTTTCGCCGGTGTCCGGTTCGAACTGCATGTCGAACCCGCTGTCTTCGGGCAGCTCGATTGCGACGGTCCCGTCCCCCTGTTCGACAAAGCGCACCGTGTCCAAAAGCACACTGACAGTGCCGTCGCCGGTATCATCGCTCAGATCCATGGCCATTGTCAGATCGTTGATGGTCAGGGCCCCGGCCTCGCTCACTTCGGAGCCGCTGACGGCATAGCCCGCGCTGGACATGTAGGATTTCCAGTCGGCCCAGACATCAGCGGCCGTCAGGTCGGCAAATGCGGCGGTTGCGGGCAGGCACAGCGCGATGGCGGTGCTGCGGGCCAAAAGCGAAAAACGGGTCATGGGAGAATCCTTGCGTCTGAATATGCGGGCATGGTCCGGCAGTGAACCGGTTGCGTCAAGGCCGCAGGCTGGACCTATGCGCCCGCGCACCGTACGACAAGCTGGTCAGATGATATGTCGGAGACCATTCATGCAGGATATGTCAGGAAAAACCGCCCTGATCACCGGGGCCAGCCGTGGCATTGGCGCGGACACAGCCCGCATATTTGCCGAGGCCGGGGCCAACGTGGCGTTGCTGGCGCGCGGCAAGGACGAGATCGCCACCCTGGCGGCCGAGATTGGACCCAAAGCCATCGCAATACCCTGCGATGTCAGCCAATACAGCGCGGTCGAGGCTGCGGTCTCGCAAACTGTGGACACGTTTGGCGGGCTCGATGTGCTGATCGGCAATGCGGGCGTGGTCGAACCGATTTCCCACCTTGCCACCTCTGACCCTGATGCGTGGGGCCAGGTGATCGATATCAACCTCAAGGGCGTCTTTTACGGCATGCGCGCGGCCCTGCCCGGTATGATCAAGGCCGGGGGCGGCACGATCCTGACCATCAGTTCGGGGGCCGCCCACGGCCCGGTCGAGGCGTGGTCGCATTACTGCGCCTCCAAGGCCGGGGCGGCCATGCTGACCGCCTGCCTTCACAAGGAAAACGCAAGCGACGGGATCCGCGCCATGGGTCTGAGCCCCGGCACCGTCGCCACCCAGATGCAGCGCGAGATCAAAAGCAGCGGCATCAACCCGGTCAGCCAGCTGGACTGGTCCGATCACATCCCGGCGGAGTGGGTGGCGCGTTGCCTGCTGTGGATGTGTTCGCCCGGCGCAGAGGACTGGATCGGCCGCGAGGTTTCGCTGCGTGACCCCGACATTCGCACAGCGGTGGGCCTGATATGATTGATGCAAGCACAAGTGGGCCGGTCTGGACCATCACCATCAACCGAACCGACAAGGCCGGGGCCCTGACCCAGGCCATGCTGCAAGAGCTGGTGGATCTGGCGACTGCAGCCCGGTCGGCGCGCGCCCTGATCCTGACGGGGACCGGCAAGGTGTTTAGTGCGGGCGCGGACCTTGATGCCGCCAAGGCGGGCCTTGCCGTGTCGCCGCTGTGGGAACAGTTGTCCAACGCGATTGCCGCATTGCCCTGCCTGACTGTCGCGGCCTTGAACGGCACGGTCGCGGGTGGCGCCAACGGTATGGTGCTGGCCTGTGATATGCGTGTCGCGGTTCCCGGCACCAAATTCTTTTACCCGGTGATGAAGCTGGGCTATCTGCCCCAACCCAGTGATCCGGTGCGCATGGCGGCCCTGATCGGCCCG
Organism: Pseudomonadota bacterium; assembly: GCA_039814435.1. GTDB lineage: Bacteria > Pseudomonadota > Alphaproteobacteria > Rhodobacterales > Rhodobacteraceae > Tateyamaria. The sequence continues at coordinate 12,566 of JBCCBC010000020.1, forward strand.
GCGCGCACCAAGCAGATCCTGCTGGCAGGACAGAAGATCGACACTGACACCGCCTATCAGTTTGGGCTGATTGACGAGGTTGTCGGCGACGGTGACGTGCTGGCGCGGGCCCATGCGCTGTGCGCGGATGTGGTGGCGGCGGACCCGCGCGTGGCGCATGCCATCAAGGGAATGTGCCCCTAAACGGCGCATGCCGCGCAAACCGGTTCATGGAATCGGTGGAACGTGGTAGGGTTGCCTCGCGCGCCAATGCCCCCTGACAGCCACATCATACGCCCCGCACGGCCCCCAAGACAGGCAAAGACCGTGCCGAAACCGCTGACCCGCAAACAGCGGATTGCGCTGCTGGCGGGCTTTGCCCTGTCCAAAGTGGCCCGGCGGATCGCGGACAAGCCCGCCTTTCCGTCCACCCGCAGACTGCACTAGGTCACCGCGTGCGGCTACCGTTTGCGTTTGGCCCCCGGCACCTTGGAGGCAAAGCCAGGCGGGCGTTTGGCCACCCAGGCAAAGAACTTGGCCAGCCGGGGGTGGGCGCGCAACGCCTCTGGTGTTTGGTAATGCCGCGCGAGATCTGCCTCGCTCAGCGTTGCGTGGATTTCGCGGTGACAGATGTGGTGGACCAGTATGGTCGGGCCGCCCTTGCCGCCTTTTAGCTTTGGGATCAGGTGGTGCATGCTTTGTGGGGCGTCCGACGGTATAGGACGCAGGCAAAGCGGGCACAGAGGTGGATCGATTGTGTCAGACAGGTGCGTGATCCCTTGCAGTCTGGGCTGTGGCCATGACAATTGGCCCTCAAAGCGCATCAGACAAGGGGTTGGGTGTGGAGTTTGATCTGGAAAGCCAGCCGGAGATTGTTCAGACAATCGCGGGCTATGGCATGCAAGCCTGGGATCTTGCGCTGGGCTGGCTGCTGAGCCCTGCGGCCTGGTCGCAGTTCGGGCTGCTGATTGTGGCCTATTTCGCTGCCGTCGTGGTGACACGCCGCCTGCAACCTGTGTTGGCCCGCCTGCTTGACCCCGGCGAAAGCGACAGCGTTCTGGCCAAGTCCCGCCGGTTTGTGGCGCAGTTCCTGCCGCTGCTCATGCCGTTGCTTGCCTATGTGTTCACCGGCATCGGCGAAGGCGTGGTGCGCTCGATCTTTGACAGCGGTGCGGTCATCGCCTTTGGCAAGCGGGTGTTTTTGTTCCTGGCGGTGCGCGCGATGGTGCGCGACATCATCAGTGATCCGTTCCTGAAGCTGCTGGGCCGCTATGTCTTGCTGCCCATTGCGGCGCTTTACGCGCTGGGCCTGTTGGAATTGGTCGCCGCCCAGTTGGAAGCGACAGTGGTGCCCTTGGGCAACCTGTCGTTCAACCTGTTGTGGTTGTTGCAATTCGTCGCCGTCGGCGGTGTGATTTTCTGGCTTGGGCAGTGGTCCAACAGCCAGTCGACCGACTTTATCCAAAAGCAGGAAGAGATGCGCCCGTCGCTGCGCCAGCTTGCGGCCAAGGCGGTTGAGTTCCTGATCTTTGCCGTCGCGTTCCTGGTTTTGATGAACATCATGGGCATCAACCTGTCAGCCCTCGCCGTTCTGAGTGGTGCGATTGGTGTTGGTCTTGGTTTCGGTCTGCAAAAGATCGCGTCGAACTTTATCTCGGGCGTGATCCTGTTGGTTGAGGGGCAGGCCACCGTCGGGGACTACGTTGAGCTGGACGGCGGCGAGGCCGGCACCATCGTCAAGATGACCGCCCGCGCCGCCATTCTTGAGACATATGACGGGCGCTGGATTGTTGTTCCGAACGAGGATTTCATCACGACCCGTGTGGTGAACTATTCCGATTCCGGGTCGGCCAATCGCTACGAGGCCCCGTTTTCAGTCAGTTATGACACCGACATCAACGCGGTTCCCGGTATCATCGAGGCCGCAGTCGCCAAACATCCCGAGGTGCTTGACGCGCCCTATCCCCCCGATTGCGAGCTGCGCGGTTTTGGCGACAGCGGCATCGACTTTGCCGTCGAATTCTGGGTCAACGGGATCGATGATGGCCCCAACAAGTACACGTCTGATGTGCTGTTCCTGATCTGGAACGCGCTCAAGGCGCATGACATCACCATTCCGTATCCGCATCGCACCGTCGAGTTGACGGGTGAGCTGACCACGCGCGCAGAATGAAGACTGTTGCTGTTATTGGTGGCGGCCCTGCGGGGTTGGCGGCCGCCGAGGTTATGGCCCAGGGCGGTTTGTCTGTCACCGTGTACGAAGCCAAGCCGTCTGTGGGTCGCAAGTTTTTGATGGCGGGAAAGTCGGGGCTGAACCTGACGCATGCCTCGGCTCTCGACGATCTGATGCCTGCCTACGCCGAGGCCGCACCCTGGCTGCACGGCCCTGTTGCGGCCTGTGACAGTGATGCCATCACCGCATGGGCCCAAGGGTTGGGCCAGGAGATGTTTACCGGCACCACGGGCCGCGTTTTTCCCCGCGCGATGAAGGCGTCGCCGCTGCTGCGGGCATGGCTGGTGCGGTTGGACGCGCTGGGTGTCGAACGCCGCACGCGCTGGCGGTGGACCGGATGGGCGGGGGATAGGTTGGCTTTTGGCACGGCTGAGGGTCCGCAGACCGTAGACGCAGATGCCGTTTTGCTGGCGATGGGCGGGGCCAGTTGGGCGCGCTTGGGTTCGGATGGCGCTTGGGCGGGTATTTTGGGGGATGCGGGTGTTGATCTTGCCCCCTTTGCCCCGGCCAATGCGGCGTTGGCGCTGGCGTGGTCGGAACATATGTGGCCCCATATGGGCAAACCGTTGAAAGGGGTCGCGTGGCGTGCAGGCCCGTATCGGTCGCGCGGCGAGGGGGTTTTGTCCAAACGGGGTCTGGAGGGCGGCGGCATCTATTCAGTTGCGCGCGGGGTGCGAGAGGGGGAGCGGTTGTTTGTCGATTTGCTGCCGGATCTGAGTGTGGACGAGGTGGCAGCGCGGTTGGCGCGCCCGCGCGGCAAGGCGAGTTTTTCCAATCACCTGCGCAAAGCGTTGAAGCTGGATCCGCTCAAGATCGCAGTGGCGCAGGAATGGGGGCGACCCTGGCCCGAGGGCGATGTGGGTATTGCCCGTCGGTTGAAGAAACTCACCGTTGCTCATGCCGGGCTCAGACCTCTGGATGAGGCGATTTCGACCGCCGGAGGCGTGCGATCCGGCGATCTTGATTCACATTTGATGTTGCGCGCGCGGCCGGGTGTGTTTTGTGCCGGTGAAATGCTGGATTGGGAAGCCCCGACTGGCGGGTATCTTTTGACGGCCTGTCTGGCCACAGGGCGGCAGGCCGGGCGCGGGGTTGTCGCCTATTTGGCGGGCTAAAGACCGCCTTACGGGATCACCTGCCAGCGGCGGCGCGAAAGGCGGGTCGGGCGCGGAGCCGTTTGCTGTAGGCTTTGAGCGGCTCCGAAAGCGGCGGATACTTGGCCCCGAATGCCCAGCCGAGGCAATGCACGGCCAGCAGATCGGGCAAGGTGATGTCGTCGCCCATGATGAAGTTGCCCGCCGCACTCAGAGACTTTTCGAATGTGTCCGTTGTGCGCGCAAATTCCGCGTGCAGCGTCGGCTTGATCTCGGGCACCCGCAGTTTTTCGGGCAAGACAAAGCTGTGTTTTGCTGCCGTCCACAGGTTTGCGTCCATCTCGTCGATCAGCCAGCAGGTCATCGCATCCTGGCGCGCGCGTTCTGGTGTGCCTGCCGGCGCGGTGAGCCCGTTATGTTTGTCCGCGAGATAAGTCATGATCGCGACGCTGTCTGTCAGCACGGTGTCGCCGTCCAGGAGGGCTGGAATTTTGCCCAGCGGGTTATATTCCAAAGCCTCATCCGAGCGCGGCGCGGCGGGCACCAATGCGTAGGGTTGCCCCAGTTCTTCGAGCATCCACATGACGCGAAAGGCGCGGCTTTTGACGGTTCCGATGACGCGGTACATGGGGATCCTTGCAATTGGCTTGGGGCAAAGGATTGCAGGATGTCGGATGTCGCGCAAGACCGGGGCTGTTGTTTGGGCGGCTCCGCCCGTTGGGTTCTTATTGGGGGGCTCTGCCCGTCTGTTTCTTTTTAGGGGGCTCTGCCCCCGGGCTTCCGCCCTCCCCCGGGATATTTTTGGCCGAAAGAAGATGAGGGTCAGCGCCGCGCCAGCATCGCAAGGCGAATGAAGGTCCGCTCGACAAGGGCGAGCGCCGGGGCGTGTTGGCCTGCCGAGCGCAGTTTGAGGTCTGTGTCGGTCAGTTCGGTCAGTGCGGTTTCCAGTTTGGCCGGCCCCCAGGCGCGGGCCTGTGCCACCATCTTGTCCCGGTTTGGTCCCCAGATTTGGGGTCGCCCGGACGTGTCTGTTGCGGCCCTGTGGAGCGTGCGAAAGTGGCGCATGGCCCCGATGCACAGGGTCACTGCGTTGACCCCTTGTCCTTGCAGGCGCTGCATGACCGGCCCAATCGCTGCTGCCTGCCCATCGCCCACCACCAGCAGGATGTCATCCACGTCCGCCTCGATCGAGGCGGGTGCGCAGGCGGTTATATCCTCTGCTGTCAGGGGCGTGTCGTCGTTGAGTTTGTACAGCCCGATCTTGGTCAGGGTCTGGCGGAAATCGCCGGGTTCGAGGGCGCGCGCCAGATCCATCAACACTTGCATCGCGTCCTGGGGCGGGTTGGTGATGCCCGCTGCTGTCAGATCCCGCTCAATCTCGTCCCGTGTGGGTGGGGTGTCGTAGATCCCGACGGCGTAGGCTGATCCGTGCCCTTCAAATGCCTTGCGCAGTTTTGAGGTGGGTTTGAGCGCCCCTGCGGTCACGATGATCTGCGCGTCCCCGGGCTGCCAATCGCCGAGGGCTTGCGTGATCACAGGCCCAACGGTTTCGTTGGCATCCTCGACCAGCGCCACGCGCGCGCCGGGGAAAAAGCCGATGGCCTTGACCGCGTCCACCAGCAGTGCGGGGTCTTTGCGCAGCTCACTTGCCGGCATCCGCGTCAGCCGCATTTCCTCTTCGCCCGTGGGTCCGATCAGTGCGGCCACGACCTGTTGTCGTTTGAGCGCAATGCGCATCGCGTCCGCCCCGTAGATCAGCAGCCCGGCCGCCTGCGCGTCCGGTTTGGCGAAAAAGCCTGCGGCCTGGCCGGTGGACAGTTTCACAGATCGGTCGTTTGCAAGTGCAGCACGATCTCATCCGCAAGGATGGTCATCAACCGCTCGGTCGCGTCGCGCTGGGCGGCCACGGTGGCAACGTTGGTGCCTGTGGCGGAGTAGCTGACGAAATTGTCCACCTCGTCCGAGCGCAGGACAGCCCCGGTTGCGGCATCGGTCAGTTTGTAGGTCGCGCTTCCGATCAGGTGGAAGCGCCGCAAATCCCCGTCCGGGTCAATCGCGCGCGCCTCGAGCCCCACATTCAACTCGACCGCCAGGCCATAGGCGGGATCGCCGGGCCGTCCCAGCCGCTCTTCGAGCCGTTGCACCAGCAAGAACCCCTCGCGGTCCACGGGCGGGTCGACAGCCACGCGGTTTTGCAGCTGCGTGCCGGTGCCCCCGGGCCCATAGACCGGCTCAAACCCGCATGCCGCGAGCGTCAAACAGAGCAGAACCGTTTTGAGCCAGGACATATGTCGCCTCATACCACCACGTTGACGATGCGGCCGGGCACGACAATCACCTTTTTCGGTGTGCCGCCGTCCAGCGATCTTTGGACAGCATCCGTGGCCAGCGCCAGTTTTTCAACCTCTGCTTTGCTGAGGTCTGCGGGCACCGTCAATTCGCCGCGCCGTTTGCCGTTGATCTGGATGGGAAGGGTGACCGTGTCGGATACCAGCATTTTTTCATCCGCCACCGGCCAGGGTGCCGTGGTGACCAGCCCTGTGCCCCCCTGATGCGCCCAGATGTCTTCGGACAGGTGCGGGGTCATGGGCGCCATCAACTGGGCCAGCGTCATAATCGCCTCGCGTTGGGCGGCGTGGCCTGCCTTGGACTTTTGCAGGGTGGCTGTGAAGCCATAGAGCTTGGCAATGGCCGCGTTAAACCCAAAGGATTCCACCCCGAGCGTCACGTCGTGGATGGTTTTGTGCATCGCCCGGAGCAGGTCGTCGTCAGCGGAGCTGCGCTTGATAGAGTCGTCAGC
>JBCCBC010000012.1:0-20660 GCA_039814435.1 Pseudomonadota bacterium
CCCGCACGCGGTCCGACAAGCCGCGCCCATATAGATCATAGACCAAGACCCGAAACCCCATCAGCGCAAGCCCTTTGGCCAAACCGCGCCACACAAAGGACGGTGTGGTCAGCCCGTGGATGCACACGGCGATAGGCCCACGTTCAGGCCCAAGCCACTGGTAGTGGGTGGTGCCCTGAGACAGCAGGGCAAATTTGCCAGGGGCGTTTTTGCGTGCCGCGTCACCCAAGCCGCTGCGCGTCCACTCGATGGTCAGCGGGGCAGCGATGACGCCGAGAATGATCAGAATAACCCACATCATCTGTTAGGCCACCTTTCCAGACGTGCGATTGTGTTGGTCGTGGATGACGGGGCACACCGCCGCAGGCGTTGCCGTTGCTTCGCATCGCTCAATCGCAATGCCTGACCCTTGGGCGCACTGGGTCCCTGCTGCCGTCATGCGGCTTCGCTCTGCGTCAGCAGGCCGTGGTGGACCAGACAGGCAGCCCACCCTTGCGGGCCCTCAAAAAGGTGGGTGTGCCAGCCACGCGCCTTTGCGGCGGCAATGTTGTCGGCGCGGTCATCGGTAAAGATCAGATCGGACCCGGACAGCCCGCTTGTCGCCTCGAGCATGTCATAGATGGTTGGATCAGGCTTGATCACCTTCATGTGGCCCGAGATGAAATCGCGGTCGAATTGGCGCAGAAAGCCATAGTGGGTGGCGGCAAAATCGTAACTTTGAATGCCGAAATTGGTAAGGGAGAAAACCGGCATGCCCTTGGCTTGCAGCGCGCCCATCAGGCGGACCGAATGATCGATAACGGGGCTGGCCATTTCGATCCAGCGGTCATGCCACATGCGGATTTCATCGCGCCATCTGGGATAGTCTTCGGCGGCGGCGTAAACGGTGTCGGTGAAATGTTCGCCCATGTCGACCTTGTCGTTCATGGCATGCAGATCGACGTCGGCAAACATGGCGCGGCGCCGGTCTGCTCCGATCACGCTGTCGTAAAAGCGTTCGGGTTGCCATTCGATCAGCACATTGCCGATGTCAAATACCACTGCTTTGATCGTCATCGCTGTGCTGCCCTCAATTCGCGTTCCAAGGCTTCCAGAAAACGCGATCTGTCCGCTTTGGTAAAGCCTTTGCCGCCGCCCTGTCGAAACGGATCCGCGGCGCGCAGGTCGGCCATCAGGTCGCGGGTTGCCAGAACGTTGCCGATATTGGCGGCCGTCAGTGCCTCGCCGTTGTGTTTGAGGACGCGGGCGCCGGCCTCGACACATTTGGCGGCCAGGGGGATATCACCGGTTATGACAACATCGCCTGTGCCGGCGCGCTCGGCGATCCACATGTCGGCCACATCGGGGCCCGCATCAACAATCACGTGCTCCACCAACGGACTTTGCGAAGGGCGCAGGCCCCCGTTTGACACAACTTTCATAGCCACTTTGTGGCGGGTCGCGACACGTTCCGCTTCGGCTTTGACCGGGCAGGCATCAGCGTCAATATAAAGGACGGTCACGCCCAGAGCGCCTCGGCATGGAAGTTGACGTGATCCTCCATAAACGTGGACACAAAGAAGTAGGAGTGATCATAACCGGGTTGCATGCGGAACTGGATCTGCTGACGGCGCGCGGCGGCGGCCTCGGCCAGGGCTTCGGGCTTGAGAAGATCAAGGAATTGATCCTGTGTGCCGGTGTCAATCAGCATTGGACCGTCAAACCCGTTCGCGCGCATCAAAAGGGTCGCGTCATGGGGCGACCAGGTCTCTTCATTGTTCCCCAAATATGCAGAAAGCTGCTTGCGCCCCCAGTCACTGGCCGTGGGATTGACGATGGGGGAAAAGGCAGACACCGACCGGTATCGACCGGGCAGGGACATCGCCATGGTCAACGCACCGTGCCCGCCCATCGAATGGCCTGTGATGCCCTGGCGGTCCATGTCGAGCGGGACCTGGTTGCCCAGAAGGTCAGGCAATTCTTTCGTCACATAGTCCCACATCCTGTAATGCGCAGCCCATGGTTCTTCGGTCGCATTGACGTAAAAGCCCGCTCCCTTGCCCAGATCATAGCCGTCGTCATCCGCGACCTTCTCGCCCCGGGGGGACGTGTCGGGAAAAACAAGCGCGATGCCCTGATCTGCGGCCCATGCCTGCGCTCCGGCTTTGGTCATGGCGTTTTCGTGCGTGCATGTCAGACCAGACAGATACCACAGGACTGGGACGGGACCGTCGTGTGCTTCTTGCGGTAAGAACAGCCCGAATGTCATGTCACAGGCGCAGGTTGTGGATGCGTGCGAGTAGACGCCTTGCGTGCCGCCGAAACAAGCATTCTCGGATTCGGTTTTCATGAGCAGATCCTTTCGTTGGTGTATCGCTAGCGGGCCTTTGATCAGGCGGCAAGTTTTGGGCGCCTCCGGCGGGCATATTTGGCGGAACAATGAAATGTCATGGACTGATCCACCCCAGGACGAGCGTAAGGGTTGCTATGCTGAGTGCAGTGGAAAACAGGATGGCTGCCGACACCCGCTGTGGGGCGACGCCGTAGTGTTGGGCCAGCATGTAGATGTTGCCCGCGACCGGCATCGCGGCGCATGCAATGATCATGGCCGCCCCAAAGGCGTCGACCTTGAAAAGATAGAGTGCCGAGAACGCCACAAACGCAGGGTGCAACACCAGTTTGCAGAAGCTGAGCCACCCTGCGATCTGCACCCGTTCCGCTGATTTTGAGGCAAGCGATGCCCCGATGGCAAACAGCGCACCGGGGGTCGCGGCACCACCAAGAATGCTGAGAAAGTCGTTCATTGGGTCCGGGATCGGTATTTTCAGCCCCGCCCATGTCAGCCCCAATGCCATTGAGACGATCATCGGGTTCCGGATCAGGCCCCGCCCGATCGTGCGCAGGATCGACCATGACACCTGCCCATCGCGCCCAACGGAAATCAGGATCACGATCAGGCTGGAAAACACAATCAAATCGGTGGCAAGCACCAGCATCACAGGCCCGATGGCTTGGGGCCCAAACAGCAGGGCAAGCATGGGCAGCCCCAAAAACCCCGCATTGCCGATCACAGCGCACTGCGCCTCGACCGCGTTTGTTTGCACGTCAAGTCCGCGCAGGAAGCCGACCAGTGTTGCGATCCCGTAGACAAAGGCGGTCCCCCACAGATACGCGGCCACCAACCGCCCATCCCAGACCTGCGCCAGTTCCAGGTTGGCGGCGAAACGAAAGATCATGGCCGACAGCGCGAAATAGAACACGAATTTGGTCAGATAGGCCGTTGCCTCTTGGGTGAAAAAGCGTGTGCGTCCGGCCCAGTACCCCAGACCGATGAGCGCGAAAAAGGGCAGTGTTTTGAACAGGATTGCCAACATGGTGCAAACCTAGCCGCTGCGCGTGGTGCTATCCACTGTCGATACGGACGGGTGGGCCGAAAACGCCCGCGCGCGGGCCACAACCAGACGGGGATGCACGCATAAACAGCGCATCCGTCTGCCGCGTTTCTGGGGAAAGGCAGATCCGCCGACACAACTTGAAAGATCACATCTGCGTTTTTTCTTAGAGAAACTGAACGGATCGGTTTATGTTGTCCCCTCAACGGAATGCAGGACGCAGAATGAACGACGCCACACCCATGGTCCGAAAGGGCCGTAAATTCGACCAGGTGCTGGAAGGTGCGCGGGCTGTATTCATGTCGGACGGGTTTGAAGGTGCGAGTGTGGACGACATTGCGCGCGAGGCCGGGGTGAGCAAGGCGACGCTGTACAGCTATTTCCCCGACAAACGGCTGTTGTTCATGGAAGTCGCCAACATGGAATGCGCGCGCCAAAGCCAGTCGGCGGTCGACACCATTGATATGTGCGCGTCCCCCCGGGATGTGTTGTGCCAGACGGGTCTGCACTTTGTCCGGTTCCTGACCTCCAAGTTTGGTCAGCAGGTGTTTCGCATCTGCGTTGCCGAATCGGATCGCTTTCCCGAGATCGGGCGCGCGTTTTACCAGTCTGGGCCGCAGCGGATGCGCACTGTCATGGGCGCTTACTTTCAAGAGGCGGTGGACCGCGGGGAACTTGAGATTGACGATATGACCCTGGCCGTCGATCAGTTTGGCGAGCTGTGCAAGGCCGACATATGGCCGCGCTTGATGTTTGGTGTGATCGATACGGTTGAGGATGCTGACATTGAACGCGTGGTCGAAGGTGCGGTTGAAACCTTTCTGGCGCGCTACGGGACCTGATCCCGGGGATTTACAGTTTGACGCAGGCTCAAGGTGGCTCGACTCGTGGGGCCGACTCAGCATATTCAGAAGTGGAACAAAATGTGAACATTTGGATATGCCCGACCGTCGCATCCTGTCCTTGTGGTTCCCGCGCTTGGGGGCCGAACGCCTGATCCGCCGCCAGCCCGTGCTGGGGGAGCAGCCGCTTGCGGTTGTGGCCGAACAGGCGAACATGCAGGTGATCACCTCGTTGAACGGGGTGGCGCAGGCGCAAGGGCTGCAGGTGGGGCAGCCGGTGCGCGATGCCCATGCGATGTGCCCAGGGCTGCTGACCCAGCCGCGCAGTCTTGTGGCGGAACAGCGGTTTCTTGAGGCCCTGCAGCGGTGGGCGGGCAAGTTCAGCCCATGGGTCGCACCCGAGGACGGGGACGCGCTGGTGGTGGATCTGACTGGATGTGCCCACTTGTTTGGAGGAGAAGCGCAATTGATGCAGGTGGTGCAGGATGATTGCACCGATCTGGGTCTGAGCGTGCTGATGGGCCTTGCGGACACGCGCGGCGCGGCATGGGCGCTGGCGCGCTTTGCAGGCCGGGTGACGGGGTCGGACCGCTCTGGCGATGCCATCGATCAAGAGGCCCGCGCGACCCGGTCGCGGGCTGGCAAGCGGCGGCACTGGACAAAGGGCGGGGCCGCCCCCGTGGTGCGCACCTCTGTGTCCGACAGCATCCGCATCGCGCCATCGGGCCAGACCTATAGCGCGCTCAGCCCGTTGCCGATTGCGGCCTTGCGGCTTGACCCTGATGTGACGGCCCAGCTGGGCCGCTTGGGGCTGCGCCGGGTGGGTGATCTGCTGGGGCAACCGCGGGCCGGTTTGGCCCGCCGGTTTGGCCGCGGCCTGGTGCTGCGTCTGGATCAGGCGATGGGCAGTGCGCCTGAACCTGTGTCACCGGCCAAGCCCCCCGACCACTTTGCCGTGCGCATGACACTGCCCGAACCCATTGGGCTGGCCGAAGACGTGATGGCAGGCCTTGATCGGCTGCTGCCCCGCCTGTGCAAAGCGTTGGAGGACAAGGGCAAAGGCGTGCGCCGCGTGGCCTTGCAGGCCTATCGCAGTGACCACGGTGTCGAGGTGATCGAGGTCGGGCTTGCCCGTCCCAGCTTTGATCCATTTCGCATCCGCCCTCTGATCGAGATGAAAGTGGCCGATATCGACGCAGGCTTTGGCATTGATATGTTGCGCCTCGTGGCGGTGCAGGTCGAACCTGTGCATGACACGATGGCCGTGGGGCACTTGCAGGCAGGGGCCGCTGTGCAGGCCCGCTTGAACAATACCAACGCTCTGGATGACCTGATTGGGCGGCTGGGCGCGCGGGTCGGTCTGGATGCGATCCGGCGGCTGCACCCGTCCGACAGCCACATCCCTGAAAAGTCGCACAAGATCCTGGCGGCCGCATGGTCCGAGCCCCACAAAGGGCCCTGGCCTGCGCCCTCGAACCCGCGCCCGATGTTGATGTGGTCCCCCGAACCCGTGCACGCCCCTGCCACACCGCGCTTGCCCGAAACCTTTCGCTGGCGGGGGCGCGATCTGACCCGGCTGCGGGCGCTGGGCCCTGAACGGCTGGCCCCTGAATGGTGGTTGGATGATCCCAACTGGCGCAGCGGAACGCGCGATTACTGGGTGACGGACACAACAGATGGCCAGCGTCTGTGGCTGTTTTACGCGCATGGGGGGGGCATGTCGCCCGGGTGGTTTTGTCAGGGCAGTTTTGCGTAAGCGCGGGTATCCGACCTGTCCGGATCTGACCAGACCATCGACGATAATGACTTTGACAGCCACACGCCATCCATGCGCCTATAAGGGTGTGAACACGCCGTCCAACCCCTGAGGTCCCGCATGATTGATCCCGCCTTTGCCACCCCAGGACGTTTCTGGCGCGGCAACATACACACGCATTCCAACCTGTCGGACGGTGTGCTTGACCCGGTCGAAGTGTGCCGCCGCTACAAGGCCGAAGGGTACGATTTTATTGCGCTGACAGACCATTTCATCGGGCATTACGATTATCCAATCGCTGACACGGTACCGTTCCGCGATGATGACTTCACAACCATTCTGGGGGCTGAACTGCACTCTGGCGCGATGGAGAACGGAGAGTTGTGGCACATCCTCGCGGTTGGACTACCGGCAGATTTTGCGCCGTCCCACACGCCGGACTTTAAGCCGGTGCAGGGTCAGGAAACGGGGCCGGAATTGGCGCAACGGGCCCGCGATGCCGGGGCCTTTGTGGCCATCGCCCACCCGGAGTGGTCGGGGTTGACGATGGACGATGCCCGCTCGATCACGGCGGCGCATGCGGTCGAAGTCTATAACCACGGCTGCGCCGTTGCCGCTGACCGCGCACATGGGTTCGCAACCCTCGATCATTTGCTGAACGAGGGGCGGTCCCTAACGCTGTGCGCAACGGATGATGCCCATTTTACGGAACCGGATCACTTTGGTGGGTGGGTGATGGTCAAGGCAGAAGCCAATGATCCGGGCGCCCTTCTTGCGGCTCTCAAGGCGGGACAGCATTACGCAAGCACCGGCCCCGAAATCCACAATGTGGTGTGGGACGAGACCAGCGTGCATGTCGAGTGTTCCGCTGCGGCGACGATCGTGATCTTGGGGGCGGGATCAGCCTCAATCGGGCATCACGGGCAAAGCATAACGCGCGGCACTTTCGATCTGGGACGCGTTGCGCACAGCCCCTGGATGCGGCTTGCGGTCATTGACCGGGCGGGCAAGCGTGCGTGGACAAACCCGGTGTTTCGGCCCTGACGCGACAAATCCAAGGATGACGTAGACAACTCTGGATTTATCCACACAACATCCTGTGGTCTGTCGCAAAACTATTACAAAAACGACACGAAAATGAATCCGCCCAAACGGATACAGCACCCCAAATTATGGGGTGTGTGAATGCTGTCCATCACGGAACTGACCAAGGCCTTTGGCGCGAACACGGCTGTTGAGCGCGCCAGTATCGACGTCGACAAACCCGCGATGATCGGGATCATCGGGCGCTCGGGTGCGGGTAAATCCACGCTGCTGCGGATGCTGAACCGGCTGACCGACGCCACCTCTGGCCAGATCATGTTTGCCGGCCGTGACGTCACATCACTCAAGGGTGCGGACAAGCGCGTTTGGCAATCGCAATGCGCGATGATCTTTCAGCAGTTCAACCTCGTGCCGCGCCTGGATGTTGTATCCAACGTGCTGCACGGCACGCTGAACCGCCGCTCCACCTTTGCAACGATGTTCAACATCTTTCCCGATGCGGATGTGACGACGGCCATCGATATTCTGGACCGCCTTGGCATTGCAGAACACGCACCAAAACGGGCCGAGGCGCTGTCGGGTGGCCAACAGCAGCGGGTGGCGATTGCGCGGGCGCTGATGCAGGACCCGCAGATCATTCTGGCGGACGAACCCATCGCCTCGCTTGACCCCATGAATGCCCAGATCGTGATGCAGTCCCTGCGCGACATTCACGAAGAAGATGGGCGCATGGTGATCGCCAACCTGCACACGCTGGATACGGCCCGCCGCTTCTGTGACCGCGTGATCGGCATGCGCGACGGGCGCATCGTTTTTGACGGCACGCCCGAACAACTCACGACCGGCGTTGCCCGCGACATCTACGGGGCCGATGCCAGCTTTTCCGAAAGCGCGACTTCCACCCAGATCGAAACGTTGCCCAGGGGGCCGCACGCGGACGCCTCGGTCACGGCCTGACCCTTCTCAACCCTTGGTCCCGGTCCGGGGCTGTCCAACAAAGAGAGACAATAGAATGAAAAAACTGATTGCTGCCGCCCTTGCGACAACAGCTTTGACAAGCGCGGCGCTGGCCGACGGCCACGCGATTTCCGAATTCCGGATCGGCATCCTGGGCGGTGAGAACGCCCAGGACCGCCTGAACTCCAACGAGTGCCTGCGCGCCTACACCCAAGAAGCACTGGGCGTTGAAACCAAGCTGTTTGCCCCCGCCGACTATAACGGCGTGATCCAGGGCCTGCTGGGCGGCACACTCGACATGGCATGGCTGGGCGCGTCGTCTTACGCCGCCGTTCACATTCAGGACGCCGACGCGGTCGAACCTGTTCTGGTCAAGATCAACCTTGATGGCTCTTACGGCTACCACTCCATCGGGTTCGCGCGCAAAGACGCGGGCATCGACAGCATCGACGCGATGCAAGGCAAAGTGTTCGGCTTTGGCGATCCAAACTCCACCTCTGGCTATCTGATCCCCTCCATCGAGATCCCGCAGTACAAAGACGGGGTGACCATGGAGTCCGGCGACTACTTTGGTGAGGTCAAGTTTACCGGTGGCCATGAACAGACAATTGTCGCGGTCAACAACGGCGACATTGACGGCGGCGTGACCTGGGCTGACGGACAGGGCAACTGGGAAGACGGCTTTAACTCGGGCGCGCTGCGCAAGGCTGTTGATGCGGGTCTCGTCGACATGAACGACCTGGTCGAAATCTGGCGCTCGGCCCCGATCCCGGAAGGTCCCGTTGTGTTGCGCACCACCCTGCCGGCGGATGTCAAGGAAACGATGACGGCGCTGGTTGACGGCCTGCACGAGGCCGATGCCGATTGTGCATATGGCGTTGCCGCAGGCGACAGCCTGGGCTTCGATCCGATCACACACGAGGCCTATGTCTCCATCGTCGAAGCGCGCAAAGCGAAATCCAACTAAAGCCATTTTTTGACGTGTCGCAGGCTCCCGTCCGGTTTCGGGGGCCTGCAATTTGTTTCGGAGATCGGGCATGACGGACACCTTGGGTGCCATAGGGCAGTCGTACGACATCAAACGCACCTACCTGGCGCAGCGCCGATCCAAACGGGTCATGAACATGATCCTGCTGATCATCTTTGTGGCGCTGATGCTGTCGGGGTTTCAGACCGCGGATAACCGCAATGCGGGCGGGTTCTGGGATGGGCTTGGCAACGTTTTTGACTTTCCCGCCGATGTGGTGGGCGAGGCGGTGGAGCGGGCGCATCTGCTGCCGGGCTACTTGTTGAAATATCTGCCCTCGCTGATCGAAACCATCAATATTGCCGCTGCTTCCACGCTGCTTGGGGCCATCATTGGGCTTGTGATGTCACTTTGGGTGACGCGCGGGCTGGCGCCTGTGCCCTGGCTTGTCGGCCCGCTGCGCCGCGTGCTTGATATCCTGCGCGCGGTGCCCGAGATCGTGATTGCGCTGATCCTGATCTTTCTTCTGGGGGGTGGCCCGGTGCCTGCGATGATCGCCATCGCGCTGCATACGGTCGGGGCCTTGGGCAAACTGTTTTCCGAAGTGAACGAAAACGCATCCCTGAAACCAGTCGAAGGGCTCGAATCTGTCGGGGCCAACTGGACGCAGCGGATGTGGCTGGGCGTCGTGCCACAGGTCGCGCCCAACTACCTCAGCTATGCGTTACTGCGCTTTGAAATCAACATCCGCGCCTCTGCGATCCTGGGCTTCGTTGGGGCAGGCGGCATCGGCTATGACCTGCGCAACACGATGAGTTGGGGACAGGGCAAGTTCGACGAGGCGGCGGCCATCTTTATCCTTCTGTTCGGCACCATCGTGATCGTGGATCAACTGTCCAGCGTGCTGCGCAATCGCCTGACCCATGGCGCAAACCTCGGAGAGGTGCACAGATGAGCGACGCAACGCTGCATATGCAGGCCAGCGCGGGCCTGCGCCGCAAACGGCTGCACTCTTTTGCGATACCGGGCCTGATCCTGGCCTATTTCGCCTATATTTTCTTTGCCTTTGACATCGCGGGCCTTGCCGACCGGATTAACGTCAACAATGCCCGCACCCTCGTGGCGGACACCTACAGCCACAAAACCCATGTCAGCCGCGACAACCGGTCGGGCGAGGTCGAGATCGCCATCGAGGGCGAGCGCAAGGGGCGCTATGCCCCTGGCGCCAGCCCCGATTGGGTGACCCTGGGCGAGGATGTCATCGTCGATCTGGGTGACGGGCACATCATCACGCTCGGTGAACAGGTCAGTTATGATATCCCCGGCTACGGGCTGATCACGGCCACGCCCGGGCGGTCTGGCGTGAACGCGGTTTTGCCGACGGACGAGGTGCCCGACTTTATCAACGCCTCCAAAAACCGGCTGGCGATCACCACGGATGCGGGCCGCCTGTCGATCACGCGCAACCGGTCTGAGGTGTTTCGCTATGCGTTCGGGTGGGAGTTGTTCTTTTTCACCCTCGACAGCCCCTATCACGGCCTGAGCGTCGGCGAGGTGGTCAGCCGCGCGATAAGCGGTGAGGCCGGTGCGATCTGGCAGGACTTTTGGACCAACAAGATGTGGCGGCACGGTGATGTGGCCTGGGCGCTGGTCGAAACGGTTCTGATGGCGTTCCTGGGCACGTTCGGTGCGGCCATCATCGCGCTGCCGCTTGCGTTTCTGGCGGCCAAGAATTTTACCCCTCTGGGCAGTTTGCGGTTCGTGGCGCGGCGCGTGTTCGACTTTCTACGCGGTGTTGACGGGCTGATCTGGACGATCGTTCTGTCACGCGCCTTTGGGCCGGGGCCGTTGACCGGGTCGCTGGCGATCCTGCTCACCGATACCGGGTCTTTTGGCAAGATGTTCTCAGAGGCGCTCGAAAACGTGGACGACAAACAGATCGAGGGGATCAGCTCAACCGGGGCGAAACCACTGCAACGCTACCGTTTTGGGGTGATCCCACAGCTGACGCCTGTGCTGCTCAGCCAGATCCTTTATTATCTGGAATCCAACACGCGGTCCGCCACGATTATCGGGGCGATCACCGGGGGTGGCATCGGGCTGTTGCTGACCCAGGCGATCATCACGCAAAAGGACTGGGAAGAGGTCACATATTACATCGTCCTTATCGTGATCATGGTGATGGCAATGGACACATTTTCGGGCTGGCTGCGGCGCAAGCTGATCACCGGTGACGACGGTGGGCACTGACGTGGCGCGATTGACGGCCCATGCCCCGTTCATTCACCCCGACTGCGATGTGACGGATGACACCGCGTTTGGCAGATATGTCGAGATTGGCCGCGGCTCGCGTATCGCGCATTGCAGCATCGGCGACTATTCCTATTGCGACCGCTATGCGGATATTGCCAATGCAAGGATCGGGAAATTCTCAAACATCGCCAGCTACGTCCGGATCGGGGCCACCGATCACCCGATGGACAAGGCCAGCCAACACCACTTCCACTACCGATCAGCCGACTATTTTGACGATGCGGCCCACGATGCGGCGTGGTTTGCACACCGTCAAACACGGCGGGCGACCATAGGGCACGACACGTGGATCGGGCATGGCGCGCAAATCCGGCCAGAGGTCACGATAGGCCACGGGGCGGTTATCGCGGGCGGGGCCATCGTGACCAAAGACGTGGCACCCTACGTGATCGTTGCAGGCATTCCCGCCGTGCCATTGCGGGCACGCTATGCGCCAGAGATTGCCAGGCGGATGATGGACCTTGCGTGGTGGGATTGGGATCACGACCGCCTGCGCGCGGCGCTCGATGACTTTCGCACGCTCCAGGCCGAGGCATTTCTTGAGCGGTATAGCTAGTCCTCGGGATCTGCGAGGGTCAGCGTCACGCGGTCGCCCGAAAACCATGTGCGCCCGTATTCGATAGGGACACCGCCACCGTCCACATTGATCCCGATAGATCGCAAGATCGGGGCCCCTTCGGAAATGCGCAACTGAACCGCTTGCGTGGCCGTGGCAAGCTTTGCGTTCAACCGGGTCGAGGCGCGCGTAAAATCGGGGATACCGGACCGGGTCAGCGCCTGCGAAACGGATCGGGTTTCTTCGAGGTCCTTCAAAAGGGCCGGAAAACGCAGCGCGGGGAACACACTGCGGAACAGGGCGATGGGCTGCTCATCGGCCAGCGACAACCCTTCGTAGACATGCACCAAGGTGCCGGGCTCCAACTCCAACGCATCACATTCGCGCTGATCCCCCGGGCGGGTCTGCAGTTGCAGGATTTCCTTGGCCGGCACCCGGCCCGCGGCGCGCAGGTTCTGGTGATAGCGCACCCGCCGACCAATCGGGTAGTCCGTCGCAACAGAAGCAACAAACACACCCGAACCGCGGCGTGGATGCACCATCCCTTCGTCTGCCAAAACCCGAAGCGCGTGACGGACCGTATGGCGGTTGACGGAAAAGCGCGTTGCGAGTGCCGCCTCGGTCGGCAGTTTGTCACCCTGCAGGTAGTGGCCGTTCACTATGTCACGCCGCAACGTGTCGCAAATGGCCTTCCAGATCGCTGTTCGGGGCACGGCGTCACCAAAGTTTCACAATGTAGGGCTTGGCGCGGAGGCCGGGTCGCTCTATGATTTGTCTAGTTGTATAGTATTTGCCAAAGATGTCTACATGTCCATGCACCCAACAGAACCTACCGATGACCACTCTGCGCGCAAAGCGTGGATGAGCCTGCTGGCCAAGGCCGATGCAAAGGTGGTCGCAGACCTGTGGAGCGCGCGGGCAACGCCGCCCCACACCATCCTGCGCGCGCCCGAGATCGGGGGGGTCATGGTGCGCGGACGGGCGGGTGCGGTTGGTGCGCCATTCAATCTGGGGGAAATGACGGTGACACGGTGTTCAGTCAAATTGGACTGCGGCACCGTCGGGCACGGCTATGTTCAGGGGCGCAGCAAGGATCACGCGACCCAAGCGGCACTGATAGACGCCCTGATGCAAACCGACGCGGGCGACAAGATCGAACAGACAATTCTGGAACCACTGCGCACAGGCATGGCGGCCGCCAAAGCCACCCGCGCCGCCAAGGCTGCTGCCACAAAGGTCGACTTTTTCACCATGGTCAGAGGGGAAGACTGATGGAGGCACAGATGCTCGAAGGTGGCTTTGTCAAAGGCCCCCAAGACGCCGCACACGCGTTTCGTGCGATTATGACGGCGATGGCGCGGCCCGGCGATATCCGCGAGGTGGCAGGTGCGCAGCCGCCCGCGCCGCTGTCGGTTGCGGCGGGCGTGCTGATCCTGACCTTGTGTGACCCTGAAACGCCCCTCTATCTCGGGGCCGCGTTGAACATCCCCCAGGTTCAGGGCTGGATCACATTCCACACCGGTGCTCCGATAGTTGCTGCGGAACGGGCCATGTTCGCGCTGGGTGATTGGGCGGACCTCGACGCGCAAAACTTCAATCTGGGCACGCCGGAATATCCCGACCGTTCGACGACACTGATCGTGGAACTGCCAATGCTCGAAAATGCGGGGGCCACCTTGCGCGGGCCGGGGATCAAGGACACTGCACATTTGTCATTGCCCGAGACGGACACGTTCCAAACCAATGCGGCGCAGTTTCCAATGGGCCTCGATTTCTTTTTCACATCCGGCAACCGTATCGCTGGTTTGCCCCGCACCACGAGGGTCAGCTGATGTATGTCGCAGTCAAGGGCGGCGAGCGCGCCATCGACAACGCCCACGCGTGGCTGGCCGAAGAGCGGCGCGGCGATGTCGGCGTCGCCGAACTGAGCGTGGCACAGATCCGCGAACAACTCAGCCTCGCGGTCAACCGGGTGATGGCCGAAGGGTCGCTTTATGATCCTGACCTCGCCGCGCTGGCGATCAAACAAGCACGCGGAGATCTGATCGAGGCGATCTTTCTGATCCGTGCGTATCGCACGACGCTGCCCCGCTTTGGCGGGTCCAGCCCGATCGACACGGATGCCATGGCCTGTGACCGGCGCGTATCTGCGACGTTCAAGGATGCGCCGGGTGGGCAGGTTCTGGGGCCGACATTCGATTACACACACCGATTGCTCGACTTCAAACTCGCCGCCGATGGCGAGGTGGGCAAAGTGCCCCAAAGCGTCGCGCCCACAGCGCCCACACCGCACATCATGTCTTTCCTCGAACAGGAAAACCTGATGCAGCACGAGGGCGCCAGCGACGAGGCTCCGGGGGATTTGACCCGCGAACCACTCGAATTACCTGCCTCCCGCGCCTTGCGCCTGCAATCCCTGACCCGCGGGGACGAGGGGTTTATCCTTGGCATGGCCTATTCAACGCAACGTGGCTACGCCAATACGCATGCGTTTGTGGCAGAGCTGCGGATCGGCACGGTCGATGTTGAACTAGAGATCCCTGAGTTGGGGTTTTCCATCGATATCGGTGAGATCACCGTGACCGAATGCGAGACGGTGAACAAATTTGACGGTTCAAAAACGCAACCGCCGCAATTCACGCGCGGTTACGGGCTGGTGTTCGGCATGACCGAGCGCAAGGCGATTTCAATGGCTCTGGTTGACCGGGCCCTGCGGTGGAAAGAGTTGGGGCAGGATAATCTCGGCGTACCGGCGCAAGACGAAGAATTCGTGCTCTATCACTCCGACAACATCCAGGCGACAGGCTTTCTGGAACACATCAAACTGCCCCACTACGTGGATTTCCAATCCGAATTGGAGCTGATCCGCAAACTGCGCCGCGAGGCGCAAGCGGCCCAAACGGACATGCATCAAGAGGCGGCAGAATGACCTCAGTCGCCTCCATCGCCACCGCCTGCGTCCCCGCCAAAGCTGTCATCGCGCGATCTGAGATGACCATCCGTGTGGTCGCCATTGCCACGCACATCGTGGCGACGGGGCCCAAATCCGCGCCGCGGCCACAGGGCAAACAGCACCGCACCGGTGATAACCGCCAGGGCAATGCCCACTCCGATCACAACTTCAACAAACGTCATCCTGCAAAGGGTCCTTGGTTCCATGTCTGATTACAACTTTGCCTATCTGGACGAACAAACCAAGCGGATGATCCGCCGTGCCCTGCTCAAGGGTCTGGCGATCCCCGGCTATCAGGTGCCCTTTGCCAGCCGCGAGATGCCCATGCCCTACGGCTGGGGCACGGGCGGTGTGCAGGTGTCTGCCGCCGTGCTGACGCCTGACGACACGCTGAAAGTGATCGATCAGGGCGCGGATGACACCACCAATGCCGTCTCGATCCGGCGGTTTTTCCAAAAGACCGCGGATGTGGCCGTGACCGATGCGACGTCGCAGGCGACCGTCATCCAGACCCGCCACCGCATCCCCGAACAGGACCTGCGCCCAGATCAGATCCTCGTCTATCAGGTGCCGATCCCCGAACCCTTGCGCTTTCTCGAACCGTCCGAGGTGGAGACCCGCAAAATGCACAGCCTCGAAGAATACGGGCTGATGCACGTCAAACTCTACGAAGATATCAGCAAGCACGGCGATATCTCGACCTCCTACGCCTATCCGGTCAAGGTCGAGGGGCGCTATGTGATGGACCCGTCCCCGATCCCGAAATTCGACAACCCCAAGCTGGAGATGTCGGCAATCCAACTGTTCGGGGCCGGGCGTGAACAGCGGATTTACGCGATCCCACCTTACACGCAGGTCGTCAGCCTCGACTTTGACGATTACCCGTTTCAGGCGACCAAGGCGGACACTGCCTGCGGGTTGTGCGGGGCGGCAGACAGCTATCTGGACGAGTTGATCGTGGATGATGCAGGGGGGCGGATGTTCATGTGCTCAGACACGGACTATTGCGCCGGGCGTCGGCGTGCGGGGTGTGTCGGGGCCTTCGGCGTCCCTTATGCGGAGGACGTGGCATGACCCCTCTGCTGCAGGTTGATGCCGTCTCAAAATTCTATGGGGCCCGGGTCGGATGCGCGGATGTGTCCTTTGATCTTTATGCAGGCGAAGTCATGGGCATCGTTGGCGAAAGCGGGTCGGGCAAGTCCACACTGCTGAACTGTCTGGCGGGGCACACGCCGCCCGACACAGGGGCCGTGCGGTTCGATACGCGGGCGGATGGTCTGCGCGATACGGTCACCATGTCCGAACCCGAACGGCGGATGCTGGGGCGCACCGATTGGGCCTTTGTCCACCAGCATGCGCGGGACGGGCTGCGCATGAATGTCAGCGCAGGCGGGAACGTCGGCGAACGGCTGATGGCGGTGAACGCGCGCCACTACGGTGACATCCGCGGCAAAGCCATCGACTGGCTGGACCGGGTCGAGATTGCAGAGGACCGGATCGATGATCGCCCCACCGCCTTTTCGGGGGGGATGCAGCAGCGCCTGCAAATCGCGCGCAATCTGGTCACGGGGCCGCGGCTGGTGTTCATGGACGAACCCACCGGCGGGCTGGACGTCAGCGTTCAGGCGCGCCTGCTCGACCTGTTGCGCGGCCTTGTGCGCGAGATGAACCTCAGCGCGATCATCGTCACCCACGACCTGGCTGTTGTGCGTCTGTTGGCGGACCGGCTGATGGTGATGAAGGACGGGCACGTGGTCGAAACCGGGCTGACGGATCAGGTGCTGGACGATCCCCAGCACGGTTATACGCAGCTTCTTGTGTCTTCGGTTTTGCAGGTGTGAACAGATGATTTCAGTCGAAAACGTGTCCAAGTCCTTCGTGCTCCACAATCAGGGAGCCGCCCAAATCCCGGTGATGGAGGACGCGTCCCTTACAGTCGCTGCGGGCGAATGCGTCGCGCTGATCGGGGCCTCGGGTGCGGGCAAATCCACCCTGATGCGCATGATCTACGGCAATTACCTGACAGCGTCCGGGCGGATCATGGTGGGCGACTTGGATGTGGCCAGCGCCACCCCGCGCGAGGTGATCGCGCTGCGCAAGCATACGCTTGGGTATGTCAGTCAGTTCCTGCGGGTCGTCCCGCGCGTGGCGACACTGGATGTGGTGGCCGAACCGCTGCTCCATACCGGCACGGACCGGGCCGACGCGCATGCGCAGGCCAAGGTGCTGCTCACACGGCTCAACATCCCGCAACGGCTTTGGTCGCTCAGCCCCACAACCTTCTCGGGCGGCGAACAGCAACGGGTCAATATCGCGCGCGGGTTCGCCTTTCCCTATCCGGCACTGCTGCTGGATGAACCCACCGCCAGCCTTGATCCAACCAATCGCGAAACGGTGCTCGCCATGATCACAGAGGCCAAGGCACGCGGGGCCGCCATCGTCGGGATCTTTCACGATCAGGCGGCGCGCGACGCCATTTGCGAGCGCAGCGTCGATGTTACAGCCTTTACCCCACAGGTCGCCGCGTGACGGGTCGGTTCATCGCCGTTGTCGGGCCTTCGGGGGTCGGCAAAGACAGCGTGATGGAGGGGCTGGCAGCCCTCGAGCCGCGCATCGCGCTGGCGCGACGTGTCATTTCGCGCCCCTCCGACGCCGGAGGGGAGGCATTTGACGGCGTGTCAGAGACTGAGTTCGAGGCGCGGGTCACAGACGGGCAATTCGCCCTGTGGTGGGCGGCGCATGGGCTAAGTTACGGGATCCCGGCCTCGGTCGACGATGTTCTGGCCGAGGGGCGCGATGTGGTGGCCAATCTGTCGCGCGGTGTTCTGAAGGGCGCGCAGGACCGCTTTGATCAGGTGATCGTTGTTCTGCTGACTGCCCCGGCATCGGTTCTGGCGGCACGGCTGACCGCGCGCGGGCGCGAAGACAGCGCCGAAATCACCCGTCGCTTGGCGCGCGCGACGTTCGATATGCCAACGTCAGTGCAAGCGATCGAAATCGACAACGCGGGCACGCTGCAAGACGCGATCGCAGCCACCCATGCGGCCCTCTATCCAAGTTACGAACCGCTCACACCTCTTTCCACCCCTGCCTGACCAGAAACCGCGTGGCCCTGATATGACCCAAGAGATGACACTGACAAATGCCCGCCTGGTCTTGGAAGACAGCGTGGTGCAGGGAACGCTCCACATCCGCGACGGGCACATCGCGGACATCGATACCGGCACAACGGCTGTCCCTGCGGCCATGGACGTGGGGCAAAATTTTGTGGCCCCCGGCCTGATTGAGCTGCACACCGACAATCTTGAACGGCACATGTCACCCCGGCCCAAGGTCGACTGGCCGCACCACGCGGCCATCGTGGCCCATGACCGCGAATTGGCAGGCACCGGGATCACCACCGTTTTTGACGCGATCCGGGTTGGGTCGATCCTGTCGGATGGCAGCTACAAGAAATACGCGCGCCAGATGGCCAATGAAATCCTGTCGATGCGGGATGCCGGCGCGCTGCGGATCAGCCACATGATCCACCTGCGGGCCGAGATGTGTTCGGAAACCCTGATCGAGGAATTGGAAGAGTTCGGCGAGGTGGATCGCGTCGGGATCGTTTCGATGATGGATCACACGCCCGGTCAGCGGCAGTTCACGGATATGGGCAAGTACAAGGACTATGTCTGCGGCAAGCATGGCATGGACGAGAAAAAGTTTGATGGGTACGTCACCTTCCTGCGCGGCTTGCAGGCGAAGCTTGGCACATCGCACGAGGCCGCAACCGTGGCGGCGGCAAATCGGTATGGGGCGACGCTGGCCAGCCATGATGACACAACGCCGGATCATGTTCAGACCAGCCACAATTACGGGGTTCGGCTGGCAGAGTTTCCCACCACCCACGCGGCCGCAGACGCGTGCCATGCCAACGGAATTGCCACGATCATGGGGGCCCCAAATGTGGTGCGTGGGGGGTCACATTCGGGCAACGTGGCGGCGCTCGACCTGGCCCAGGTCAATCGGCTCGATATCCTGTCGTCCGACTATGTGCCTGCAAGCCTATTGATGGGGGCGGTGCAGTTGGCCGATACCTGGCAGGACATGGCACGCGGTATAGCGACGGTTACGGCCAACCCTGCGCGGTCCGTGGGTCTTGAGGATCGCGGGGCGTTGCGCGCAGGTTTGCGTGCAGACATCATCCAATTCGGGGTGCAAAACGGGGTGCCTGTCCTGAACGGGACGTGGCACAGCGGAAAGCGGGTGGCGTGAGGCTCCAGTCGCCTAAGGGCGGGTGTCGATGATGCGCACGGCCTTGCCCTGCGATCGCGCAACGCTACCCGCATCGCCCACATCCACCGTCACACTGATGCCTATGGTCTGCTTGATCTGACCAGTAAGGGCCGCAGCACAGGCCGCGCGGTCACGTGATCCATCTGACGCTTCGCACAAAATGCGCATCTGATCCATACGGTCCGGTTTGGACAATTCGATCTGAAAATGCGGGGCGAGGCCGGGAACGGCCATCAGGCATTCTTCGATTTGCGTGGGAAAGACATTGACGCCGCGCAGAATGATCATGTCGTCGCTGCGCCCGGTGACCTTTTCCATCCGGCGCATCGACCGGGCCGTGCCGGGCAACAGGCGGGTCAGATCGCGGGTGCGGTAGCGGATGATCGGAAACGCCTCTTTGGTGAGGGAGGTAAAGACCAGCTCGCCCATCTCTCCGTCTGCGACGGGCAGGCCGGTTTCGGGGTCTATGATTTCGGGGTAAAAGTGGTCTTCCCAGATGTGCAGCCCGTCTTTGGACTCTACGCATTCCATCGATACGCCGGGGCCCATCACCTCGCTCAGACCGTAGATATCGACAGCGTGCATGTCGAACGCCTCTTCGATTTCGTGGCGCATGGCGTTCGTCCAGGGTTCCGCGCCAAAGATACCGACCTCAAGCGAGGCGGCGCGCGGATCAATGCCCTGTGCGGCAAACTCATCCAGAATGGACAGGGCATAAGACGGGGTCACCGTGATGCCTTTGGGCTTGAAATCCTCGATCAGCCGCACCTGGCGCGGGGTCATCCCACCCGAGATCGGGACCGTCGACAGACCAAGCGCATCTGCGCCCAGATGAATGCCCAGCCCGCCGGTAAACAGCCCATAGCCGTAGGCATTGTGCAACAGATCGCCCGGCTGCAGACCTGCAGCGCGCAAGGATCGCGCAACAACAGCCCCCCAGTTCTCCAGGTCTTTTTCGGTGTACCCAACGACGGTTGGCTGGCCGGTTGTCCCGGACGAGGCATGGATCCGTTTTACATCGCCTTGCGGCACGGCAAACATGCCAAACGGATAGTTGTCGCGCAGGTCCTGTTTGACGGTGAGGGGGAACTTGGCCAGATCAGCCAGACATGTCAGATCATCCGGATGCACACCCACCGCGTCAAAGGCGGCCCGATAGTGCGCAACATTGGAATAGGCGTGGGCAAGCGACCATTTCAGACGGGTAAGCTGCACCGCCTCAATCTCGTCACGGCTGGCGGTTTCGATTGGATCCAGCGTGGATGGCGCGGGTGTGAGATCTTTCATGAGGTGTCCTCGTCGAAATGCTGACCTTTGAGGGTGCGGGACAGGCCGCGGAACAGGGCAATGGCGGACCCATCGCTGGCAGTGACGGTGACGTCGTAGGTGCCGGAGCGGCCTTGGCGTGCAACTTCGCACGCGGTTGCGGTCAAAACGTCGCCTGCCTTGCCCGGGGCCAGATAGGTGATCTGGTTGGACTGCGCGACAGTGAGCGCGTTGTAGGTGTTGCAGGCAAAGGCAAACGCGCTGTCCGCCAGGGCAAAGATCATCCCCCCATGGCAAATCCCATGACCGTTCAACATGTCAGGACGGATCGGCATGGTGAGCGTTGCCGTTCCAGGA
>JBCCBC010000109.1:0-9049 GCA_039814435.1 Pseudomonadota bacterium
GGAAACCGAAGAATTATCAGCGCGCTATGCGTCGGACCTCAAGCAGATTGAATGGATGCACGGTGTCACGTTTGGCTAGCTTTTTTCGGTCAGCTTCGCGGCGTCCCACAAGGTATCCATCTCTTCGAGCGTGCTGTCTTCCGGGCGCTTGCCTTTTGAGGCTAACGCAGTTTCGATGGCTGCAAACCGCCGTGTGAACTTGGCGTTCGTGCGGCGCAGCGCCTCTTCTGGGTCGATATTGAGGTGACGGGCGAGGTTTGCGGCCACAAACAGCAAATCACCCATTTCATCTATCATGTCATCTTGGCTGAGTGTGTCGCGCGCGGCGACAAGTTCAGCGGCTTCTTCCTGCATCTTGTCCAGAACGAAACTGGTGTCTGGCCAGTCAAACCCAACACGCGCAGCGCGCTTTTGCAGTTTCACCGCGCGCAGCAGTGCGGGCAGGTTCATTGCCACACCGTCAAGTGTCCCACCTTGCGCTTTGCCCGCGCGCTCGGCTGCTTTGATCGCCTCCCAGTCGCGCGTTTGCTGCTCGGCCGATTTGTCCCGGCTTTCGTGACCGAACACATGCGGATGACGTGCCACCATCTTGTCAGAGATGTTGGTGACCACGGATTGAAAGCTGAAATGACCGGCCTCTTGCCCAATCGCCGTGTGGTAAACCGATTGCAGCAATAGATCGCCCAACTCACCTTCGAGGTCGGGCCAGTCTTGCCGCTCGATCGCATCTGCGACCTCGTAGGCTTCTTCGATTGTGTAGGGGGCGATGGTTTCAAATGTCTGTTCGATGTCCCATGGGCAGCCGGTGTCAGGGTCGCGCAAACGCCGCATGATTTCGAGCAATCGTTCAATCCCTGCGCTTTGATCGTGGATCAGGTCATCTTTTTGATGTGCGCCCATTGCAGCCTCGTGTTGTTTCGGGTTTGGTGCCATGTGACGCATCGTGACGCATCCCACAATCAGGAGTCCAGACATGGCGATTATCAACCGCATCGGAGATTTGGGGCCGCAAATGGCACAGTGGCGCCAACACCTGCACACAATTCCGGAACTGTCCTTTGATTGCCCGAAGACGTCGGCCTTTATCAAGGAACGCTTGCAAGAAATTGGGGTCGACGAGATCCATGATGGCATCGCGCAGACCGGCATTGTCGCGATTGTAAACGGGCAGGGGGATGGCCCCACCATCGGGTTGCGCGCTGATTTTGATGCCTTGCCAATCACCGAGGAAACCGGGGTCGCATATGCCTCGACCCATCCGGGACAGATGCATGCCTGCGGCCATGATGGTCACACAGCCATGCTGTTGGGTGCCGCGCAGTATCTGTCCGAGACACGCAACTTTGCAGGCCGCGTCGCGCTTATTTTTCAACCGGCGGAAGAGGCCGGCGGCGGCGGTGAGGTCATGGTTCAGGAAGGTATCATGGACCAGTTCCAGATTGGCGAGGTCTATGCGATCCACAATTCACCGGGCAAGGAGTTTGGGACGTTTCACACCACGGCTGGCCCCATCATGGCGGCGGCAGACACCTTCCACATTCATGTGACTGGCAAGGGAGGGCATGGCGCGCGACCTTATGATTGTGTTGACCCGGTTGTTGCGGCCTGCGGCATCGTCACCGCCCTGCAAACCATCGTCAGCCGCAACCACAATACCGCCGGGTCGCTGGTCATTTCGACCACGCAGATCCACACGGGCACAACCGACAACGTGATCCCGGAAAGCGCCTATATCAACGGCACCGTGCGCACCTTTGACAAAGAGGTGCAGGCGATGGTTGTGCGCCGGATGGAAGAAATTGTCGCCGGGCAGGCGGCGGCCTATGGCTGCGATGCGGCGTTGGAATTCGAGTTTGGCTATCCACCAACCGTCAATGACGCCCAAAAGGCTGCTTTTGCAGTGGACGTCGCCGCCGATGTGGCAGGTCCATCAGCGGTGAATGACGCGATCACACCCGTCATGGGGGCCGAAGACTTTTCCTACATGCTTGAAGCGCGGCCAGGGGCGTATCTGATGCTGGGGCAAGGCGAAGGGGCGGGGGTGCATCACCCGAAATACAATTTCAATGATGATATTGCCCCAATCGGTGCGTCCTTTCTGGCGCGCCTTGTCGAAATCGCGCAGCCAACGCGCTAGGGGTCCTGGCGCTTGGCCTCACCCCCGGTTTTTGTGAACAGAGAAGAAGGACGCGCGCACCATGGCGCTGGAAGAAGCCAAGACACAGATCGATCACGCCTTTACCCGCGAGGATCTGCGAGGGCCGTCGTATGAATTGACCTTTGCCGGGGCAACGTCGTTTTTGCGTCGCCGCTACACCAAAGATCTGACGGGTGTGGACATTGCCGTGACTGGCGTGCCCTTTGATCAGGCGGTAACCAACCGCCCCGGCACACGGTTGGGTCCGCGCGCGATCCGAGAGGCGTCAAGCCTGCAGGCCCCCGATGCGCCTTATGGCTGGCCCTTCGACGTGCTGAGTGAGCATGTCATCATCGACTACGGCGATATGCCCTTTGATTACGCCAACATCCCGGCCTTTCCCGATGCGTTGACCGCACACATTCGCACCATTCTGGCGGCTGATGTCCCAAGCGTTGTTTTGGGCGGGGATCACTACATCTCGTTCCCGATCCTCAAGGCGTATGCCGAAAAGTTTGGGCCAATCTCGCTGATCCAGGTCGATGCCCACACCGATACCTGGCCGGATGACGACATGGCCCGGGTGGATCACGGAACGATGTTTTACAAAGCCGTGAAGTCGGGGATCGTGGACCCCGCAACCTCTGTCCAGATCGGCATTCGCACAACCAATGAGGATACACTTGGCGTGAACATCATCGACGCGCCCGAATTTCACGAAATTGGGCCGCATGCCGCAGCAGAGCGCGCCCGACAGATTGTTGGCGACCGCCCGTGTTATGTCAGTTTCGACATCGATGGGCTTGATCCGGCGTTTGCGCCGGGCACGGGCACGCCCGTGTGGGGTGGCTTGTCCTCGGCGCAGGCCGCTGCCCTGTTGCGCGGGCTTGCGGGTATCAACATCAAGGGCGGTGATGTCGTCGAAGTGTCGCCTCCGTTTGACACCACGGGCGCTACTGCAATCGCTGGCGCTCATGTGGCAACCGAGCTGTGTTGTTTGCTGGGTTGGAGGTTGCGCGATGGCACCTAAGAACCAACCGATCAGTGGCAATGACCTGGCCCGGTTTTCCGGTCCGAGCACGTTCATGCGTCTGCCGTTTTCCAATGAGCTGCAAAAGCTGGATGTGGCGGTTTTGGGCATCCCGATGGATATCGGCACCTCGTGGCGCTCGGGCACCCGGTTTGGCCCACGGCAGGTGCGCAGCGAATCCTCGATGATCCGCCCCTACAACCTGCAAACTGGCGCGGCCCCGTTTGACAGCCTGCAGGTTGCGGATATCGGTGATCTGGCGATCAACACGTTTTCGTTGTCTGACAGCCTGCGCATCATCGCGGAAAGTTACGACGCGATCCTGAATTTTGATGCAGTGCCGATGGCGATTGGCGGCGATCATTCGATCACCTTGCCCATCTTGCGAGCAATGGCAAAACGGCATGGCCCCGTGGCCCTTGTGCATATTGATGCGCATGCCGATGTGAACGACGAGATGTTTGGCGAGCGTGAGACCCACGGCACCGTCTTTCGCCGCGCCTATGAAGAGGGGCTTATTCAGCCGGCCAAGACCTATCAGATTGGACTGCGCGGCACCGGGTACACCGCCGAGGATTTCAGCGAGGCGGCAGCCTGGGGTTTTCAACAGTTCATTGCACCTGAACTGTGGGGCCGTGATCTGAGCAATCTGGGGGCCGAGATCCGCCGCGACATCGGCGATGCGCCAACTTACGTCACCTACGATATCGACAGCCTGGACCCTGCTTTTGCCCCCGGCACCGGCACGCCGGAAATCGGTGGTCTGACAACGCCGCAAGCCATGCAGTTGATCCGGGCCCTGCGCGGCATAAATGTGATTGGGTGCGATATGGTCGAGGTGTCGCCGCCCTATGACACTACAGGCAATACTGCGCTGACGGCTGCAAATCTCATGTTCGAATTGCTGTCCATCTTGCCGGGCGTGACCTATCGCTAGATCCGCGGCACAGATGGTGGCGCGTTAAAAGAGGCGGGGATGAAGATCATCGTGTATTTTGTTGTGTTTATTTGTGTTTCGCTGGTTGCGTGGGCAGCCTATGTCCGGCTTGGAGCAACCGATGGTCCCAAGTGGCACGCCGAAATTGTTGCACAGTCAGATGCGGACATGATCGGTGGGGCGGTGCGTGTGATCCGCGCTGACCCTGAAGTTATGGCCGCGGCGGATGCGTATATGCAAGCCTTGCCACGGACCGAAGTCGTTGCAGGGTCCATCGCGTCGGGGCGGATCACCTATGTCACACGCAGTGCGACCATTGGATTTCCCGACTACACCACACTTCAATACGCTGACGGCATACTGAAGATGCATGCGCGACTGCGGTTTGGACGGTCAGATTTTGGCGTCAATCGCAAACGATTGGAGGGGGTGTTGCGGGCTGTTCAAGGATGAGCTGAGGCACCCTTGCTCAACCTCGCGCCACATCGGGACGTTCAGTGACATCTGACACTGCGCCATGAACATACGTCCGTCCACTTGTAGACAAATCGTTTGGCCCAGTTCGATACGGCTGCCGCCCTTGTCGGTGCAATAGCACTCAACAGTTTTGCCAGACGGTGATGTAACATCCGCCAGCGCAGGGCCAGCGACGAGACCGGAGAGAAGAAACGCGCGTAACATACCGGCAGCATAGCACAGTGGGCCCCTTGACCAAAGCCCCACCTTGGATCAAACCCCCGTCATGATCCCGCAGGACCGCCTTTTTCAGATCACGCAGCGCTTTCAGTATCTTGAAGCGGCTATGGCTGATGGCTCTGGTGATATTGCGGCACTTGCCAAGGAATATTCGGACCTCAAGCCCGTCGTGGACCAGATCGACACCTACATGCGCTTGACGGATCAGATTGCCGAAGCCGAAGCGATGCTGTCCGACCCCGACATGGCCGAACTTGCGCAAGAGGAATTGCCGCTGCTCAAGGCCGCACTGCCTGACGCAGAGGCTGATTTGCAACTGGCCTTGCTGCCCAAGGACGCAGCAGATGCGCGCCCTGCAATGCTTGAAATCCGGCCGGGCACAGGCGGGGACGAAGCGGCGCTGTTTGCCGCTGACTTGCTGCGGATGTATGCCCGCTATTGTGAAACCCATGGCTGGAAGATGGACGTGATTGAGGAACAGGCGACGGAACTTGGTGGGATCAAGGAAGTCGTGGCTCATATCACGGGCCAGAACGTTTTTGCCCGGTTGAAGTACGAATCCGGCGTGCACCGTGTACAGCGCGTTCCCACAACCGAAAGCGGTGGGCGTATTCACACCTCGGCGGCGACAGTGGCCGTGCTGCCCGAAGCCGAAGACGTTGATATAGACATAAACACAAACGATATTCGTATAGATACCATGCGCGCCTCCGGATCCGGGGGCCAGCATGTGAACACAACCGACTCGGCGGTGCGTATCACCCATTTGCCGACAGGCATCGTTGTAACCAGTTCGGAAAAGTCCCAGCACCGCAACCGTGACAAGGCGATGCAAGTGCTGCGCGCCCGTCTGTATGATCTTGAACGCCACCGGGTGGATAGTGAGCGGTCCGCAGATCGCGCGGCTCAAGTCGGGTCTGGCGATAGGTCCGAGCGGATCCGCACCTACAACTTTCCGCAAGGACGCATGACCGATCACCGGATCAATCTGACGCTTTATAAGCTCGACCAGGTGATGCAGGGCGATTTGGACGAGGTCATTGACGCGCTGACGGCCGATGCCCAAGCCAAGCTGATGTCAGAGATGGGCACATGACAGCCGCCGAGGCGATGGTTGCGGCCACTGCGCGCCTGCGTGCCGCCGGCGTGCCCGATCCGGCCCGCGATGCGCGGGTCTTGTTGGCGCATGCCGCACAGGTTGATGCTGCGCGCGTGACTCTGATTGCCCCCGAAGATATCGCTCCCGAGATCGAGGAACGTTACGATCATCTTGTGTCGCTGCGGGCTGTGCGGGTGCCAGTCAGTCAACTGATCGGAGAGCGTGAGTTCTACGGTCGCCGGTTCAAGATCAACGCCGATGTGCTGGATCCACGCCCTGAATCCGAAACTCTGATCGAGGCCGCATTGGTCGAAGACTTTGACCGGGTTCTCGATCTGGGGACCGGATCGGGTTGTTTGCTTGTTACCTTGCTTGGCGAACGGGAACAGGCACGCGGTGTCGGGGTGGATCTGAGCGAAGCCGCCTGCCTGCAGGCCAGTGCAAATGCTGTGCTGAACGCTGTGGCTGACAGGGCGTCTGTGGTGCAAGGAGACTGGTTCGATCCCGTTGACGGGCGGTTTGATCTGATCGTGTCCAATCCGCCCTATCTTGCTGCCTTCGAGATGGACGAGGTTGCCCCGGAACTGCGTGATCACGAACCGCGCATGGCGCTGACAGATGAAGGCGACGGGTTGTCCGCCTACCGTGAAATTGCAGCACAGGCAGGCAGTTATCTGACCTCAAACGGGCGCGTCCTGTGCGAGATGGGGTGGATGCAAGGCGATGATGTGCACGCCATTTTTCAGGCTGAAGGGTGGGGGAACATCGTCATATTGCCGGATCTCGACGGGCGGGATCGTGTCCTGGTTGCGCGAAATCCCGCATGAGCCGTTCAAAAATGCGAAAAATCCTCCATTAGCCCTTGTCGTAGGGCCGATGGCATGCTTATTCATTGCACAGACGCGGTGTTCATGGGGTCCCATGTGAGGCGTCTCATCCAAAAGTCGCCGTGATTCATGGAATAGGTGCAAGCAACGCACCCCGGCAGATCAAAAACACGCCAGAGAGCTTAACAAATTCATGAAATCTTCGAGATCACGGTCCCGCTCCAAGAGCAGTCGTAACCGCAATTCCGGTGGGGGTGGCGGCAACGTCGTCAACCGGGTGTTTGACAGTTCCGGCCCCGAAGGCAAAGTGCGCGGTACGCCGCAGCAAATCATCGACAAGTACAACCAGCTCGCCCGCGATGCCCAGTTGTCAGGTGACCGTGTTGCAACCGAGAATTTTCAACAGCACGCCGAACACTACCTGCGCATGTTGAGCGAAGCACAGCGCGAAATGGATGCCCGTCGCGAAGAGCAAGACCGCCAGAACCGCGAACGTCAGGCCGAACGCGATCGCGAGCGTGCCCAACGGCAAGAGCAGGAAAGCAACGCTGATCCAGCGGCTGCCCCCCAGCCAGATGTGGTTGAGCCGCAAAGCGACAGTGGCCTGGTCGAAACCCCCGAAAGCCAACCCAAGCCGAAATCAACACGCAGCCGGTCGCGCAAGCCCAAAGCTGAGCCTGCCCCCAAAGCTGAGACAGCTACCGATGCGACACCACCAAACAACGGTGACAGCGCGCCAGAGGCGGCAGAGTAACTACTGATCCTTGATCACCCGCGCCAATGCGCAGAACCCTTCAATTGGGATCTGTTCTGCGCGATCTGTCGGGGTCAGTCCTGCCGCGCGCAACCTGTCTTCGATGTCGGGTGCCAGCCCTTTCAAGGCAGAGCGCAGCATCTTGCGCCGTTGATTGAACGCCATCGCTACAACCCGTGACAACACATCCGCATCCGCCGCAAATCGCGGTTCGGGCAAGACCGTCAGGTGGACAACCGCACTCGACACTTTTGGGGCAGGTTTGAACGCTTCGGGCGGCAAACTCATCGCGATGCGCGCCTCAGTGCGCCATTGCGCCAGCACAGCAAGGCGTCCGTAGGCTTTTGAGCCAGGCTTGGCCACAATGCGTTCGGCCACCTCTCGCTGGAACATCAACGTCAAGGATTGCCAGAACGGCGGCCATGTCGGGGGCGTCAACCAACGTACCAGCAATTCTGTCCCCACATTGTAAGGCAGGTTGGCCGCCACTCGGATCGGCGGGGTCAAGTGGGTAAGGGGATCGACGTCCAGCGCATCTCCCTCAATCACCTGCAATTGGCCGGGATACCGGGCAGCAATCTCGGCCAGGGCGGGCAAACAGCGCGCGTCCTTTTCGATGGCAAGAACCTTGCGCGCGCCCTCTGACAGCAAGCCGCGGGTCAAACCGCCCGGACCCGGCCCAATTTCAAGCACATCCACGCCGCTCAGGTCGCCCGCCTGGCGTGCAATTTTCGCGGTCAGGTTCAGATCCAGCAAAAAGTTCTGGCCCAGCGACTTGCGCGCACTCAGGTCATAATCAGCGATCACTTGCCGCAAAGGAGGAAGGTCATCCATCGTGCTCATCGCTTCATTGTTCCCCAAATATGCCCGCCGAAGGCGTCATCGCTGTGCCATGTGCGCGGCCAGTTTTATGGCTTGGATCATGCTTGTGGGATTGGCAACCCCGCGCCCTGCAATGTCAAAGGCCGTGCCGTGGTCAGGCGACGTTCTGATGATGGGCAAGCCGAGCGTGACATTCACACCCAGGTCGAAATCCAGCGTCTTGATCGGGATCAACGCCTGATCGTGGTACATGCACACCGCTACGTCATAGCTGGCGCGCGCTGCCACATGAAACATCGTATCTGCGGGCCAGGGGCCGCTCACATCCTGCCCATCCGCTGCCATCCTGGCGATCAAAGGTGCGATCCAGTCAAGCTCGTCCCGTCCCATGGCCCCACCTTCACCGGCATGCGGGTTCAATCCCGCCACGGCGATACGTGGGGCTGAGATGCCAAAGTCATCGCGCAAGGATTGGGCCGTGATCTCAATGGTGTCGCGCAACAAATCGGGCGTCAGCACGCGCGGCACGTCAGACAGCGCAATGTGGATAGTGGTCGGCACAACGCGCAGGGCATCGCTGGCCAACATCATGACCGCGCGCGGTGCCCCTGTCAGTGCCTCGAGGTATTCAGTGTGGCCCGGGTACGAAAATCCTGCCCCGTCAATCAGAACTTTCTTGTGGATCGGGGCGGTGCACAGGGCGGCGGCGGCACCGCATGTCACCAGATCGACGCCCCGCGCGATCAC
>JBCCBC010000128.1:0-8230 GCA_039814435.1 Pseudomonadota bacterium
CGACATCGGGACGCAAGGACAGTTTGCACCATTCCGTTTCGCTGTGCAGGGGCGCATGGATGGCACCTTGATCCGCAATGTCCAGACGAGTGGCGAGCGAACACATGTCAGAAACAAACGCACCAAATCACGATCACACAGGCCGCGAGCACACAGATCACGGGCATGCAGGTCACCCGCATCCAGTGCGCCCGGCGCTCTGGCGGGGCTGGCGCAACAAGTGCCCCCGCTGTGGCCAAGGGCGGCTGCTCAAAGGCTATCTGCAGGTGGCAAGCGGATGCCCTGTGTGCAAACTCGACTACTCGCACCACCGCGCGGATGATGGGCCCGCTTATCTGACCATCCTGTTGGTGGGGCACCTGATGGCACCGTTGCTACACTGGGTATTTGTGACATGGCGCCCTGAACCGCTGGTGCTGTTTACCATTTTTGCGGTTGGCTGCGTGGGCTTGTCGCTTTATCTTTTGCCCAGGCTCAAAGGGACCATTGTCGGCTTTCAGTGGGCACGGCAAATGGGTGGGTTTGGCGAAAGCGGCCAGCACAGGCGTCAGGGCTGACACGCAAGGCCCGCAGCAAACCAAAGGACGGGCCGCATGACCACGCCAAACGGGCATACCGAAGCAGACAGGCAAATCGACAAGACCCAAGTTCGTAACGCCGCGACCGTCATCGTTTTGCGCGATCGCACGACTCAGCCCAGGATCCTGATGGGTCAGCGCGGTGCGCGGGCTGTGTTCATGCCCAATAAATTCGTCTTTCCCGGTGGGGCGGTTGACGCTGGCGATCACCATGTCCCGCTTGCCACTCCGCTGTCAGCGCCCAATGACACCCGGCTGTGTGATGACAGTGCACCAGGGCTGGGCCACGCCCTTGCTGTGGCTGCCATTCGTGAGTTGTTTGAAGAAACCGGCCAAGTTCTTGGCATTCCGGGGGCGTGGGCCGGCACACCCGGTCCCGACTGGTGCAGCTTTGCTGCGACCGGGCATTGCCCGCACGCCGCACCGCTGCAATTCGTCTTTCGCGCGCTCACCCCACCGGGGCGGCCACGGCGGTTTGATGCGCGATTTTTCCTGATAGATGCAGATGATCTGGCCTCGGACCTCGACGATTTCAGCGCCGCCTCGGATGAACTGTCGCACCTGCAATGGGTCGCGTTGGACGAGGTGCGCAGATTTGACATGCCCTTTATCACCGAAGTTGTGCTGAGCGAGATTGCCGCCCGCGTCAGCGACCCAACCCCCCCCACCAGCGTGCCCTATTTCAAGAACAACGATGAAGAGAGCCTGTTCTTACGCCTACGCGGCACCGCCCCACTTGACTAAGGCGCAGGACACCTGCGCCTTACAGGGCATCCTCAGATGACGGCAATCAACATCAGGATCGATCCCAGCAGTACAGCCATCCCCAACCACTCGCGCCCCGATATCTTTTCGCGAAACACAATGACCGACGCCATCGCACTGAATACCAGTTCAACCTGGCCGACCGCGTTCACATAGGCCGCGTTCTGCAAGGTGAAGGCTGTAAACCAGCAAAACGATCCTGCCATCGACATCAAGCCGACCCAGACCGCCACGCGGCGTGCCCCCCATACGGCTGTGACCTGACCGGGATCACGCAAGCGTAACCATACCAGCA
Organism: Pseudomonadota bacterium; assembly: GCA_039814435.1. Lineage (GTDB taxonomy): Bacteria > Pseudomonadota > Alphaproteobacteria > Rhodobacterales > Rhodobacteraceae > Tateyamaria. Next base: position 1,639 of record JBCCBC010000128.1, read on the forward strand.
TCGCCGCTGTCTGCATCGCCGTAACCGCCGCCAACGTCAGCCCGGCTCGCGCCAGCGGATCATCCAACCCCAGCGACAAGGATGCGCCGCGATAACTGACCCCCGAGATGGCAAAGAGCAGCCCCGCCCCCAGCCCCAAAGCAACCGACCGGTTCGCCATACCCCGCCAGTCAAAGCGGGCCAATTCGGGCGGGGCCGACAGCAACAAAACGCCCACAAGGCCCAGACCAATCGCCGCAAAGCCAAAGCCGCTCACACTGTCCCCCAAGAGCACCCAGCCCACCAAAACGGCCTGCATGACTTCGGTCTTTTTGAACGTCACACCGACCGCAAAGTTGCGTGCTTTGAACAGCATTACAGTGGCAACCGTCGCCAGGATCTGCGCCAGCCCGCCAATCGCACCAAACACCCAGAATGTTGGACCAAAACCGGGCCACACCTGACCTGTCGCGCGCATATAAACAACGATCAGCACCGCCACCAAAGGGGCCGAATACAAAAACCGCGCCAGCGTCGCTCCGCCCGCACTCAACGTGCCCAACGACAACTGGCGCTGGAGCATGAATCGCAGCGTCTGAAAAAACGCCGCCGCAAGGGTGATCGGGATCCAGAGGGTCATGCCCCTCTATTGACGATCAGCGGTGCGAGGACCAGAGCGGATGGGCCACCGGATCCTTGGCGCGCCAAAAGTGACGGGCAAAAACCTGTGCGTAAGACGCATAGCGATAGCCGTCGTTGCACGCCAAGTACCGCGCCGCGTTCGCGCGGTAGAGCGCCGGCAAACGATACCACGGCACCCGTGGGTGCATATGGTGGACCACATGCAGGTTGTTGTTCAGAAACAGAAACGCCAGCAACCCGCGGTCTTCGATGATCACAGTGCGCCCACGGGCCACGACATGGGCCTGATGCTCCAGAAAGGTGCGAATCTTGAGGATCGCCAGCGCCACGTAACAGGCCGCCAGATACAACCAGATCGGCATCGGCGACGCCCAGACCAAGGCCAGCACCAGCGCAAGACCGGGGATATGCAACACCCAGCCTTTCAGCACCTGACGATCCCCCGCCCTGATCGCAGCCAGATCCGCGCGCATAAATGTCAGTTGTGCCACGATCGGGCCCAGCGCCATGCGGCCCGCCAGCGTGTTGTTCAAACACATCACCCAACGCACCAAACGGGGCAGCCGGGCCCAAACCACCGGATCCAGATAGTTGGTTTCAGGATCATCATAGGGGTCCGTCAGATTGGCATCCTGATGATGCGCCAGATGGGTGTCGCGAAACCGCAAATAAGGGATAAACAGCCCCGGATTAATGACGACCAGCGCCTCGCTCGCAGGGCGCGATGGAAACGGATGGCCATGCAACACCTCGTGGGTCAGCGACGCGTGCAGCACAAGGGCAAGGCTGACCACGATCACCGCGCCAGCGCCCGACACTGCTGACACCCAAAACACGCTGACAGCCCAAAGCATCAAACAACCAACAAACAGCGCGCACGTGATCCACTCAACATCAAAAGGACGCTCCTGTGGAAGACGACGAGACGAACGGTGTGAACGGTGTGAACGGGACGAGGGCATAAAACGCAGGCCTGAAGGAAAGGAAAGCGCGATCACGCTAGCGTGAGGTGGGCCTGCTGCGAATTCTGAAAGAAGTTAACATCACCCACAATCTGTGACAAAATTCAACATATGAGTAAGATAATCGACAAACGCGTGCGCGCAGACAGGTTCCGCAACCGGCTTGCACGCGCCATGCGCACTCAAAACGTCACGCAAAGCGCTCTGGCCCGACACGCAGGCACCGACCGTTCGACCATCAGCCAGGCACTGGCCGATGACGGGGCGCGGTTGCCCGGCGCACATGTGGTGGGGGCGTGTGCACAAGCCCTCGGTGTTTCAACCGACTGGCTGTTGGGATTGTCGGACCGGCCTGAAAGCGCGGCCGCCCTGACAGCTGCTGCGCTGTCCCTGACCCAGGCACCGCGCGCACTGATCGATGAACGGATTTTCGGCTGGCACCAAGAAGCGGCAGGCTACAAAATCCGCCACGTGCCCGCCGGGCTGCCCGATATGCTCAAGACCAATGCGCTGCTGGAATGGGAATACGGGCCGCATCTGGGGCGCACCACAACCCAGGCGATCAACGCATCCCGTGACCGGCTGAACTGGATGCGAGGGGCACAATCGGACTATGAAATCGCCATGCCGCTGTTCGAACTGCACAGCTTTGCCGCCGGTACCGGGTATTATGACGGGCTCTCAGCCGACATGCGGCACGAACAACTGGCGCACCTGCTCTCGCTCAGCGCGCAGCTGTACCCGCGGATGCGCATTTACCTCTTTGATCAACGCAAACTCTATTCCGCGCCGATCACCGTTTTTGGGCCGCTGCTTGCCGTGCTTTACACCGGAGGGCACTACATGGCGTTTCGCGACCGCGAACGGATCGAAACGCTGTCCTTGCACTTTGACGACCTGGTGCGACAGGCCGCATTCACAGCGCGCGACATCCCGGCACATATGGAAGAGCTACAGCGCAACATCACTTGACCAGGGTCGGTGGGCGGGCGCCTTTGCGCAGCAAACAGTGCCGCGCACCGACCTCACAGCTTGGGATCCGGGTTCTCTGTGTGCCCATCTACCGCAATCACCTGACCCGACACTCGGCGCGCCGCATCCGAGGCCAGGAACACCGCCATGTCAGCTACGTCACGGGCCTCAATGAAACTGCGCATCGACGTGCCAGATGCATAACCCTCATAAACCGCGTCCCGCGTCATGCCTTTGGCCATGGCCTCGCGGGCCAGGACACCCTCCATGCGCGGCCCCTCAACTGCGCCAGGGCATATCGCATTGGCCCGCACACCAAAGGGGCCTGCCTCCATCGCGACCGTTTTCATCAGGCCAATAATGGCCCACTTGGCAGCGGCATAGGGTGCGCGGTTGGGATAGCCGTATATGCCCGCCGTGGATGAGGTGAACACAACCGCCCCGCGCCCCGCTGCCTTCATCGCAGGCAGCCCATGTTTTGCCGCCAAGAACGCGCCCTCAAGGTTGACCGACACACAAGCGCGCCACTGATCAAGCGCCACATCCTCAACAGCGGCAGTGGGGCCAGCGATGCCCGCATTGGCGCATAACACATCCAACGGGCCGGCCTCCGCCATCACCTCTTTGACGCGGGCCTCATTGGCCGCATCACAGCGCCGCGCATGCCAATGGAGTGGCACAGCATCCAACGCCGCCCCGTCCACATCCGTCACCCAAACGTCGTAGCCTGCTGCATCAAACGCATGGCCCATCGCCACACCAATGCCCGACGCCCCTGCCGTGATCAAAACGCGGCTCACGGGCGTTGGCCTACAGCGCGCCCCACCCCTTGCGGCGGCGGCAGCCTGGCATGCGCTGTCGCCACACGATCCAAAGCGGCCAAAATCGCCTCAGACGGATCCGACGGGCGCCGTGTGCCCAAATTCACATGCAGCAGAAAATGCTCCCCGCTGGCCAACAGTCGCTCACCCTCGAACATCTCGTGAAACAGGTGCAACTTCTTGCCCGCCCCCGCCAATACCTGCGTGCGCACCTCAATCACAGCCCCCGCAAGCGCCTCGTCCACATGACGAATATGCGTCTCAGCGGTGAAATAACTGCCGCCCGTCGCGATATAGGCCGCGTCACAGCCGATCATCTCCATAAACCGGTCGGTTGCATCGCCAAAAGCCTGCAAATACCGCGCCTCGTTCATGTGGCCATTGTAGTCAGTCCAATCCAGCGGCACGGCGCGGCGCACTGTCAGCAACGGGCGCGACAGGTCCTCTAGTTCTTCGACACGTGCGGCCAGCACAGTGCCAGAACGCAACTGCGCCTCGTGCGCGTTCATCACCGCGCCCGCACCCCAGTTATTGGCCTTGAGGCTGCGCATCATAGCCACCAGATTGTCATCACGCGCCGCGAGCATCTCGGGAATGCTCATGTGACCCGATTGCGCATCCGACTGGCCCGCAATCAAGTCCACCAACTCATCGGTAAACTCAGGCACATCCATCAACTTGGTCCAGGGCCACTGCAACGCCGGGCCAAACTGCGCCATGAAGTGGCGCATCCCCGCTTCGCCACCGGCGGTGCGATAGGTGTCAAACAGCCCCATCTGGGCCCAGCGAATGCCAAATCCCATGCGGATGGCCTCGTCGATCTCTTCGGTGGTGGCCACACCGTCCTTGACCAGCCACAAGGCCTCGCGCCACACCGCCTCCAGGAACCGATCTGCAATATGGGCATCGATCTCCTTGCGCACCCGCAACGGAAAGTGGCCCAGACTGCGAAGGATCTCTTCGGCTCTGTCCACGATCGCGCCGTCAGTGGCGGGCGACGGAACCACCTCGATCAGCGGCATCAAATAGACCGGGTTAAACGGATGACAGACCATGATCTGCCCCGGGCGCGCGGCCCCCTCCTGCAACTGGCTTGGCTTAAACCCCGAGGTGGACGACCCAATCACCGCCCCCTCAGGACACGCCGCCTGGACCTGGGCCAGAACGGCATGTTTGATCTCCAATCGCTCGGGCACGCTTTCCTGCACCCAATCAACGCCGCGCACCGCCTCCGCCAGATCCGTGTGAAAGGTCAGCGTCCCTTCGGCAGGCAAGGCCACATCGGTGAGGCTCGGCAAGGCTCGGCGCGCTTGTGCCAGCACCGGGGCGAGCTTGGATTGGGCCTCGGGGTCAAGGTCAAACACCCGCACATCCCATCCATTCAACAAAAACCGGGCCGCCCAGCCACCCCCGATCACGCCGCCACCTACAATCGCCGCTGTCTTCATTGTGCACCCGCCTTCCACTCTGCCGTTCGATATCCGTTGAAATCCAAAACCTGACGCGCGGCCGTCACCTGATCAGCGCGCGAAGCATTGGGGCGGGTCACCACGAACCCAAACGCCCCGTCCGGGCTGCCAAGGGCCGCCGTTTGGTGATCCGGATCAATCCACACCACCCACACATCCCGCACAAATCCATCCAGGTACCTCAGGCGCAAGATTCCGGGCGCGCGCACGTCTATCTGCGCCAGACCCGCATCGTCCGCCTCGCGCCAGACCCCTTCGGAGGGCGAGACAGAAAAACGGCTCAATGCCCACGCACCTCCCCCGCTTTGGCGCACCACCCAGTCGCCCGCGAACTTGCCCAGATCAAAACGCGTGATCGCGCCAATTGGCACGGTGGGATTGCGCAACGGCAGCTCAAAATCCGTAGCGGGCGTAGGGGCGCAGGCACCCAAAAACACCGCGCAAAGATAAGCGAACAGTATCCGCAAAGCGCGCAGGGTGTGCACGTAGGGGCCGCGCCCTGTGCACGCATGGTGACACCCTGATGTCACGCCGTAGGGGCCCGCTTGACCAGCCCCAGCGTCTCACGCACCTCGGCCGGTCCAATGACCCGCGCGCCCATGTTTTCGATGATAGTGCCTGCGCGCTCGACCAGTTGCCAGTTCTGCGCCAACTCGCCTTTACCCAGCCACAAGTTATCCTCCAGCCCAACGCGCACATTGCCCCCGGCCAGCACAGATGCCGCCACATACGCCATCTGATTGCGCCCCAAACCAAAGGCGGAAAAGCACCAGTCGTCCGGCACATTGTTCACCATCGCCATAAACGTGTTCAGGTCGTCCGGTGCGCCCCACGGCACACCCATGCACAGCTGCACAAGCGCCGGCGAGTCTAACACACCCTCACTCACCAACTGTTTTGCATACCATAAATGACCTGTGTCAAAGGCTTCGATTTCCGGCTTCACCCCCAGCTTGGTCATCATTGACCCCATGGCGGTTAACATGCCGGGCGTGTTGGTCATCACGTAGTCAGCTTCGGCAAAGTTCATGGTCCCGCAATCCAACGTGCAGATCTCGGGCAGACACTGAGCCACATGCGCAACCCGCGCAGATGCGCCAATCATATCCGTGCCCGCCTCTTGCAGCGGCAAAGGGGCCTCCACATCACCAAAAATCATGTCACCGCCCATTCCTGCGGTCAGGTTCAGGACAACATCTACGTCCGCATCCCGAATACGATCCGTAACCTCACGATAATACTCAAGCTTTCGGGACGGCGCGCCCGTTTCGGGGTCGCGGACGTGACAATGCACGATGGCGGCGCCGGCCTTGGCAGCCGCGATCGCACTTTTGGCAATCTCTTCTGGGCTGCGCGGCACATGCGGGCTGCGATCCTGCGTCCCACCCGATCCGGTGACGGCACAGGTGATAAAAACCTCGCGATTCATCGACAATGGCATCAGCATTCTCCTTGCGTTTTCGCCAGTTTGCAGATGAAACCGCACGGAACTTGTCAAAAACCGAAAGAACATGGCAAAAACCGCAATTCTTGTGCTGCAAGACACAAATACACTTTCGCTGGCCGCTGCGGTGGATCCGTTGCGCGCCGCAAACCGGCATGCGGGGCAGCAGGTGTTTGACTGGCAGTTTGTAACGCCCGATGCGCAGGATGTGACGCTGACAAGCGGGCTCAGCGTACTTGCCGCACCAATCCACAGGGTGGGCATGTGCGACGTGCTGATCATTGTGGCCGGGTTCGGACTGGA
>JBCCBC010000088.1:0-10516 GCA_039814435.1 Pseudomonadota bacterium
GCAGCATCACCCGTTCGGGATATTCCTGCATGCGTGGCACAGCGTCCGACAGCAATTTGCCCCAGGTCGGGAAGTCGGATGGGAACCCAACTCCGAGGAAGGACAGCGCACTTTCCGTGATGATCGCCGTGGCAAGCCCCAGCGTGGCCGACACCACGATCGGTGAGACCACGTTGGGCAGCAAATGCCGCCGGATGATTGACCCCGAGGTCGTCCCAATCGAGCGCGCTGCAAGGATAAATTCGCGTTCCTTGAGCGCCAGAATGTCACCGCGCACAATCCGGGCCGTGGGCATCCAGTTGGTCAGCCCGATGACCCCGACGATCAGCACAAACATCCCCGCCTCTGGCCCGCCAAAGGCTGAGTTGAGGGGTTGGCGAAACAGCGTGACGGCCAGCAAAACAAGCGGCAGGATCGGCAGGCTCAGCACCAGATCGGTAAACCGCATCAGCCAGAAGTCGAGTTTGCGGAAGTACCCGGCCAGCACCCCCACAAGCGTGCCGATCACAAGCGCGAGCAGCATCGCAGCCCAGCCGACGGCCATACTGACCCGCCCCCCTGCCAGGATCGTCGCAAAGATGTCGCGCCCCAGATTGTCCGTTCCGAACGGGTGCGCCCAGCCGGCGCGCGCGTCCCCGTTCCACAGCAATGTCCAGACGGGGCGCCAATCCTTGTTCCGGATATCGAGCTTTTGCGGGTCGATGTTCCACAGGTAGGGCCCGACAATCACGGCCAGCGTGATGAACAGCAGGAAACCACCGCCAAACAGCGCCCCTTTGTGTTTGCGAAACTGGTGCCAGACGTCGTGCCACTGGTTTGTGGGCGCTGTTGTCGGCTCTTTGTCCTGCAGGGCTGCGGCGTAGTCGACATCAGGTTGGGCGGCATTTTGGGCGGCGGCTTGGGGTGTGGCGGGCTCAGTCATAGCGGATCCTCGGGTCGAGCACGCCGTAGAGGATATCGGCGATCAGGTTAAAGAGGACAATCAGGATCGCAAAGATGAAGGTGAGCGTCATCACACCCGGCATATCATTTGCAAAGAGCCAGGTCAGCAGAAGCTGCCCGATCCCGTTCACCTTGAAGACGTTTTCGGTGATGATCGCGCCGCCAAAGATGGCCGGTACGCCCAAGGCAATCACCGTCACCACGGGGATCATCGAGTTGCGCAGCACGTGCACCATCACAACAACCCCTTCGCGCAGGCCTTTGGCCCGCGCGGTGCGCACATAGTCCTGGTTCAGGTTGTCCAGCATCGAGCCGCGCATATAGCGGCTGATCTGTGCGGTGGTTTGCAGCGCCAGCACCATGACCGGCATGATCATCTGGTAAAACTGCACTTTGAAGCTGGCCCAGTCTGTCACCACGTGTGTGGTGTCATAGATCGAGGGCAACCAGCCGAGGTAGACCGAAAAGATCACGATCAGCAGCGGCCCCGTGAAGAAGGGTGGGATGGAAAAGCCGATCATGGTGATGAATGTGCCGGCCTGATCAAACACCGAGTAGTGGCGATAGGCCGAATAGATCCCGATGGGAATCGCGATCAGGATGCCGACGATATAGGCCATTCCGACCACCCAAAGGGTTTGCGGGATCCGCTGCACGACGGTGTCCATCACCGGGCTGCGGGTCTGCCAGCTGAGCACGCGCTGTTTGCCTTCGGCAAAACTGGTGCCAAACCAGTGATCAAAGAGCACCTGTGGTTCGACCCAGAAGAATTGGATCAGCCATTTCCAGTACTGGATGTACCACGCCTGGCCCAGGCCAAGCGCCTCGCGCATCTTTTCTTTGACTTCGGGGGGAACGGTCAGCGGGACTTGTGCCATGGGATCGCCGGGGGCGAGTTGCAGCAGTCCGAAAATGACGAGGCTGATGAACAAAAGCGTCGGGATCGACAGGATCAACCGGCGGATTGTGAAGGTCAGCATGAACGGGCCTGTCCTTTTTTGGGAGGTCTTGTTCTTTTTGAGGGCGGGGCGCACGACACGTGCGCCTTACGAAGGCGTGCCCGAAACGGCGGGGTGTCCTGCCGTTTCGGGCGGGCAGGCGGAGTGACCTCCGCCTTACCCCTTACTTACTTGATGCGGTACCAGTCTGCGACGTTCCACAGTTCGCTGTCCCAGACGTTCAACTTGACGCCGCCCAGCGAATTGACATGGGCCGACACACGGCCACGGTGCACAAGTGGCACGATGGTGTAGGTGTCTTTGGTCAGCATGTTGTTCATCTTGATTGCGATTTCAGCCCGCTTTTCGATCTCGCCCGTGCGGGCCAGTTCGTCGATCAGCTCGTCATAGGCTGGATCACAGAAGCGGTTGATGTTCTCACCCTGCCACTGGCTGGATGGTTTGGGTTCGTTTCCACACCGGTAGGCCGCCAGGTACTGCTGGGGGTCTGTGCCGTTGAACGTGTTGGCGTACATCTCAACGTCGGCATAGAACTTCTGGAACGTGTCAGGCGACCCTGGGTCCCCGCCAAAGAACACGGACGCATCGAGGTTGCGCAGCTCGGTTTCGACACCGATCTCGCTCCACCACTGTTTGATCAGGGCCTGAAAGTCCTGACGCACGGCGTTCGTGGACGTCTGGTAGAGGATGCTCAGCTTGATCCCGTCCTTGTCACGGATCCCATCACCGTCGCTGTCGACCCAACCGGCCTCGTCCAGCAGGGCGTTGGCCCCGGGGATGTCTTGCGTGGCGCAGTGCATGTCACCGCTGGCAAACATGGCAGGTGCCGGCACGAGATCGCAGGACACTTTACCAGCCTGCCCATAGCCGACTTCGACCAGAAGCGGGCGGTCGATCGCCAGTGACAGCGCCTTGCGCACGTTGATGTCGCTCAGGAAGGGGTGCGGCTCGGCCACGGTTGCCCGTGTTTCCGGCGGCAGGTCTGGCGACGGGTTTGTCATGTTCATTTCAAGGCGTTCGATCAGCGGGCCAAAGCCTGCAATCGCGACGCCTTTGCCAGCGCTTTCCATCCGCGCAATCACGTCGGGTGCCAGCTGGAGGTTCCAGGCGTAGTCAAATTCGCCTGTTTCCAGGACCGAGCGGCCCGCAGCTGTTGCATCGCCGCCGCCTTTGAACGTCACCTTGGCAAAGGCCGGTTTGGCGGGATCGCGGTAGTTGGTGTTCGCCGAATACTGGATCACGTCATTGGGCCGGAAATCGTCCACAACAAACGGCCCGGTGCCGATGGGGTTAAAGTTCGCTTCGGTGCATTCGGGCGCTTTGGCGCCAAGGCAGTCTGCAAACTGTGCCGCCTGGATGATCGGCGATTGGCCTCCGACGAAGGGGCCATATGGGTTTGGCTTGGGCTGGTTGAACGTGACCTTGATGGTCTGCGCGTCCACCGCTTCGACGTTTTCAACGCCATCAAAGAACGCCGCCTGCGCACAGCCGCCTTCGGGGTGCATGCAGTAGTCGGCGGTGAATTTGACGTCTGCCGATGTGACGGGTGTGCCGTCAGACCACAGCATGCCGTCGGCAATTTTCCATGTGATTGTTGTCAGGTCTTCGCTGACGCCGCCATTGCCCACGGTTGGGATTTCAGCGGCGAGGAAGGGCACCATCACGCCAGTTTCGTCATAGCGTGCAAGGGGTTCGATCACGAGGCTTGCGGATTCGATGTCCTTGGTGCCGCCCGACAGATAGGGATTCAGGATCGAGGGGGCTTGCCAATAGATGATGCTGACTTCGCCGTCGGCACCCCGCTCGGCAAAGGCGGCTGGCGCAAGCGCGGCACCCGCAACAGCACCCATAAGAAGGGTTTTCAATGTCATGTCATACTCCTTGTTGGACGACGGGCAGGCCCGCCATCAATAACGCCCCGTTGGTCGGGACGCAGTTTCAGACCAGAGGGGCAGGGCAACAATCAAACAAAGGTAACCCACGGTTTCCCCGTGGTTTTTACGCTTGGCCCCCCAAGTGCATCCACGTATCGAAACAGACTTTGCCGAAAATGCAAGCCTTGCGTGCGGTCAACGCGGCTTTTCCGTCGGCTTATGTTTGACAGTGCCGAAGCCTTCGCCCACTCTTTGGGGTAACGGGCCGCCAAGGCTCAAAAACCGGGGGTTTTCATGCTCGATGAAGCTGGCCAAGGGCCAATTGCCGACATTCAGGGACTGCGCGTCGAATTCCAGACGAAAGACGGGCCTGTTGTGGGGGTGGAGGATGTTTCGTTCTCGATCAACCCGGGCGAGACGGTCTGTGTGGTTGGCGAATCCGGGTCTGGCAAGTCGGTATCATCGCTGTCTCTGATGCGTCTGGTGGAGTTTGGTGGCGGAGATATCGCGGGCGGGCGCCTCATTTTTAATCGCAAGGATGCGGATCCCGTGGATCTGGCCCAGACCGAGCAAGAGTTGATGCGCACCATTCGCGGCAACGAGATCGGGATGATCTTTCAAGAGCCGATGACGGCGCTGAACCCTGTCTTTACCGTGGGCAAGCAGCTGACAGAGGGTTTGCGCCTGCACAAGTCCATGACCAAGGCAGAGGCCGAAGCGCGCGCGCTGGAGTTGATGAAACAGGTCCGCATTCCTGAGCCCGAGCGCCGCCTGAAACAGTATCCTCACGAGTTGTCGGGGGGCATGCGCCAGCGCGTGGTCATTGCCATGGCGCTGGCCTGTGCCCCGCGTCTGTTGATCGCGGATGAGCCGACAACCGCGCTGGATGTGACCATTCAGGCGGAAATTCTGGCCCTGATGGACCGGCTGAAGCGCGAAACGGGCACAGCCGTGATGTTCATCACCCACGATATGGCGGTGGTGGCCCAGATGGCCGACCGCGTGGTCGTTATGTTTCGCGGCAACAAGGTCGAGGAAGGCCCGGTTGCCGAGATTTTCGAGAACCCGCAGCACCCCTATACCAAGGCGCTTTTGGCCGCCGTCCCCAAACTGGGCGAGATGCGGGGCAAGCAATACCCTGAGCCGATGAAGTTGATGGGCCGCAATCAAAAGGAGATTGCGCCGATCCCGGGCACCGAAGAGCCGCTGTTGCGTGTCGAGGGGCTGACCACGCGGTTTCCGGTGCGGGGTGGGTTCTTTCGCCGTCTGGTGGCGAATGTGCATGCGGTCGAGGATTTGTCCTTTACCATCAACAAGGGCCAGACGCTGAGCCTGGTGGGCGAATCCGGTTGCGGCAAATCCTCGGCCGGGCGGTCGATCTTGCGTCTGGTCGAGCCGCAGTCCGGGCAGATCGTGCTGGACGGCAAGGACATCATGTCGCTCAATGATCGCGATCTGCGCCTGGCCCGTTTGGATATGCAGATGATTTTCCAGGATCCGTTCGCATCGCTGAACCCGCAGATGCAGCTTGCCGACCAGGTGGCAGAACCCATGCAGAACTTTGGCATGTTCAAAGGGGAAGAGGGCACGCAGCGCATCGAGATGCTGTTTGACCGGGTCGAGTTGCCGCGCAGTTTCATGCGCCGTTTTCCCCATGAATTGTCCGGTGGTCAGCGCCAGCGCGTCGCCATTGCCCGCGCCCTGGCCCTGAACCCCAAGCTGATCATCGCGGATGAGGCCGTGTCGGCGCTGGATGTGTCCGTGCAGGCCCAGGTGCTGAACCTGATGATGGAATTGCAGGCCGAAATGGGTCTGTCGTTCCTGTTCATCAGCCACGATATGGCCGTGGTTGAACGCGTCAGCCACCATGTGGGCGTCATGTATCTGGGCCGCATCGTCGAATTGGGTCCCCGTGCCCGCGTGTTCGAAAACCCCCAGCATCCCTATACCCAAGCCTTGATGAAGGCGGTGCCCATTGCCGATCCGCGCCAGCGCAAGGCGGAGAAGGACCTGAATTTCAAGCCGATCCCGTCGCCCATTCACCCGGTGAGCTATGATCCTGCGCCGTCAGAATATAATGAGGTTGAGCCGGGTCATTTCGTGTTGACCACCGACAGTGGATATTGAGCGTGGCACAGGGCAGGCTGACGCAGATCACTCCATTTGTGCCCTGCACATCGCTGGCGGACCAGCTTGCGTTTTACCGCGATGTGCTTGGGTTTGAGGTCGCGTTTGAGGCTGAAGGCTATGCGTATCTGCGCCGCGACAGTGCGGCTTTGCGCTTGGTCGAGGTCTGGAAAGAGGTGAACCTGACCCATCCCGAGCGCGAAACATCGTTCTATCTGGACGTGGAGGGCGTGGATGTTTTGTACGCCGCGTTGAAGCCGCGTCTTGATGAGTTGCCTCAGGGGCGTGTGCGTGCGCCTTTTGATCAGGATTATGGTCAGCGCGAGTTTCACGTAAAGGACGAGGATTGCACATTGATATTTTTCGGTGAGGCCATCCCGGCATGAGCGCGCGCATGACCCCGCTTGAGTTGATGACCAAGCTGATCAGTTTTCCCACCGTGAGCCGCGATACCAACCTGCCGCTGGTGGACTGGGTCGAGGGGTATCTGGACAGTCACGGGATCGCGGCCCATCGCCACTATCACCCCGACCAGCCCAAGGCGGCGCTGTTTGCCCATGTGGGCCCTGAGGTGGAGGGCGCTGTGGTCCTGTCCGGCCACACGGATGTGGTCCCTGTGGATGGCCAGCCTTGGGATACGGACCCGTTTGTGGTTACCGAGCTGGATGGCAAGTATTTCGGGCGCGGCACCTGCGACATGAAGGGATATGACGCGCTGGCCCTGTGGGCCTTGGTCGAGGCCCGGTATGCCGGTGTGTCGACCCCGATGCAGCTGGCATTAAGCTTTGACGAGGAAATCGGCTGTTTGGGTGCCCCGCCCATGATCGAGGCCATGCAGGGTGTTGTCCCCAAGGGTGGTCCGGTGATTGTGGGCGAGCCGTCGATGATGAAGGCCGTGACAGGCCACAAGGGCGGGCAGGGCTTTGACACCCATGTCATCGGGTTTGAGGTCCATTCCTCGCTGTTGCCCCAAGGCGTGAGTGCGATTTTGGAAGGTGCCAAGATCATCGATTTTGCCAATCACCGCAACGCTGAGAACTATGCGGCGGTGCCGTCGCCATTGGCTGCGATGTTCGACCCGCCCTGCACGACCTGGCATGTGGGTCAGGTTGTCGGCGGGACGGCCCACAACATCACCGCCAAGTCGTGCCGGTTTTCCATGGATTTCCGCGCGGTGCCCGGCGACGATGTTGTGGCGCTGAAAGAGGCCTATTTGGCCCATGTGGCCGAGATTGAGCGCGCCATGCAGGCGGTGCATGCCGATACCCGCATCGATGTGGATGTCCGCTTTGCCGTGCCGCCCTTGGAGCCCGAGGACAACGGCGTTGCAGAAGCTTTGGTGCGCGCCATTACCGGTGACAATGCCGGCCATGTCGTCAGTTACGGCACCGAAGCGGGTCAGTTTCAGGCGGCCGGCTATTCCGCCGTTGTGTGTGGTCCGGGCGATATTGCGCAGGCCCATCAGCCCAATGAGTTCATCACCGTGGCCCAATTTGAGGCGGGCCACACGTTTATGCGCGATCTGGTGGCGCGTTTGGCATGAGGTCGGGACTGGTCTGTTTTGGCCCTTGGCCAAAAGGCGCCCACCCACCGACCCCTGAGATGTGCCGGAGGGTTCCATGACGTTTCCCATTCATGCCGACAGTCCGGTGACGTGGGTCGGGCCGCCCCCAACCGATGCCGATGTGGTCGTGATTGGTGGCGGCGTTATTGGTGTGTGCACGGCCCTGTTTTTGGCCCGGGATGGCCACCGTGTTGTTTTGCTGGAGAAGGGCCGCATCGCCGGCGAGCAATCGTCGCGCAACTGGGGCTGGATCCGCCAGCAGGGCCGTGACCCCGACGAGTTGCCGATCATGGCCGAGGCCAACCATCTGTGGCGCGAGTTGGCGACCCAGACCAATGTGGATATTGGCCTGACCACGGGCGGCGTCACATATCTGGCGCGCACCGAAGCGGAGATCGAAGGATACCGCGATTGGTTGCCCCATGCCCATGCCTGCGGTGTGGATAGCCGCGTTCTGTCGGGGGCTGAGGCAGCAGCGTTGATCCCGGGCATGTCACGGACATATGCCGGTGCCCTTTATACGGCCACGGACATGCGTGCTGAGCCTTGGGTGGCTGTGCCTGCCCTTGCCGGGGTTGCGGCGCGTGCAGGGGTTCAGATTGTCGAGAATTGTGCTGTGCGCGCGTTGGATATTGCTGCGGGCAAGGTTGCCGGGGTCATCACCGAAGCGGGCCGCATTGCTGCTCCTGAGGTCGTGCTGGCCGGGGGCGCTTGGTCGGCGCTGTTTCTGCGCCGCCATGGCATCGCGCTGCCCCAGCTTTCGGTGCGTGCCACCGTCGCGGCCACGGCCCCGTTGCCGATGGTTTATCCCGGTGGTGCGGCGGATGAGGGCCTCGCCTTTCGTCCGCGCGCCGATGGGGGGTATTCACTGGCTGCGGGTGGATTTCACGAGCTGTTTGTCGGCCCGGATGCGTTTCGCGCGCTGCCCAAATACTTGACCCAATTGCGCGCTGACCCGTTTGGCACGCGGTTTTGGCCTTTTGCCCCGCGTGATTTTCCCGATGCCTGGCGCACGCCGCGCATGTGGGAGGCCGATGCTGTCAGCCCGTTCGAGCGCATGCGCGTGCTGAACCCGGCCCCCAACCGCAAAAAGGTCGCAGCGTTGACCCGTGATTTTGCCGCCCTGTTCCCTGACATTGGGCCGGTGCGCATTACCTCTGCCTGGGCCGGGATGATTGACACCATGCCCGACGTTGTGCCGGTGGTAGACCGGGTGGCAGCCTTGCCGGGATTGACCGTGGGAACCGGCATGAGCGGACACGGATTTGGGATTGGGCCTGGCATGGGAAAGGTGCTGGCCGCACTGGTCACGGGCGCACAGGTGGGTCATGATCTGACACGGTTCCGACTGAGCCGCTTTTCCGATGGCAGCGCAATGCATATCGGCCCGTCTGTCTGACATTCAAAAGGATACGCCATGCCGATCAAGAACCGTCTTGCCGAAACGCACGCCGAAATCACTGGCTGGCGGCATCACTTGCATGCCCATCCCGAACTCGGATTTGAAGAGCATGTGACATCGGCCTTTGTGGTGGAGCGTTTGCGCGATTTGGGTGTGGACGAGGTTGTCACCGGTGTGGCCAAGACTGGGGTCGTGGCCGTGATCAAAGGCCGCACGGACACCAAGGGCCGCGTGCTGGGGCTGCGCGCAGATATGGATGCATTGCCTATCGTTGAGGCGACGGGCCTCGAGTTTGCCTCGAAAAACCCCGGTGTCATGCATGCATGTGGCCATGATGGCCATACGTCCATCCTGTTGGGTGCGGCACAATATCTGGCCGAGACCCGCAATTTTGACGGCACGGTTGTGTTGCTGTTCCAACCCGCCGAAGAAGGTGGCGGGGGGGGGCGCGAGATGGTCAACGAGGGCGTTCTCGACCGCTTTGGCGTGCAGGAAGTTTATGGTCTGCATAATATGCCCGGCTATCCCACAGGCCAGTTTGCGATCCGCCCGGGCCCGCTGATGGGCAGTGCGGATGAATTTTACATTACGATCACCGGCAAGGGCGGGCATGCAGCCGCCCCGCACCAGTCGATTGATCCCAACGTCACGGCGGCGCACATCATCCTGGGTCTGCAAAGCATTGCCAGCCGGAACGTAGACCCACTGCATTCGGCTGTTGTGTCGGTCTGTGCGCTGCATTCGGATGTGGATACGCATAATGTCATTCCCCAGCAGACCCGCATGACAGGCACCGTGCGCGCCCTTGACGCTGACGTGCGCGACATGGTCGAGGCCCGCGTAAAAGCCATCGCGACGGCCACGGCCCAGGCCTATGACTGTGTGGCTGAGGTGGATTACCGCTTGGGCTACCCGGTCACTGTCAACGATCCCGAGCACACCGAATACGCCGCCGCTGCTGCCCGCGCGGTCGCGGGTGATGTGGATACGGATACCCCCCCGATCATGGCGGCCGAGGACTTTTCCTTTATGCTCAATGCGCGGCCTGGGGCCTATATATTTCTTGGTAACGGGGATGGGCCTATGGTGCATCACCCGGAATACCAGTTTGACGATGATGCGATTCCGGCCGGGTGCAGCTGGTTTGTGGAACTTGTCGAACAACGTATGCCAGCGCAGTAATCGAGCAGCGCGTGCCTGCACAACAGTCAAGCAGCGCATGCCAGCGCAGTAAAGGAGAGCGAGATGCCTATCAAAAACCGGTTTGCCGAGATGCATGGTGACATCACAGCCTGGCGTCGTGATATCCATGAACACCCCGAGATCCTGTTTGAAACGCACCGCACCAGTGCTTTGGTCGCTGAAAAGCTGCGCGGTTTTGGCTGTGAGGAAGTGGTTGAAGGCATTGGCCGCACGGGCGTTGTGGCCGTGATCAAGGGCAAATCCGACAGTGCGGGCAAGGTCATTGGATTGCGCGCGGATATGGACGCGCTGCCGATCCACGAGGCGACGGGGTTGGATTACGCCTCAAAACGCCGGATGCGATGCATGCGTGCGGCCATGACGGGCACACGGCGATGTTGTTGGGGGCGGCGCAATATCTGGCCGAAACCCGCAATTTTGACGGCACTGTGGTCGTTATTTTCCA
>JBCCBC010000110.1:0-8930 GCA_039814435.1 Pseudomonadota bacterium
CGCAAAGCCGTGGACTGGAACACGCGCGATGAAATGGGCGAGGTGATTAAGGCCTTCAACAAGATGCTCGCCCGCGAAGAGATTAACGAGAAGAATCTCGAAGATGCGCGTGACGCGCTTGAAGAACGGGTAGAGCAACGCACCACTGAACTGGCTCAGACCAGTACGCGGCTGACCACAGCCATTGAGAGTATCGCCGACGGCTTCACCCTGTTTGATGAGAACGATCAATTGGTGATGTTCAATTCGACCTACCTGCGCATGATGTATCCCGGTATCGAAACCGAGATCCGCGACGGCGTTACGTTTGAGCAGATCATTCGACGCGCCATCGCGGGCGGACTGGTCAAAGATGCCGAGGGGCGCGAGGAAAGTTGGCTGACCGAACGATTGCAGGCGCACCAAAATCCCGTTGGCGAGCAGATACAAAAACGCAGCGATGGCACCTGGCTGCGCATCAATGAACGCAAGACCGACGATGGCGGCATTGTTGCGACCTTTACCGATATAACGGAGTTGCAGCGCGCCCGCGAACAGGCCGAAGACGCGAATGCCGCCAAAAGCTCGTTTCTTGCCACAATGAGCCACGAGATACGCACGCCCCTTAACGGGATCATGGGGATGAGCACGCTGTTGCGCGGCACCCATCTGGACGACGAACAGCGCGACTACAGTGATACGATCACGACGGCTGCCGACACGCTCTTGATGATCATCAACGACATCCTCGATTTCTCCAAGGTTGAGGCGGGCGCGCTGGAACTGGAACGCGAACCGTTGGATGTGAGCGAACTGGTCGAAAGCGCGCTTGACCTTGTCGTTTCCAAAGCCGCTGAACAGGGGATTGAGCTGGCGGGTCGTGTCGGTCCTGGTGTGCCTGCCGGCATCGTTGGCGACCCGACACGGCTAAAGCAGATCCTCATGAACCTGCTGAACAATGCGGTCAAATTCACCGAAGACGGAGAGGTGATCCTGACGATTAAGACCATGGATAATGCACCCGAAGCGTCCGTTGGTACCAGCACCCGCATACGCGTCGCCGTGCGGGACACCGGAATTGGTATCCCGCCCGACCGCATGAACCGACTGTTCAAATCCTTTAGCCAGGTTGATGCCAGCACGACGCGCAAATATGGGGGCACGGGCCTGGGTCTGGCCATCACCAAACGGTTGGTTGAGTTGATGGGCGGCGAGATCAAAGTGCAAAGCCAAGTGGGTGTTGGCACCGAGTTTTCCTTTGAGCTTGAGGTTGAAGCCGCGCCCGCCCCCAACCGAGAGGTGCGGGAAGCTCGTATTGCCAACCTGAAAGGCAAACGCGCGTTGATCGTCGACGACAACCGATCCAACCGCATGATATTGCTGGAAAAGCTGCACCATTGGGGGCTGGAGGCAATTGCCCTGCCATCACCCCAAGACGCACTGGACGCGGATGTTGCAGGCTATGACGTGGCGATCCTGGACTACAAGATGCCCAAAATGACGGGGGCCGAGCTTGCCGAAAAGCTCAAAAAGCGATTGGGCGGGGAAACACCACCGATGATCCTGTTCAGCTCTATCGGACAGGTGGAGTCTTCGTTGCGGGCCGAAATTGACGCCATTGGCTTTGCCGGGATGTTGACCAAGCCGGCCAAATCGGGGCACCTTTTGGATCTGCTCAGCAAAGTGGTCGCAGGTGAGACAACTGCCGCAACCGAGACCGGCAACCCCACGGCACCCGGCGCTGCGCTGGAGCTGTCGATTTTGCTGGTCGATGACAATCGGATCAATCGCAAGGTTGGCTCCAAGATCTTGCAGACCAACGGGTTCACTCCCGACGTTGTGTCCAGCGGTGCCGAAGCCATCGCGCAGACCAAGGCCAAAACATACGACGTCGTATTGATGGATATCGAGATGCCGGACATGGACGGGATCACCGCCACAGGCCACATCCACGCAGCCCTTGACGATAAAACCCGGCCCTACATCGTCGCGTTGACCGCCAACGCCATGGCGTCCGAGCGTGACAGTTACCTCAAATCTGGCATGGACGGCTATCTGAGCAAACCAATCGACGTGGATGCGCTTATGGACACGCTGCATGCCGCCAATGATTTTCGCACCCGTCAACACAGGGAACTGACCGTATGAGCACCAAAATTCTAGATCACGCGATGCTCAAAAAGCTGTTGCACATGATTGGGGGTGAGGCCGAAGACTTTGACGAGATGAAGGGCGAATTCCTCGATGCTGTGCCCGACATTCTTGCTGATCTGCACACGACTGACACTGACGCTTTGCGCATCGCGAGCCATTCGTTGAAAGGCAACGCCCAGGATTTTGGCGCAGCACAGCTGACCGAACTGTGCGCAACGCTGGAAACACAGTGCAAGGATGGCACGTTGGGCGATCCTGGCCCGTTGGTGGCCGACATCACGACCGCCGCGCACGCGGCCATGGGCGCGCTGCGCGAGCTTGAGGCAACTGATCTTGACTGACACGACTTTGGCTGACGTTGCAGCCGCGCCCGCCCGCATTCTTGTGGTCGATGACAATCCGATCATGCGTCTCAAAATGAAAAAAGCCGTGCAAACCCTTGGTCACGAGGCGGAGGTTGCCAAAGACGGTGTGGCCGGTTTGCACGCCTTGGCGGAGATGCCGTTTGATGCGGTTCTGCTTGATATTGTGATGCCTGAAGTGGATGGGTTTGAGGTGCTGCGCCGCCTCAAGGCCGACCCCAAAATCAGGCATGTGCCTGTGATTGTTGTTTCCGCGTTGGATGATGAAATAGAAAGCGTTGTGCGCGCCATCGAGTTGGGTGCCGAAGATTTTCTGCCCAAAGACTTCGAGCAGGTGCTCCTGCGGGCCCGGCTTGATGCGTCGCTGACCAAAAAGCGGTACCGCGACCAAGAGCTTGAATACTTCGACCGGATTGACCGTCTGACAGCCGCCGCTGAAGAGCTTGAAGGCGGGAACTTCAACCCAAAGACCCTAGGTTTGAATGACTTGGTGACCAAGAACGATCCTCTGGGGCGGCTTGCACTTGTCTTTCGCGGCATGGCGACCGAGATTTACCAACGCGAGTTGAAGCTGAAACAGACCATCGACACGCTGCGCGGGTCGTTCTGGGTGATTGCGATTGGCATATGCTGGGGGCTGACGCCGGCGCTGAGCCGGATTGTGATGGCCGAAGGGGCAACGCCGCTTGGGCTGATGGTGTGGATCAACCCGGCGCTGGCCGCTATCTTTGTGGGCCTCGCGTTGCGCAAAGGGGTCCTGCCACGCTTTTCGTTCAGGAACATCGCGTTTTTCTTCGCCTGGGCGTTGGTGGCTGCGGTTTTGCTGCGCATTGTCGTGCTCAACGCCAGCACGCATGTAGAGGCGGCGATCTTGTCGCTTGTCCTGACCCTGCAAGGATTTCTTGTGTTCGGCTTTTCCGCAGTAGCGGGGATGGACAAGGCCACGCCTCGGCGTTTGATGGGCCTGCTTGTCGGCTTGGGCGGCGTGGGTCTGGTGTTGTGGACGCAAATGGATGGCAACGCCGGGACCGAGATTGTTTGGCTACTCTTTGCGTTGTTCATCCCAGTGTTGCTGGCGGTTGAGGTCATGATGATGGCGGGCTTCCGCCCCAAGGGACTGGATGACTATGGCGCGCTTGCGATGATGCTGGTGGCTGCCAGCTTGATCAGCGTGCCTTGGGCGATTGCCGAGGGGCAAACCTTCGCCGTCAATCTCACCAATCCCGGCAAGCTGGAGTTTACCATGCTGGTGATGGTTGCTGTGTCGGTGGGATCTTACACGATGGGGTTTCATCTGATCAAAACTGCAGGCGCCGTGTTTTACAGCCAGACGGCTTACACCATGACAATTGCGGGGGTCGTGTGGGGCGTCTTGCTGCTGAACGAAAGCCTAAGTCCGCTTGCATGGGTTGCCTTTGGTATTATCGTGGTGGGCATGTATCTGGTGGAACCAAAGGCCGACGACAAGGAGTTGAAGATCGAACGAAAGTTTGCGTCTGAATGAGTGTTTGGCACGTTGTCCGGACATAAGGGCAGCCAAGTTTGCGATTTTACACAGCGGTATTCGGTTGAGAGGAGACTCTCGTTGAGCGGTCAAGCTCGCAGATCGGGATTTATTGCAGTCACCCAAGCCGATAGCTGCATTGACCCTGCCATTCCAGGAGATCTTCTGGGCGACCTGTATCGGACGCTGAACACCCCGCTAGAATGCTGCGGCTGCGCTGATGGTCGCGTCGGCGAGCCAGTTCTAAAAGTGGATCTAGACCATTGGCGGCACTTTGGCCGTCAGTGGTGCCTGTGGCGACGACCTCAAAGGACCTGATCCAATGCGGTCGACAACTTTCCGATCAATTCATCGATCTGTGCGTCCTCGATGATGAAGGGTGGCGCAAGGAGGATGTGGTCGCCGTGCTGTCCATCCCTTGTCCCGGACATCGGATAGCATATCAGACCTGCGTCAAAGGCGGCACTTTTGACTTTGGCGGCAAGGCCACGCCCCGGGTCAAACGGTGTTTTGCTGTCGCGATCTGCGACCAACTCTATCCCCTGAAACAACCCACGGCCACGGATGTCGCCCACATGGGGGTGCTGGCCAAACGCCGCGTTCAAGTGCCGCGAAAGCGTGTCACCCTGCGCGGCGGCCCGTTGTGCAAAGCCCTGTTCCACCAGCTTTTGAACCACGGCCAAGCCCGCCGCCGTCGCAACAGGGTGGGCCAGATACGTGTGGCCGTGTTGGAAAAACCCACTGCCAGCCGACACCGCATCGTAGATCGTGTCGGTGCACAACATCGCGCCAATCGGTTGATATCCGGCCCCCAAACCTTTGGCGATACATAAGATATCCGGCACGATCCCATCCGCGTCACAGGCGAACAGATGCCCAGTGCGCCCCATGCCGCACATGACCTCATCCAGGATCAAAAGCACGCCGTATTGATCGCAGATCTCGCGGATACGTTTGAAATACCCCTCGACAGCCGGCACCGCGCCAAGGGTTGCACCCACCACCGGTTCGGCCATAAAGGCCATGACCGTTTCAGGGCCCAATCGCAGGATTTCGTCCTCCAGCTCTTGTGCCGCGCGCTGGCCGTAGGCGGCGGCACTTTCATCGTCATGTCGCAGCGCGTATTCGTAACAAGGTGCGATGTGGCTGACCTCGACCAGTAGCGGCGCAAATTGTCTGCGCCGCCACGCATTGCCACCTGCGGCGAGGGCACCCAGAGTGTTGCCGTGATAGCTTTGCTTGCGCGCAATCAGGTGACGCCGTTCCGCCTGACCGATTTCCACGAAGTACTGACGGGCAAGCTTGATGGCGGCTTCGGTCGCTTCGGACCCGCCAGAGACAAAGTAGACCCGGTCAAGGGTGCCGGGCGCGTGTTCGATCAGCAGGTCGGCCAGCGCCTCGGCAGGTTCAGAGGTGAGAAAACTGGTATGGGCAAAGGCCAGCTTTTCAACCTGTGACTGCACGGCGGCAATGACGTCCATATCGCCATGTCCCAAGCAAGATACTGCGGCCCCACCCGAGCCATCCAGATAGGCCTTGCCCGTACTGTCATAGAGATAGCATCCCTCACCGCGCAGCGCGGTTGGCAGGGATTTGTGGCAGTGGCGCGGAAATACGTGGGACATCAGAGCTCTCCGTCATGAAGGGGGCAGGCGAATTGCAGGCTGACCTGGGCAAATCCGTTGTTTTCGTAAAAGCGGTGGGCCTGCGTGCGACTAAGGCCACTGCACAAGCGGATATGGTCACAGTTCTGCGCGATGCCTTCGGCTTTGGCAGCGGCAAGCAAGCTGGCCCCGATCCCGCCCGAACGCGCAGCAGGCTGCACTACCAGATCATCGATGTAAAACGTCTTGCCCCAATGCACATCACGCGTGATCCGGTAGCCAAGAAAACCAACTGCGCGGTGCCCCTGATGTGCGATCAAACCCTTGTAGCCGCGCGCGCACGTACGCTCTAGCCGTTTTTGGAACAGGTCTGGGGCCATCGCGCTGCGCAAGACACGCAACAGCGGACCTATTTCACTCACATCGTTGGTGTGGCTGATGTCGACTGTCATGCCGAAGCCACCTTGTTTTGCTGATCGCAGGCATGCTTCAAAGCGGCGACAGCGGCGGCATTGTCTTGCCATACCGTACCGTCTGGAGCGGTGCGGTTGTTTTCGAACCCGACCCGCAGATCACACCCCATTTCTGCCGCCGCCAACAGGCACTGTTGTTCCTTCGGGCCAAAGGCACAGACGGTCATGTTAAGCCGCGCCGCGGTGGTGTGCGCCAATAGGTCGGGCAGGTCCGCCGGAGTGCCGGTCTGTGCTGGGGCGTACTGCCCCAAGACCAGGATTGCATCGCGCATTTGCGACTGCACGATGCCGTCGTCCAGCCAACTGCAAAGCTGCGCAATGCAAGTGCCACCATAAAGGATGTGCTGCACGCGCGTGCCCTGTGCCAAAGCCGTTGCGTAGACATCGCGCACGAGGTCAGGGGATCGGGCAATCTCACGCACGGAAATACTGGCTGCGGCCGGTTTGAGGTTTGCGAGCAATTCGAGCTGTGCGGGCACATCGAACCTGCCGGCAGCCTCAGTGGTGATTTGAATGTCCATACCGGGTGCGGCGCGCGCCACGGCTGCGATCGCGTCTCGGTAGAGGTCCGCATCCAGACTGTGCTGCCCGTCCCCGTCGCGGACGTGCAGATGCAACGCGTCGGCACCGGCCAATTGGCACATCCGCGCGGTGTGCGCGATTTCGGCCGCGGTGACAGGCAGGCCCGGGTGGTCAGCCTTTTGCAGGCGCGCGCCATTGGGGGCCACTGTGATGCGGCGGGGCTGGGTCATGGCCGCATGCGCGCGCCGCTGGGGTCGAACGCGGGATCAAATTGCATGTGCCCAGGCACTTTGACGCCGCCGATATCGACCAACACTGCTGCACCATCCCGCGCATCGGTCACATGGGCCAGCGCGATCGGCGCGCCGATCCGGTAGCCGTAGGCCGCCGATGTGGTCTGCCCGACGATGGTGTCCCCGACATAGATGGGTTCGTGCCCGATAGGCACCGCCGTGTCATCTGAGAGTATTATTGTGACCATCGTACGCGGGGCACCTTTATGCGCGGCCAGCGCGTCGGCGCCGATAAATCCATCCGATTTCTTTGCCATACCCGCCATGCCAACGCAGACCGGCGTGATATCCCCATCCAATTCGTGACCCATGGCGGCAAATCCCTTTTCGATCCGCATCGAGGTCTGGGCGAACAGGCCCGCAGGTCGCGCGCCCGCCGCCACCAATGCGGCGTAGATGGGTCCAGCGTTTTTGGACCGGCAGGTGATTTCCCAACCGGCCTCGCCTACATAAGACATCCGCACCGCGCGCACGTGGAGGCCTGCGATATGGGCCGGGCCCACTTTGAAGTACCCCAGATCGCACAGTTCGGGGGCACCGGTGTGCTGCACGATGCGCTCCGCATCCGGCCCCATGAGGCCCAGAACGGCGTAATCTTCGGTCGTGTCCTTGAGCGTTGCGTCAAACGTGCCCAAATGCCGGGTCAGCCACGCGAAATCCCGCTTGATCGCGTTGGTGCCGACAAACAGGCGGTAGTGATCGGGCGCGATACGGTGGGCGGTCAAATCGCTTTCGTAGGTGGCGCGTTCGTTCAGCACGGCCGTGTAAATGGCACTGCCAGGCGCGCGGTCCATATTGCGCATGCAAATGGTTTGCAAAAAGGCGCAAGCGTCCGGGCCCGTCACGTCAATCTTGCCAAAAGGCGAGGCATCAAAGATCGCGGCCCCCTCATGCGCTGCTCGCACTTCGTCCCGCACATTCTCAAACCAATCGGGGCGCGCAAAGGTCATCTGCGGCTCTGAGGTTTTACCAAAATACAGTGGGCGTTCCCAGCCATAGACCTGCCCCATGTGCGCCCCCGCCGCGCGGTATTCCGCATCAAGCGGCAGGCAGCGCAGGTCGCGCGCGGTTTTCAATTGCCGACCGGGGTAGGAGATTTCGTAATGCGTGCCCAGAATTTCCGGCGCACGCGCCATGAGGTGATCCAGCGAGTTGAACACAGGCGCAAACCGCTTGGCATCCGCTTCGCTTAGGTCATAGGCGGTGGACCCGTGCACGATGGCATGGGCAAGGTTCATGCCAGCCCCGCCACCCGACGCAATCCCGACCGAGTTCATGCCACAGCCGAGGAACAGCCCCCGCGTCTCTGCGGTCTCTCCCAGCATAAACATGCCGTCGGGCGTGAAACTCTCTGGACCGTTCAGCAGGGTTTTAACCTCAGCCGTTTCAAGCGCAGGCAACCGGTGCAGGGCATTCATCATCATCGGTTCGAAATGGTCCCAATCCTCGGCCAACAGGGCAAATTCGAAATCCTTTCCCAAAACCTCGGGGGGGATCGGCTTGCCCATTGGTTCAAAACACCCCACCAGCAGGCCACCACTGTCGTCGCGGATGTAAAGATGGCTGTCGTGATCGCTCAGCGTGGGTACATTGCCGGTGATACCTTCAATCGGTTTGGTCAGCAGATAGAAATGCTCGCACGCCAGCGCCGGGACCTCGGCCCCTGCCATGGCCCCCACTTCTCGCGACCACAAGCCAGCACACAGCGCGATGGCATCGCAGGAAATGGTGCCTTGGGTTGTTTCAACGCCGCACACTTTGCCGTTTTTGGTCAGGATGCCGGTCACGCCAGTGTCTTCAAAGATCAAAGCCCCACGCGACTTGGCCCCTTTCACCAGCGCCGCACAGACATCCGAGGGCGATACGCGCCCATCGTCAGGGGACCAGACAGCGCCCAGCACATCGTCGGCGTTCATCAGCGGCCAGCGTTCCTTGGCTTCGCCTTGGTCTACCCAATCCGCTTTAATTCCAAAGGCATGGGCCAGCGCCTCTTGACGCCGCACATGGGCGACGCGCCCCGGCGTCGTGGCGATGGAGAG
>JBCCBC010000069.1:0-11571 GCA_039814435.1 Pseudomonadota bacterium
CGGGGCGTGTGGTTGGACCGAGGTGAGTTGGACAAGATCATCGAGCGTGCTGGTGCTTACAACCCACCGCCGCCGCCAGCTTCGGACATGGGCTACGACAATGACGGTCCCCGCGACAGGCGTGGAAAACGCAAAGGCGGGATTGGTGACTTGCTGGGCGACATCTTTGATTTTTAAGCGACGGGTGCGCTGGTGCAGTCGCGAAACCGTTGGACTGGTTCGGCGGCGCCACTCAATGACAGCGTGACGGCCGCGGTTGCTGTGAACGCGGTGACAACGGCGTTGTACTGCAAACCGTCCAGCACGTTGCCAAAGCCAGAGTCCGTGACGGTCAGTGTGTTGCCGCGCGTCACGTGGCGCGGGGTCGAGATGGTGTTGGGTGCCGCGCCTGAAAACGCCATGGAGAAAGCGGGTGCTGCGGGCCAACCCTGCGCGCTGGTCAGTGCGATGGCATAAAGCGCGGTTGCGTGATCATACGTCAGTTTGACACTCACGCCGGGCTCTTCGTGATCAAGGGTGCAGACCGGGGTTGGTGTGAAGTCCCAAGCCATCACCGGTGTGCAGAGAAAGAGGGCGGGGAGGAGTGCGCGTAGGATCATACTTCAGAGGTAGGTGTTCGGGCGCGGATGTCACGGGTGCAAACCTTTCGCGTGCGAAAGGTTTCGTTTTATCAATGTTTTAGCCGCTAGATGCGGTGTTTTGATCGGTGGCTGGTGCAACATTGGGGTTGCGCGAAAGGTGCAAAAAGCGCGCGGACAACACACTCTGTCTTAACGCTTGAATGCGATGCGCAGATCGTCGATCGCATCGACCTGTGCGGCGGAGAGATCGCCCTCTACCAAAGCGCTCAGGATATCCTGCACGGTGTCCCATCCCGTTCCATCGTCGATTTTGTGCAGACGGCGCCCGAGCCGCGGGATCGCTTCTCTGGCGGTGTTGCACTGGGTGACAAGCCAGCGGCCCAACACTGCCATTTCCTCTGCCTCCTCTTCGGAGCAGCGCAAGCGAGAGCGCAACAGCACATTGACCCGGTTGCGCTGTTCGATGGTTGGCAGCGTGTCCAGTTCGATGAAGGACTGCGCAATTGCGCAGATTGCGATCCGTGGGTCATCGATCCCTTCGACGGGATGCGCATTTGTCTGACGGCGAAAGGCAAGGCGGCGTGGGGCGTTTATGGCCGTCGTGGCGAGGTCCTGTGCCGTATGGATCGCTTCGCGCGGATTGGCGCGGACGTACCACCAGATCGCACCACCAACCGCGGCAAGGACCGCAATGAGGATGGGCATAGGGGTCGTCCTGTCGTTTTGGTTGTTTTTGGAAAATTGACGCAGAATGCGGGGTTTTGAAAGGGGGAAGATAGGTTTGGCGGTTGAACGGTTGGGGATGGTGGGCAAATTGCCCACCCTACACGTCGTATTAACCTTGTTTAGGCAACGGTAATGCCATGTCCAGTTACCGCCGTCTGCGCCTGCGTGGAGCCACCTATTTCTTTACCGTTGCGCTTGCTGATCGCCGCAGCGGCGTGTTGGTTGCCGAGATTGAACATCTGCGCGCCGCGTTTTCTGCGACACGGGCCGAGCAGATGTTTTCCTGCGACGCAGTGGTGGTTTTGCCGGATCATTTGCATACAGTTTGGACATTGCCGCCCGGCGACAGTGATTTTTCACTCAGGTGGCGCAAGATCAAAGCGCGGTTCTCGCGTACCGTTGGCGGGCATTATCCGCGCAGTTGGAGCAAGGCCAGGAAACGCGAAACCGGGTTGTGGCAACGGCGGTTCTGGGAACATGCGATCCGGGATGAGGCGGATTACCGTGCGCATGTGGCCTATTGCTGGAACAATCCGGTCAAGCATGGGTATGTCGCGCATGCAGCGGAGTGGCCGTATTCATCGATCCATCGGGATGTAAGGTTGGGCCGTGTTGATCCGGAATGGTGCAAGACTGTGCAGGACGGTGCGTTTGGCGAGTAGGGTGGGCAATTTGCCCACCATTTGTCACGATATTTACCTGGTGGATGGTGGGCAGATTGCCCACCCTACGCGGTGGCAAACATTTACCGCCCGCGCCGTTTCACATTGCCGCCGCGTTGACCGGCGCGCCCGGCTGTGCTGCGCCCGGACGCTTTTTTCGCATCGCCAACCGCCTTTTCCACCGCGTATTGCCGCGCCATCGGATCGTCGGCCACCACCAGATCGACCGCTTCGAGCCGTTTCACCTCGTCCCGCAGGCGCGCGGCCTCTTCGAATTCGAGGTTTTCGGCCGCTTTGCGCATGTCCGCGCGCAGCCCGTCCAGCACGGTTTGCAGGTTGCCCCCCGCCATCCCCTTGTCGATCTTGGCCGTGACGCGGGATTGGTCCGTGTCGCCTTTGTAGAGGCCCGCCAGCACGTCCTCGACGTTCTTTTTCACCGTTGCGGGGGTGATGCCGTGTTCAACGTTGTATTCTTCCTGCTTGGCCCGGCGCCGGTTCGTTTCGGCCAGTGCCCGTTCCATCGATCCTGTCACCTTGTCGGCGTACATGATCACGCGGCCCTCTGCGTTACGTGCGGCGCGCCCGATGGTCTGCACCAGCGAGGTTTCAGAGCGCAGGAACCCTTCCTTGTCCGCATCCAGGATCGCGACCAGACCGCATTCGGGGATGTCGAGCCCCTCGCGCAGCAGGTTGATCCCGATCAGCACATCGAACGCCCCGAGCCGCAGATCACGCAGGATTTCGATCCGCTCCAGCGTGTCGATGTCGCTGTGCATGTAGCGGACTTTTATGCCCTGTTCGTGCATGTATTCGGTCAGGTCCTCCGCCATCCGCTTGGTCAGCGTGGTGCACAGCGTGCGCATCCCCTGTTTGGTGACCTTGTGCACCTCGTCGATCAGGTCGTCGACCTGCATGCCCACGGGGCGGATTTCAACGGGCGGGTCAAGCAGCCCTGTGGGGCGGATCACCTGTTCGGTGAAGACACCGCCGGATTGTTCCAACTCCCACGCCGCAGGGGTGGCCGAGACGAACACAGATTGGGGGCGCATGGCGTCCCATTCCTCGAACTTGAGGGGTCGGTTGTCCATGCAGGACGGCAGGCGGAAGCCGTGTTCGGCCAGTGTGAATTTGCGCCGGTAGTCGCCTTTGTACATCCCGCCGATCTGCGGGACCGACACGTGGGATTCGTCCGCAAACACGATGGCGTTGTCGGGGATGAATTCGAACAGCGTGGGGGGCGGTTCGCCCGGTGCGCGCCCCGTGAGGTAGCGCGAGTAGTTTTCGATGCCGTTGCACACGCCTGTCGCCTCGAGCATTTCGAGGTCGAAGTTGGTGCGCTGTTCGAGCCGCTGTGCTTCGAGCAGTTTGCCGTCGTTCACCAGTTGGTCGAGCCGGGTTTTCAGCTCTTTCTTGATGCTCAGAACGGCCTGGGACATCGTGGGTTTCGGCGTGACGTAGTGCGAGTTGGCATAGACACGGATGTGTTCCATCGTGTCCGTCTTTTCCCCGGTGAGCGGGTCAAATTCCGTGATGCTTTCCAGTTCTTCACCAAAGAAGGACAGCCGCCAGGCCCTGTCATCAAGGTGCGCGGGGAAGATTTCGAGCGCGTCCCCGCGCACCCGGAACGTGCCCCGGAAGAACGCCTGGTCGTTGCGTTTGTACTGTTGTGCCACCAGATCCGCGATCACCTGTCGTTGGTCATAGGAGTTCCCCACTTTCAGGTCCTGCGTCATCGCCCCGTAGGTTTCCACCGATCCGATCCCGTAGATGCACGAGACCGATGCCACGATCACCACGTCGTCCCGTTCCAGCAGCGCCCGCGTAGCCGAGTGGCGCATCCGGTCGATCTGTTCGTTGATCTGGCTTTCTTTCTCAATATAGGTGTCTGACCGCGCCACGTAGGCCTCGGGCTGGTAGTAGTCGTAGAAGCTGACAAAGTATTCGACGGCGTTGTCTGGGAAGAACCCTTTGAATTCGCCGTAAAGCTGGGCCGCCAGTGTCTTGTTTGGCGCCAGGATGATGGCGGGCCGCTGGGTTTGTTCGATCACCTTGGCCATGGTGTAGGTCTTGCCCGTCCCGGTCGCCCCCAGCAGCACCTGGTCGCGCTCGCCTGACAGCACGCCCGCGCTCAATTCCTCGATCGCGGTGGGTTGGTCGCCTGCGGGCTGGAACTCGGTGTTCATGCTCAGCCGTTTGCCCCCCTCAAGTTTGAGGCGGGTGCGCACGTCTTCGGCCGCGTTGGCGAGGAAGGTGTCGGGGGACTGGGTATCGGGCATGGGCGCGCTCTCCTTATCCCATATCTGTCACGTGCGCGCCGGGATGCAAGGCCTGACCCTGACAGAAAGTGGCAGGAACCCACTTGGCCCGCACTGCCGGGCCAGGTGCGCGCGCCGCACCCCGCCGTCGTTGTCCGCCTAGCCCGCCTGGGGTGCATCCCCCGCCAAGGGGGTATGCAGCGCCATCGGAGCATTGACCCCCTTGAGTGGTTCCGTACTGACATGGGTCATCCCGGTGCCCAGAGTTTGGGCGACCGTGTCAGACACCAGAACGCGCTGGTTGAGGCGCGCGCAGCACGCCTCGACCCGGGCCGCGATGTTGACGGACTGCCCGAGCACCGTGAAGTCGATCCGCGCCCGTGCGCCGACATTGCCATAAAGAACGGCCCCGTAATGTATCCCGATCCCAAAGGGCACGGGCAGCTCGGCCAGGGTAGCAATCCCTTGGGCGGCGTGAGATGCGGCGACGGCCTGGCGGCAGGCAGTGATCTGCCCCTGTTGCGTCCCATCAGACGGAAACAGCGCCAGCACACCGTCCCCCATGAACTTCAGGATTTCACCGCCCTGGGCGTCCACCGCATCCGAGATCACCTCGAAATAGCTGTTGGCAATCTTGAGCGCCTCGGTGGCGGGGCGTGTCGCGTTCAACGCTGTCCAGCCGCGCATGTCGCTGAACAAAATGGCGGCCTCCACCGTTTCGATGTCGCCGCGGGTGATTTGCCCGTCCAGCACGCGCAGTCCGGTGCGCTGACCGAGGTAACTGGTGGCGATGGCCGTGGCCAGTTGGTGGTTTGCGCGGGCTTCGACGATGGGGGCCAGCACGGCGGCAATCTGGGTCAGCCCGGATATCTGAGCATCCGAAAACCCGTCCGCTGCGTCACAGACAAAGACAACCATACCCCGATGACCTGTGACAAAATCCAGGGGCAGACCGTAATAGTCAGTGCCGCCGCGATACTGAATTTCGTGCAATGAAACATGATCGGCCTCGCCCAACTTCTCCGTCAGGCTGCGCCGAAACGGTCTGCCAGTGATCGCAATGGCCGCCAATGGGCTTCCCGCATAGTCAGACCGGGTTTCAAGCCCATGCGGTACGGTGAAGGCTTTGATCGGTTCGGCATTCGCTTCCCAGATCACGGTGAGGGCCGCGGTGAGAGGATGCGTCGTTCGGAAGCTGATCCGGACACGCATGGTCGGCACGCCATCCGCACACAAGCGCGCGCCCAATCCGTCCACAATTGTCTGTAACCCACCCATGCGCCCCGGGCCCAGGATCCAGTCGATATGTGCTTGGGTGTCGATCATGCGTCCACTTATGACGTGAACAGGCCCTGAGACAATTCGCATCTTGCGACAGGGTGGCAAATTGTCGATATACTTAGCCTGATCGACAAGGAGCATCCCTGTGCGCGCACGCATCTTTCAACCCGGCAAGACCGCCATGTCCTCGGGCACGGCCAAGACCAAGAATTGGGTGCTGGAATTTGCCCCGGCCTCTGCCCGGTCCGTGGACCCGTTGATGGGCTGGACGTCGTCAGATGACACACAGGCACAGGTGCGTATGTCGTTTGATACCAAAGAGGCGGCAATCGACTATGCCAAGGAGCATGGGTTGGACGCGCAGGTGCAAGAGCCAAACAAACGGCGGGCCAATGTGCGCCCCGGTGGATATGGCGAAAACTTTGCAACAAACCGGCGTGGAGCATGGACCCACTGACGGTTGATCAGGACACGCCTGCGACGCCGGATGTAAAGGCGCTGCTGTTGCGGCACTTCGATCTGATGCGCGCGTCCTCTCCCGAAGAAAGTTCGCATGTGATGCAGCCGGGTGCCCTGATGGACAAGGGGGCGGTTCTGTTTGCGGCACGCGACACCGGTACATTGCTGGGTGTGGGGGCCCTTGCGCAACTTGATGCGCTGCATGGTGAGCTGAAGTCGATGCACACTGCCGAGCAGGCGCGTGGCCGCGGTGTCGGTCAGGCGATCCTGCGCGCCTTACTCGACCACGCCCGCGCCCAAGGGTTGACCCGCGTCAGCCTGGAAACCGGATCTGCCGATCTGTTTGCCCCGGCCCGCGCGCTATATGCCCGACAGGGGTTCGTCTATTGCCCGCCTTTCGGTGCCTATGTCGAGGACCCGCACAGCGTATTCATGACCCGCGCCGTCTGATCCGCGGTGAAGGGCCGGTGATCCGGCCCCCCACATGTCTTGCGATCAAAAGATGAAATCGGTCGCGTCTGCATTGGCCAGGGTCAAGCCATCGATCTGCACTGTGCCCGATCCGCCCATCATCGAAAAATCCAGAAGAACGCCGTTGGATGTTTCAGACAGGGCCGCGGTCACAACCGAGCCAAAGTCGGCTGCCAGCAGACCAAATGCGCTGATGTCGATCAGGTCCGAATTGTTTTGGAAATCGACGATAACGTCGTCACCGTCATGGCGGCGGAAGGTAAAGACATCCGCGCCATTTCCGCCGTCGAGTGTGTCGTCGCCACCCCCGCCATTGAGTGTGTCGCGCCCGGCACCGCCAGACAACGTATCCTCACCACCACGCCCCATCAGAGAGTCGGCACCGCGATCCCCAAACAGATCGTCGTCTCCGGCACCGCCCTTCATTGTGTCATTGCCATCGCCGCCCACAACCTGGCCGGTGACCAGACCGTCGCCGCGCGATACATAGAGATTTTTGCCTTCGCCCAGATCCAGGTCACCATCGATCAATCCGTCGTTGACCACTTTGTCATCCGTGTCCGCCAATGCGACGTTGCCGGTGATCGTACCGGTGTTGATGATAACCGATTTGCCGCCCAACACCTCGATGGCGCTTATCTCTCCGAAAATTTCGCCGGAATTGTGAATCCAGGTCAATGCGCCGTCAGATTCGATTGTCGACGAGCCTGAATAGGTGCCCGCGTCTGGGCCACCAATGATCTGCCCGGAATTCCGGATGTGCAAATCGTTGGAGAATTCGGGGTCGCTATCGTCATTATACTTTGAAATCACGAGGGAAGAGCCAGACGCCATCACGCCCGCGTTCCAAAAGCTGGCCTCGTTGAACTGATTGAAGAGGTCGGTTGTTAGTCGGCCCGTCGATCCAATGTGGAATTCGGTGCCTGCGGCATATCCGTCGATCCCGCCGAACACTTCGCCGTTGATGTAGTACTTCATGTTGTTGCCGAACGCGGACAAAGCCACCTGATGATTGCCAAATGCGTCAGTATCCGAAAACAAAACGCCGTCACGAGAGATATAGACGATGTCGTTGGTGCTGGCTGCAGACCCCGCGAAAGCAGCAGCGGTTGAAACTGTAGTGAGTGCGAAAACGGCCATCCGAATTCCCTTCAATTTAAAATAGGTTGTAGGAGGTAGAAAAAGTTGATCGAAAACTAACAGGAGCTTTTTGGTGTGTTGAAGTCACGGTCGCATTGCAAGTGATTTTTCCAGTTCACGTCTGAAATTTGCTATTTTGGGGCGCCATTCCCCGCAGGGTTGTTGATCTGCCCACTTGCCCCGGCGCGCGACCTGCGGCAAGACAGAGTCCAGCGGTCCCTTAGCTCAACTGGATAGAGCAGCTGACTTCTAATCAGCAGGTTGAGGGTTCGAGTCCTTCAGGGATCGCCATGCAGTGCACTGGAGTGGACTGTCGCGCCGGGGCGTTAGTTCTGTGAATTTGTTTCGTCGGTAAACGTGTTCCTGTTCAGAAAAAGCGCGACCAGCGCACCAGGACTGACGTGTCAGATTTGAAGCTGTCCAGCAGCGGATCGCCGCTGGCGTCGACACTGCGCAGTTCGATTTCCAACAGGTTGCTGTCACCGATCCGGCGCTGGAATTCCGCGCTGAACTGGGCACCCCCGCCATTCAGATCGACGATCGCTCCGGCCAGAAATTCCGTGTCTTCCACATCATTCCACGTGATCCGTGTCCCTAGGAACACATCGTCATCAAAGGGGGTTACCGGGCTTTGGCTTTGGTCGCGCCCGTCATAAAGGTATTCGGCAATCACGCCGACGTCCCGCCCCGAACTGGCCACATCGAAAAAGGTGTATTCGACCCCGCCTACGGCTGCCGCAAAGCGGTCATCGCCAATCTCGACCTGCGCCGCTTCGAGTTTGAGCAGCCAGGCGTTAGAGGTGAATTGCACATCCAGGCCAAGTTGGCGTTGGCGTTGGTAAAACGGCTCAAACACCCCGCGCGCCGCGTTAAAGTCCAAGCGCGGCTGTCGCGCCGTGCCGTAAAAGTAGCTGACCCCGGCATCAAACCCGCCAAAACGGTTCGAATAGCGCAGAGCGAAGTCGCCTGCGGTTTCTTCCCCATCGCGGGCATAGGTGGCCGCGGCTGCGTCGACTGGAAAGGGCAGCCGTGATCGGCTTTCTGCGCCGGGAAAGGCGCGTTCGCGAAAGTAGGGCAGATAGAACACATCGAAGGTGCCGATGTCTGTCTGGGCGGCGAAACGCAGCATCGGCTGGCCCAGTTTTTCGTCGAGGTCCGCGTTTTCCAGCCCGTCGCGCTGGTTGATCACATCGACGACGTTGACAGATTCAACCACGCCCCAGAAGACACGATCAGCCCCAACTGTGACGTCCCAGCCGTCGCCCAGATAGCGTATAAATCCGCGCCGAAGATCAGCGTAAGTCCGTTCATCATCCCGGCTGTCATATCGCAGGTACGGTTCCAGAACCACTTGCAGGTCGCGCGTGTCGTTGCGCCAGGCCAGCTCGCCTGTGGCGATGAGGGCGCCGGCAAATCCCTGAAATTGGTCGTTGAATGCGGGGTCATCTGGAAATCCTGTCACCTCGAGGGACACTTGGGGTGAAAATCTGAGGTTTTGTGCCAGGGCGCCGGACCCGATGGTTAGGAGGGCACCGCTGAACGCGGTGCCCAAAGCCCAGGAGCTGGAGAGGTATGCCATCTAGAGGCGCTCCAGGGCGGATGGTTCGAAATCGTTGCGGCCGAGGCGCGCGTTGAAGTCGAACGTGCCGAAATCGAGCGTCGTTGTTTTGCCCGTCAGGTGGTTGACCATGGTCTGGCGCTGCGAACGCCAGAAGCTGCCGTATTTTTTGTAGCCGGTCAGGTTCAGCGTTTTGAGCCGCTGTCCGCCGCGGTCGAAGAACTCGAATTTGCGCGCCTGGTTGTGCTGCGTATCAAAGTAGCACAGCACCCGGGAATAGCCCGACCGGTTATAGGCGGGCACGCATTCCAGCACGTCCATCTGCATGCCGTCCACGGTTTTGGTCTCCAAGTAGCGGTATTTGAACTTCCCCAGCTCGGCGATTGTCAGATCCTCGAACGAGAACTCTGATCCGACAAACGGGCCCGACTTGTTCGCAGAAGAAATCCGTTTGACGCGGGCAAGGCTGGGCAGGAACAACCACTGATCATCCGCCTTGGTCACCTTGGCGTGCGACAGCAAGGCGGTGCCGTCCACATCGCCGGGCGAAAAGAACTGGATCAGCGAGCGGTCACCGTTGCCCCGCCCGGCTTTCTCGAGTGTGTCGATTTGCATGGACCGCGTGGTTTTCGCCCCGGCGCGGTTGGTCAGTGTCATGGTCACCTGAACCGAGCTTTTGCCAAATCCCTGATCGGACAGATCGCTTTTTTGTGCGACGGCAAACCCCTTTTCCTGAGCGGTCTGTGCGGGCAGCGCGATCGGAGACAGGGCCAATGCTGCGGCAAAGGCGAGAACGGGTACGTGTTTCATTATACGGCCTCTTTGAGGTTGGGTTTGGGTTGGGACGGGGACTTCGAGCTGCTCAGCATCAGCAGGCTGGGCAGCAGGAAGAAGTTGACGATTGTCGCCATGACAATCGAAATCGCGGTCAGCAGGCCGAGGTCGGCGTTGAACTTGAAGCTGGAGGTGATGAGGATCGCAAAACCAGCCGTCAGGATCACGGTTGTTGCCAGGATTGCGGTGCCCGCTGTGTCAAAGGCGTAGCGGATCCCGTCCGCCACCGACTGCCCCTTGTCCCGCGTGGCGCGCAGGTATTTCGCCATGAAGTGGACGGTGAAATCCACCACCAGCCCCACTGCAACTGCCCCTGTTGCGGCCACCGAAAAGCCAACCGTGCCGACAAAGGCCGACCACAGGCCAAAGGTGATCAAGATCGGCAGCGCGTTCGGGATCAGGCTAAGCAACCCGACCCGAAGCGATCCAAAGGTCAGCGACAGGATCGCAACGATGGCCAGCACGAGGTAAATCGCCCCCTCAAACATCGCCTCGATGTTGCGCTGCGCGACAAAGGCAAAGAGCTTTTTGGCACCCGTCACTTCGACGGTGGCGACGCCGTTGCCGTTTTCGACGAACCACGCCTCGGCATCTGCGATGAACGCCTTGGTCTGGTTGGTGGTCACATCGCGGGTGGTTGCGGTCACCCGCGTGGTCTGGCGGTCGATGTCGACACGATCATTCAGATCCAGCCCATAGGGCAGGCTGATTTCGTAGACGAGCAGGTATTGCGCCGCCAGATCCTTGGCGTCTGGCATCGTGTTGAACGCGGGGTCCTCGTTGTTCAGGTTACGGTTCAACCGCTTCATGATGTCAGAGATCGAAAACGCGTGGGTCACCACGGTGTCCTGTTCGCGCAGCCACAAGGTGAACGCATCAACCACTTCGAGGAACGCGGGGTTGGTGACGTTGCCCGGTGCGCCGCTGTCGATCACAAACTCCATCGGTTCGGTGCCAAAGAACGGGGCGGCGGCATCAACGGCCTGACGAAACTCGAGACGCGGGGCAAAGTATTTGGTCCACTGATCGTTGAGTTCCATTTGCGGGATGAAGGCAATGGCGACCGCAGACAGGGTTCCTGTGACGGCCAAGACGATGCCTGCCCGTTTCACAACCAAGTCTGCCATGCGGCGCATCGCGTTTCCGCGCGCTGCTTGCGGCGTGGCCTTGAACCTCAGCGGCAGGAGGCTTGCCGCAGCAGGCAGGAACACAATGGACAGAACCCATGCCGCAAAAATCCCGGCGGCCGTGATGTTGCCCAGATGGTGAAAGGGCGGCGAGTCCGAAAAGTTGAGCGTCAAAAAGCCGATGATTGTGGTCAGCGATGTGATCGCAATCGGTGCAAAGTTCAGCGCGACAGAGGAGACCAGGGCATCCCGTTTGGACAGGCCATCGCGCATAAACCCGCGCACCCCCGAGAACACGTGGATCGCATCCGCCACTGCAATCGTCAGGATGATCGTCGGCGCGGAAAGCGAGATTGGCGTGAGTTGAACACCGACAAAGCCGCCAATTCCCATGGCAAACAGCGTCGACAGCAAGATGAGTCCAAGGCTGACCCCCACCACCGAAATGGATCGGAACACCACAAAGATCACAACGAG
>JBCCBC010000051.1:0-13288 GCA_039814435.1 Pseudomonadota bacterium
TAGTGTTTGTCTCGGCATCGCTGAACCGCATCGTTCCCCCAAGCTGCTGTGAGCGCGGGCAGCGCCCCCTCGCTGAGCTGGCAGAGGGCAAAGTGATCCGGCCGCACGTCACCATTGAGATTATGGCGCGCCACCAGCCCGTCGATGTTGACAAAGGCGCAGATGTACAGCGCCAGTGCGCCGAGTGCGGCACTGCGGCTGATCATCCAGGCCGCGGGCTTGTCCTGCCGGATTTGCCACACCACCAGCAGCAAACCAGCTGCCACCAACCCCATCCAGACATAAGCCGCCACCCGCAGCCGGGTCAGCCCGTAGACATCCACATAGGCGTCGAGCCGCCAGAGCGAGGCAAAGACCAGCGCCAGCGTTTGCACCAACCAGGCAAGCATCAAACACCGCACCACGGGACGCCCGGCAAGGAATGGGCGGGCCAGGACCGCAAACACACCCGCAAGCAGTGCTGTGCACAGCAACGGATACGCCCCGCGGTGGGCATAGGTTGCGGGGCTGATGCCGTCTGGCAGGCCCACATTGCCGTATAGAAACAGGATATCCATCCCCGTCTGCACCGCAAAGAGCGCATTGAAAGCCACGAGCGAGCGGGCAACCGAAGCCGCGTTTACGAGCCCTTGCCTGCGCACTGTGGCACGTTGGATCCGGCGCGCCCGCAAGCGTTCCTGCATCCTCTTTGCAACCAGAACAGGCCAGATCACGACGCCCACAAACACCCAGAACCACGCGCGCCCCAGGTTGAGGGCAGGGAGTTCGATATCTGCCAACTGGCCCAGAGCCTGATCCAGAATCGGGTTTGCCCCGATCAACAGTGTGGCAAACAGGACCGTCGCGCAAATCGGCAAAAGCCAGCCAAGAGCGAGGCCGCGCAGATCGGTTTGCGCCATGTTCAGCTGTCCAATCTTGCGCGCACTGTGAGCGCCATCGGCCATCGTCTGCACAGGTGCCACCCACCACCAGCGCCGGGCTCCGCGCACGAGGTCGCGCCGCGCAAGACCAGCCAGGGCGGCGCACATGACCGACAGTCCCGCCAAGGCGATCAGGATCGACAAGGGCTGTACCAACTCAACCAGTGGCAACAGACACAACACCGTGCCGCTGGCTGTACCGAGACGGGCCCGCCGATGCATCGCGGGCCACCCAACGGCCAGCCCAGCCATCACGATGATGCACCCCAGCACTGCAAGGCTCAGGCCCGGGATGACACCCCAGACCAGGATATCGGCCACTGCAATCAGCGCGACCAAAAGGCCTGCCTTGATGCTGTCTGTCGTACGCTTTGGCCGCGTGTGATGTGGGGTGCGGTCCGGTGCATCCAGCCACCACCCGTCCTGTTGCATGGCCAGCGGTACACCGCGAAATTGTCCCGTTTTCATCTGCCTGTCCCTTTTTGATTTTCGACTTTGATGGGGACGGTGTGAGGGAGGCATGTGCAGGGTGACCCACAGGGTTTGTGCAGATTTTGTGCAGGGGCCGGCGCTGCGGCACCGCTTGCCAAATCATGCGCCTCATGCCACTTCACGTATCTGCCTTGTCCGAAAGGATACCCAATGCATCAAACTTCGACAGACACTTCAGCACCGGTGCACACAGCGCAGCTGCCGCAGGTGACCGAGCCGCGCAATCCGGGCATGCCGCTTGACATGGACTGGGTGCGCCGAGTGCAGGCCAACACCTCCGCCATAGAACGGCGCTGCGCAACACTGCCCGGGCGGCGGTCGATCAAAAAGGATCATCAGGCGGCCTGGCTGCTCAAAGCCGTCAGCCTGATCGATCTGACAACCTTATCCGGCGATGATACCGAACGCCGCGTAGCCCGACTGTGTGCCAAGGCCCGCCAACCGGTGCGGGCCGACACGCTTGAGGCACTGGGGATGAGCGGGCTGACCACAGGGGCGGTTTGCGTGTATCACGACATGATCGCCGCCGCGGTCACCGCGTTAAACGGATCCGGCATCCCGGTGGCGGCTGTTTCAACAGGGTTTCCCGCCGGGTTGTCGCCGTTTCACCTGCGCCTGCAAGAGATCAAGGACAGCGTGGCCGCCGGAGCCGACGAGATCGATATCGTCATCTCGCGGCGTCATGTGCTGGAGGGGAATTGGCAGGCCCTTTACGACGAAATGGCGCAAATGCGCGCGGCCTGTGGCGCGGCACATGTCAAGGCGATCCTGGCGACGGGCGAGCTGGGATCCCTGCGCAACGTCGCGCGGGCGTCACTGGTGTGCATGATGGCGGGTGCCGATTTCATCAAG
The DNA here is from genome assembly GCA_039814435.1 of Pseudomonadota bacterium. Taxonomy (GTDB): domain Bacteria; phylum Pseudomonadota; class Alphaproteobacteria; order Rhodobacterales; family Rhodobacteraceae; genus Tateyamaria. The sequence goes on from JBCCBC010000051.1 coordinate 2,265, forward strand.
ACGTCTACGGGCAAGGAGAGCGTGAACGCGACCCTGCCCGTCAGTTTGGTGATGATCCGCGCGATCCGCGACTTTTTCGACGTGACCGGATACCGCGTCGGATACAAACCAGCGGGTGGGATTTCCAAGGCCAAGGACGCGCTGGTCTACCTGTCCCTGATCAAGGACGAGCTGGGAGATCGCTGGTTGATGCCCGACCTGTTTCGGTTTGGGGCGTCATCCCTGCTGGGCGACATTGAACGCCAACTCGAACACCACCTGACCGGCGCATACTCTGCCGGGTACCGCCATCCGATGGGGTAAGCCGGAATTTTAAGTAAAATTCCGGGCCGTTTTCTGACTTCAGAAAACGCCGCGTGAGGCAAACGAAGGACGACAACATGACCATCAAAGACATTTTTGAAACGATGGAATACGGCACAGCCCCCGAAGGTGCCGATGCAGCACTGGCGTGGCTGTCTGAACGTGGCGGCATTGCAGGCCACTACGTCGATGGCAAATGGGGACCACTGCGCGACGATTTCGCCTCACACAATCCGGCCACTGGTGAAAAACTGGCCGGTGTCACCAAAGGCACCACCCAAGAGGTCAACGCCGCCGTCACCGCCGCGCGCAAAGCGCAAGCAGCCTGGGCCAAGGCCGGTGGGCACAAACGCGCGCGCGTCCTCTACGCCATTGCCCGCCTCATGCAGAAACACGCCCGCCTTCTTGCGGTGATGGAGACATTGGACAACGGTAAACCGATCCGCGAAAGCCGGGACATCGATATCCCCCTCGCCATCCGCCATTTTTACTATCACGCTGGCATGGCTCAATTGATGGACGTTGAACTGCCCGACCGCGCGCCCCTTGGCGTCTGCGGACAGATCATTCCATGGAACTTTCCCCTGCTGATGCTCGCGTGGAAAATCGCGCCCGCCCTCGCAATGGGCAATACGGTCGTTCTGAAACCTGCCGAATACACGTCGTTGTCGGCCATGGTGTTCGCCGAAATCTGTACCGAGGCGGGCGTGCCCCCCGGTGTCGTCAACATCATCACCGGTGACGGCGACACAGGTGCGGCCCTTGTGGATGCACAGGTGGACAAGATCGCCTTTACCGGCTCCACAGCTGTCGGTCGCCGCATCCGGCAAGCCACAGCCGGCACAGGCAAGGCGCTGACCCTCGAACTGGGCGGAAAATCCCCCTACATCGTCTTTGATGACGCCGATCTCGATTCCGCAGTCGAAGGGTTGGTGGACGCCATCTGGTTCAACCAGGGGCAGGTGTGCTGCGCTGGATCGCGGCTCTTGGTCCATGAACCGGTCGCGGACGCATTCTATGCCAAGCTGCGCGCGCGAATGGACAAATTGCGCATTGGCGATCCGCTCGACAAATCCATCGATGTGGGCGCTGTCGTCGATCCCGTCCAACTCGATACCATCACGCGCATGGTCGCTGACAACACCGCAGGGCAGACATACCATGCCAAAACGCCCCTGCCCGCGACAGGCAGCTACTACCCCCCGACCCTGATCACCGGCCTCAACACTGCCGATACGCTGATGCAAGAAGAGATCTTTGGCCCCGTCCTCGTCTCCACCACCTTCCGCACCCCGGCCGAAGCGGTGGAACTGGCCAACAACACCCGCTATGGGCTCGCCGCCACCGTGTGGAGCGAGAACGTGAACCTTGCCCTCGACATCGCGCCCAAGCTGGCGGCAGGGGTCGTGTGGGTGAACGCGACCAACCTGTTTGACGCCGCCGCCGGGTTCGGTGGCGTACGCGAAAGCGGATTTGGGCGCGAAGGCGGATGGGAGGGGCTGCTGGCCTATACCAAGCCCGCAGGGGCCACCAAACCGCTCAAACCCATCCTGCCGCATGCGGGCAAGGACACGCCGACAGATCCGCTTGATCGCACGGCAAAACTCTACATCGGCGGCAAACAGGCGCGGCCCGACGGGGGGTATTCACGCAATGTCTACGGTAAATCAGGCGCGCTTTTGGGACAAACCAGCCTCGCCAATCGCAAGGATGTGCGCAACGCCGTCGAAGCCGCGCAGGCCGCCCAAGGCTGGGGCAAAACCACTGGGCACCTGCGCGCGCAAATCCTGTACTACATCGCCGAAAACCTGGCCGCACGTGGTGACGAATTCGCCAACCGGCTGAACGCACTGCAAGGCGGACGGGGCGGCGAAAAAGAGGTCGAGGCCGCCATCAGTCGCCTGTTCACCTATGCGGCCTGGGCCGACAAATACGACGGGGCGGCCAAAGGCGTACCACTGCGTGGCATCGCCCTGGCGATGAACGAACCCACCGGGATCATCGCCGCCCTTTGCCCGGATGACGCACCGCTGCTTGGGCTGATCTCGTGCATGGCCCCGGCCATCGCGATGGGCAACCGGGTCGTGCTGGCAGCGTCACAACCATTCCCGCTGGCGGCCACTGATTTCTATCAGATCCTCGAAACATCGGACGTGCCCGCAGGAGTCGTAAATATCCTGACGGGGGAGCACAGCGAACTGGCGCCGCATATGGCCAAACACCTGAATGTCGATGCTGTCTGGTCATTCTCGGGCACGGATCTATCGGCCACGATCGAACACGACGCTGCGGCCAACCTGAAAAGGACATGGGTCAACAACGGTCAAGCCCGCGACTGGTTCGGCGCACACGGCGAAGGGCGGGCATTCTTGCAAGCGGCAACCGAAGTCAAAACTGTCTGGGTGCCTTACGGCGAATAACCCCCCGCCGTTCCCACACGTCCCGGGGTTTGGGGCAAAGCCCCAAAAAACGCGCCCACCAGAGGTGGGCGCAAAACATCGCGCGTGCGACAGCACTCAATTGGCGACAGTGGTTTCCAGCCCTTCAGGTTGACCTACGACCACAAAATGCAGCCCTTCTGGATCCAGCAAGTCTGCTGCAATGCGCTTCACATCTTCCAGCGTCACGGCCTCCACCTTTTCATTGCGGGTCGCGATGTAATCGATGGGCAGGCCCAGCATCTGCATGCCGACCATGATCCGGGCAATCGGCGCATTGCCGTTAAAACGCAGCGGGTAAGCCCCGGTGACATAGGTTTTGGCCGCATCCAGCTCTTCCTGTGTCACACCGTCTGCTGCGGCGCGGCTCCACTCGTCCCGGATCACTGAAACGGCTTGTGCAATACGGTCATTGGCCGATGCGACCTGCCCTTGCAGCGTGGCCGCGTGGTCCTGCGGCACAAGAAAGGAATACACACCATAGGTCAGCCCGCGCTTTTCGCGCACTTCGGTCATCAGGCGGCTTTCAAACCCGCCCGCGCCCAGAACCTGGTTCAACACGCGCGCTGCGAAAAAGTCAGGATCGTCCTGTTCGATTCCGCGCTGACCAAAGATGGCCACAGATTGGGGGGTGTCAAAGGGCACAACGGTTGTGCCACCCTCAATCATGATCTCAGCCGGGCCTGGCTGGGGCGCACCGGTCTCGGGCAGTTCACCCAACAGCGTGTCCAACAAGGGCCCCAACTCCTCCGGAGTGATGTCACCCACCGCGCCGACAAACAGGCGGTCCTTGGCAAACACTGCCTTGTGCGCTGCGATCATGTCATCGCGGGTCAGTGCCGTAACACTGTCAATCGACCCCCGATACTGCGAAGCATAAGGGTGATCGCCGTACGCAATCGCATCAAACGTCGCACGCGCAATCTTGTCGGGATCCTTTGCATCCGACCGCAAGCCCGTCAGCACCTGACCGCGCACACGGTCCAACGCGACCTGATCAAAGCTGGGCTCGATCACGGACTTGCGCAGCAATTCAACTGCCTTGGCCCGGTTTTCAGTCAGGAAGCTGGCAGAGACCGAAAGGGCATCATCGCCGATGTCATACCCAAAGGACGCCGCCAAACTTTCCAGTTCGCGGGCGAAACCCCGCGCATCCAGGTCCCCGGCCCCTTCTTCGAGAAGACCGGTCATCAAGTTGATCGCACCCCGTTTGCCCGGAGCATCCAACGACGCCCCACCGCGAAAGCGCAACTCGAGCGCCATGAACGGGATCGAGGGTTCCTCAACCAGCCAAGCCGTGATGCCGCCCGGGCTGACAACTTCCTTGATCTGAACTTCGGCGCGTGCGGGCAGCGACGCAATCAGCGCCACGGTCAAAGCAGCAACAAAACGGATCATTGGGTCACCTCATTGTCTTCGCGCATCAGCCATCCTGTCACAGACGCGTCGCGGTTCATGACCTTGCGGGCAACGGCCATGATATCGTCGGCCGTCACGGCCTGCAAAACATCTGGCCACGCTTGAATATCTTCGACAGACAGGCCCACGGACATCGCAATACCGTAGCGCCGCGCGATGCTGTCTACGTTGTCACGGGCATAAATCTCGCTGGCGCGCAGTTGGTATTTGATCCGCTCCAACAATTCGGTATCCACGCCGTCTTCCAGGAACTGGGACAGCGCCGTATCCATCGAGGCTTCTGCTTCTTCGAGACTTAGTCCCGGGACCGGAACAATGACCACGTCAAAGGTCGTGTCATCCAGAGTTGTCCCACGATAGAACGCGCCGGAAAACACTGCCTTTTGTTCGTCAAACTGTAGCTTCTTTGTCAGATAGCTGGATGTCCCCGACCCCAGCACTTCGGCCAGCAGGGTCAACGCTGCGGCTTCGCTCTGATCGCCGGGATCGCGTTCGGGGGCAAGGTAGGACCGGCTCACATAGGGTTGTGCCACCCGCGCATCGCGATAAATCAACCTGCGTTCGGCCGTCTGTGGCGGCTCGGACGAGCGTACCCGCTCGGGCAGGTCGGGATTGGCAGGGATCACCCCATAATGCGTCTCAGCCAGGGCTTTGACCTCGTCCGGTTCCACATCACCGGACACGACAAGGATCGCGTTATTGGGATAATAATAGGTGTTGTAAAACCCAAGGGCGTCGTCGCGGTCCAGCATTTCCATCTCGTGTCGCCAGCCGATGATCGGCACGCCGTAGCGGTGGTTCAGGAACTGTGCGGCGTTCATCTGCTCGGAGAACAAGGCACGCGGGTTGCTGTCGGTGCGCTGGTTGCGCTCTTCCAGGATCACGTTGCGCTCGGTCGCCACGTTGCGGTCAGTAAAGTTGATATTGCGCATCCGGTCCGCTTCCATGCGCATCATCAAATCCAGCCGATCTGCGGCAACACGTTGGAAATAGGCAGTGTAGTCATAGCTGGTGAACGCATTGTCGCGCCCGCCATTGGCCGCAACCACGGCAGAAAACTCGCCATCCTTCAGCGTGTCGGTGGCCTTGAACAGCAGATGTTCCAGAAAGTGGGCAACGCCGGACGATCCCACGGGCTCATCGGCTGATCCGGCCTTGTACCACACCATATGCTGCACAACCGGTGCCCGCGTATCCTCGACCACGACAACCTGCATCCCGTTATCCAGCACAAAGGTCGTCACCTGATCTTGGGCGGCAGAAAGGGCGGCAGGCACCCCCATCGACAGTGTTGTGGACATAGCAAGCCCGGCAAGGGCGGTGCGCAAACGGATCATGACAGTTCCTGACTTGAGGTCGGTTGCGTTACACATACGGCACCACAGCCCCCAATCAAGCGGCGTTGGCGTGTTTGTGAGGTCAAGACCGGATCAGCGGCGCCCGTTTGGCGGGGCAGACGGTGTCGCAATTCCCGCCCGGCGGAACTGCGCGGCGACGCGGGCCGGGTTCAAGGCCTCGCGCCGATAGGCCTGATTGTAAAAGTCTTCGCGCACGATGCGGATGCGGGTCAGGCGCGCAGAGCGTTTGCGGAATTGTGCATCTGCCTCGGCCAGCGTGCCGCGAATATTGGCCTCGCGGCCAAAGCGGCTGGTGTGGTTGACCAGCGCCGCGTCGCCGCCCGGGATTGCGCCGTTTGGCGACGTCCTCTGACCACCCAGCTGGGCCACGCTGTCTTCGAGCGGGCGCTGGTCGGACCGGTTGAACCCACCCGGCGTGGGTTGGGGCAAGGCGGCAAAGCTTTCGGGCTGTTCCAGGGGTTTGGCGGGCACCACGATAAATTCATCCGGGCCTTCGCCGCGCGACGTCACCTGCCGCAACCCTTTGTCCGCACAGGCCGCAAGGCAAGTCACAGCAACCATGGCACAGGCGATCAAACGCATCCCAACTCTCCTCGTTTCATCGCTCAGTATCGCACCTTGCCGCACCTTGTCACGCGCCCTTTTTGCGCGCGCCCCCTTCCTGGCCAAAGAACACAAGGCCAATCGCACCTGCAAAGATAAAGATATCAGCCACATTGAACACAAACGGATTGTTGATCCCGCAACACGACATGTTGAGGAAATCCAGCACATAGCCATAGAGGATCCGGTCCAGCACATTCGCAAGCGCGCCCCCAATCAGCAGGCCTGCGCACCCCTTGGCGAGGGTGGTCTGTGGATGGCGCCACATCCACCACAACACCCCGATGCAGATCACCAGCGCCACCGCGATCAGCGCCCACACACTGGTATCATCCCCGAGCAGCCCAAAATTGATGCCCCGGTTCTCGCCGTACCGAAAATTCAGGATCGGGGGCAGCACATCCACAGGGTTGAACTGCGACACACCCATCACGTGAATGACGAGGTATTTCGACAGCTGGTCGAGTGCGAATGCGACGAACGCGATGAACCAAAGGGTTTTCATAAATCCCTTAATGCCGGAAATGCCGCATGCCGGTAAAGACCATGGCCAATCCGGCATCATCGGCGGCGGCAATCACCTCATCATCGCGCATCGACCCGCCGGGCTGGATCAGCGCCGTTGCGCCCGCTTCGGCCGCTGTGATCAACCCATCCGCAAAGGGAAAGAACGCGTCCGAAGCAACGACCGATCCTTTCGTCAGCGGCGCAGGCAGACCCATGGCTTGCGCCATATCCTCGGCCTTGCGCGCGGCGATGCGCGTGCTGTCCACACGGCTCATCTGTCCGGCCCCAACCCCAACGGTTGCGCCGTCCTTGACGTAGATGATGGCATTGGATTTGACGTGCTTCGCCACCGTCCAGGCAAACAGCAGATCCGCCAGTTCCTGATCACTTGGCTGGCGCTTGGTCACGATCTTGAGGTCATCCGCGTTGATCCGGCCCACATCCTTGTCCTGCACGAGGAACCCACCAGACACTTGTTTCACCGCCAGGGCCGCTTTTGCAGGGTCCGCCAGACCGTCTGTGGTCAACAGACGCAGGTTCTTTTTGGCGGCAAAGACCTCGCGCGCCTCGGCGCTGGCTCCGGGGGCGATGACAACTTCGGTGAAGATACCGACAATCTCGCGGGCCGTGTCGCCGTCCAGCTCCGTGTTCAGCGCGATGATCCCGCCAAAGGCGCTGGTGCGGTCGCAATCAAAGGCGCGGGTATAGGCCTCTTTCAAGGACGCCCCCGTCGCAACACCGCAGGGGTTGGCGTGCTTGATAATGGCACAGGCCGGACCCTTGCCCGCAAATTCACTGACCAGTTCAAAGGCCGCGTCCGTGTCATTGATATTGTTATAGGACAGTTCCTTGCCCTGATGCTGGGTCGCCGTGGCAAGACCCGGGCCAGTGGCCCCGTCGGTATAGAACGCAGCCTGTTGATGCGGGTTTTCGCCATAGCGCAGCGTCTGTGCCAAGGTGCCGCCAAAGGTGCGGCGGCGCGGCGTGCCCGCGACTTCACCCGCCATCCAGGTCGACACGGCGGTGTCATAGGCGGCGGTCCGGGCATAAGCCGTATGTGCAAGGCGCTGACGCAGGGTATAGCTTGTCTGTCCGCCATGGTCTGCCAACTCAGCCAAAACCGCATCGTAATCTGCGACATCGACCACCACATTCACAAAGCCGTGGTTCTTGGCCGCCGAGCGGATCATCGCGGGGCCGCCAATGTCTATGTTTTCTATCACGTCGGCATAGGCTGCGCCTTTGGCCACAGTTTCCTCGAACGGGTACAGGTTGACGACAACCAGATCGATGGCGTCAATCCCGTGCGTCTGCATCGCCGACACGTGGGCGTCGTTGTCGCGCAACGCCAACAGGCCACCGTGGACCACAGGGTGCAATGTCTTGACGCGACCATCCATCATCTCGGGAAACCCGGTGACGTCGCTCACATCCTTGACGCTCAGCCCGGCGGCGCGCAGGGCACCGGCCGTTCCGCCCGTGCTCAGCAATTCGATCCCATGCCCGGCAAGGGCTGTGGCAAATTCGACCAGCCCGGTCTTGTCAGAGACGGAAATCAGCGCGCGGCGCACAGGTACAAGATCGGGCGTGGTATCGGTCATAACAGCAGCAGGTCCTTAGTCGTAGCTCTCTTCGGGGTCATCCCGGTTCAGATCGCGAATGCCCATGGCAGTTTCTTGGGCCTTGGACAAGGACCAGCGCACGCGGGTGCCATAATCCATTGCCCGGCCCGACAGCACGATCTGTTGGCTGGCGCGCGGTTTCAGGCGGCCCTTTTCAAGGTAGACGCTGGGTTCAAGCGACACATCGCGGGTGCCATCATGGCGAAATACCCAGATCTCGCCGCTTTTGAGCGCCATCGAAATGGCGGCGCCGCCCATGTCGATCTCTGCATCCACCTCCGGGTGCAGATGAAACCGGATGTCGAACGGCACGCCGCCCAGCTTCTTGGCGTCCATCACCTTGTCAAACACCTGCTTTTCCCCGTCCTCGAGGGCCAGCAACATATCCTCGCCCGCCATGCCGCGCCCATCAAATGTCAACTCAAGCTGGCGGGCATGGGTCAGCCCGTGGGTGCGGATGTACCCGTTGTGCCCCCCCTGAAAGCGCAGGCCGTCCGGGGCGTGGCTGACCTCGATCGGGACGTGATCTGGGGCATCAATCAGGGTCTCGGCAGCCGTCGCACGATCTGCATCGCCCAGACGCGCGCTGGAATACCCGTCCAGCGACAGTGCCGAATGGGACGGCGTGGCGCGCCCGGCGCGCCGCCACTCGGCCCCGAAACTGATGCCCGACCCGCAATTCACCACCAGTGGGCGACGCCCCGAGGTCAGCTCGAAAGCCAGGGTCGAGGCGTGCGCATTGTGGCTGGCATGCGGAGCAGGCGGCACTGCCGCGTCGATAATCACACTGGTGCGCCCTGCACTCAGGCGGGCATAGCCCATCGACAACCCATCAGGCTGGCGCGTCTTGACCCCCGAGGCGGCCAGCGCGTGATCCAGCCACCCCTCCTGTCCGCGACCGCCACCATGGAACCGGGCCAACCCACCATCAGAATGGCGCAGCGTGCGCAGGGTTGGCGCGATCCGCTCGATGGCGTCCAGATGTGCTTCGGGCGGGAACTGCCCCGTCTCGGTCAGCGTGGCTGCTGCCCAGGTCAGCAGGGTAAAAACCTCCAGCAACTCTTCGGGGTTGCGGGTGGGCAATCCGCCCTGATCATCAATCTGTTCGCGGCACTCACGGGCCAGCGCCGAGACCGCCGGCGGGGCCAGCGCCTCCATCCCCTCAAGCGAGAGGCCCGCATAGATCAAACCCGTCAGCGCCTCAAAGCGCGGCAAACCGGGGGCGGCTGCGTGCCAGCGTTTGGATAAGAATTGCGTCTGTTGCGCCATCGAACGGAAAAATACATCCGCTTCGGGTGTTTCGTTGCCGCGCAGCAGGAACAGGGCGTGGTTGATCCAGCGGATCAGGCGCCGCCCGGTCAAATCAGGCGTCCATCCCGGCCCGCGCCCCCGTCCATATCGTTCGATCCAGTCCCAGACCCAGGCTTGCCCCACCTCGCGCGTGGACACGTCGCCCACCGCCGCAAGGTCATCCATCCAGGCAAAGCCGTGCAGCGCATCCAGAAATGGCCGGTCAGGCGCGTCGACATCCCATAGGGCGACGCCCGGTGCCTCGACCAGCGCACCGGCAAACAGATAATTGCCGGCAACCAACTGCCGTCCCTTGGCAAAGCTGCCGATTGTGCGGGGTTCGGGCGAGGACACAAATGCAGTCACCACACTGGCCCGCGTTGCGCGACGCGCATGCCAACGGTTCAGAAACCGGGCTTTTCGTGCGGAAAACCCTAAGGGGATGGTCATACTGCCTGCCTTGATGCGTCTTGGGCGCCGTTTGGGGCACTCTAGCTTGCAGTGTGGCGCAAGTCACGCGGTCAGGTCAGGATTTACTGAGGGCCGCAACGTAAAATCCGTCCATATGGCCAAGTTCCGCCCAAAGGTCAGGCCGCAACCGCAGTCCGCCTTCTTGTGTGACCCAGCCTGCGTCAATTCCGGGCAGATCCAGCGCCGCGCGATCTACCGTCAGGTCGGGATGGCGCTCCAGCGCCTCTTCGATTTGCACCTCGCCCTCGTCCGGCAAAAGCGAGCAGGTGCAAAACACCATGCGCCCCCCCGGTTTCAGCAAGGTAACAGCATGATCCAGCATCCGCGCCTGCAGATCGATCAACATCCCAAATTCCGACCCGTCCTTGGCAAAAGGCAGGTCAGGATGGCGCCGGATCGTGCCCGTCGCCGAACACGGTGCGTCCAGCAGGATGGCGTCATACTGCCCGGTATGCTCAAACACATCTCCCACCACTGTGGTCGCACTCAACTGCGTGCGCACAAGGTTCTGCGCCACACGCTCCATCCGCCCTTTTGAGATGTCGATGGCTGTGACATCCGCGCCACTGGCCGCCAGCTGCATGGTTTTGCCCCCGGGCGCGGCACACAAATCCAACACAGCCTCGCCCGGTTTCGTGGCCAGCACACGGGCCGGAACGGCGGCCGCCGCGTCCTGCACCCACCAATCGCCATTGGTAAATCCGGGCAAGGTCGACACCTGCCCCGCATCTACCAGCCGCACGGACCCCGTGGGCAGCACCGTGCCACCGGTCGCAGCCGCCACGGCCTGCGGATCCGCCTTGGCCGTCAAGTCCAGCGGAACGGGGGCGAAGTGCCCCGCCTCCACGCCCAGCACAGCCGCGCCGCCCCACGCCTCGACCAAGGGGCCACGCAGCCACTTGGGCAGTCGCGGTGTGCGCAAGGTCGCCCACTGTTCGGGGCCTTTATCCGCCACTTTGCGCAGGACCGCATTCACCAGCCCCTTGAGGTGGCCATAGCGTTTGTGTTTCGAA
>JBCCBC010000198.1:0-5364 GCA_039814435.1 Pseudomonadota bacterium
CAGAAGGCTTCAAGCCCTGTCAGTAACAACCATGCAAAATTCTGACCACCATCTGACCAAACAGGGATTTATTGGAAAAAATCCTTTAAAAACAAGGATTGCTGGCGGAGAGACAGGGATTCGAACCCTGGGTGGGCTTGCACCCACAACGGTTTTCGAGACCGCCCCGTTCGACCACTCCGGCACCTCTCCGCGGGGGTCTGGTGCGCCCAAGTAGAGGCAACACGCAGCAAGGGCAAGGCACTTTTATCGCTTTGCAGCTCAGACTCTCCATTAATCTTGTCCTTCAACTTTGATAGATATTTTAGGCGTCGCGGCCTATGTGTGCGCCATGCCGGAGCGCGGTGGGGCTGCACACGGGAAATTTGGTGGACGAGGCGCTGAAATTGCATAGCGTGGTGTCCAACTCTATCTATGCTTCATCCCGGCACCTGGCCGGTGCGGCGAAAGGAATGACATGCGCGCATTACGTTTTGGATTTGCCACTTTGGTTTTGTGCCTGACGCTGCCGGGCTTTGCGCTGGCGGCGGATCGGGCCAAGTTGCAGGATTTTCTGCAGGTGACAGGATTTGACGTTGCCTTGGAAAGCATCCGGCTGTCGGCCAGTTCGGCGCCCCAGATGCTGGGCCTGGAGGCAGAAGACTTTGGCACCGAGTGGACCCGCTTGACCGGCGATGTGTTTGCCACGGACAAGATGCATGAAATGGCGCTGGATATTCTTGAGCAGACGCTGGAAGACGACATGCTGACCCACGCGGCTGACTTTTACGCCTCTGATCTGGGACAACGGCTGGTTGTGGCCGAAAACGCGTCACACATGAAAGAAGACGATACGCTGAAACATGAAAGCGGCGAGGATATTGTTGCCGGTCTGGCCAGCATCGAAAGCCCACGCATCGACTATATTCAGCGCATGAACAAGGCGTCTGACAGTGCGGGCACTGCGGTGCGCGCCATCCAGGAGGTGCAAGTGCGCTTTCTCATGGCGGCATCTGCGGCTGGGGTGATTGAACTGCAACTGGACGAACCAGATCTGCGTGAATTGCTGTCGGGTGACGAGGACGCAATGAAAGCCGAGATTGAAGCCGGCGCATTGAGCGGGGCGGCCTATACCTATCAGGCGTTTTCGGATGCCGAAGTATTGAGCTATGCCGAAGCACTGGAACACCCCAAGATGCGCCGGGTCTATGACCTGATGAACGCGGTCCAATACGAGGTTATGGCCAATCGGTTCGAAGCGTTGGCGCGTGCGATGCAGCGCTTGCAGCCAAGCCAGGAGCTGTGATGCGTCTTTTGTCGGCCTGCTTGGCCATTGGCCTGTCTGTGCAGTCGGCCGTGGCCAACACGACAGTGAACCAGCTTGTGAACGTCATGGGTGTTCCGGCTTTGATCCAAGCGTTTTCCGAAGAGGGTGTGGGGGCCGGAGAGACAATAAACCAGAATTTTCTCAGCGGGCAGGGCGGTGATGTCTGGGCCGAGACCGTGCGTCGTTTGTACGACCCCGCCCGCCTTGAGGTCGAGTTGACAGCCTCGCTTGCCGAAGTATTGGACGCGGATGTTGCAAGCCAAGCCTTGTTGTTCTTTGAAAGCGAAATCGGTGCCAAGGTCATCGCGCTTGAAGTGGCCGCGCGCCAGGCCATGCAAAATGCCGATCTGGAAGCAACGGCGCGTGCTGCCGGTGCGCAAGCCGGTGAAACTGTGGTCGATTTTTTGGCCCTGCGTAACCTGATCGAACGCAATACCACGGCGGCGATCACAGCGCAGACCGCGTTTTTTGCCGGGCTAGTTGAAACGTCAGGGCGGGCAGATGTCGCCCCAGACATACAAGAGCAACGCTCGACGATCATGGCCGAAACCGAAAGCTGGTTGCGGGGATACTATGCGCTGATCCAATCCCCGCTCAGCGCGGATGAGGTTGCGATCTACACGGCGTTCTGGGACACGGACGTTGGCAAGGCGCTGGATGACGCAATGTTTGCCGCGTTTGGGGCCAGTTATGCGAGCCTGTCTTATGGGCTCGGGCAAGCGGCGGGCCGCTTGTTGCCGCAAAATGAGTTGTGATCCCGATAGTCCTTGACTTGGCAGCATGATCCGACAATAAGCCCGCATCTCTGGCCAGCGGTTGTGCTGGCCGGTTTCGTTTAAATGACGCCCTCACATAGGGCGCGCTGTTCGAGGCGGACCCCACCCGGGGACCAAAACACCGACACCGTCGGGGCCACAGAACGCGGCAGACAAAGGAATGAACATATGTTCGCGGTTCTCAAAACCGGCGGCAAACAGTATAAAGTTCAATCGGGCGACACGCTCCGCGTTGAAAAACTGGCCGCAAATGCAGGTGATAAAGTCCAATTCAACGAAGTGCTGATGATCGGTGGCGACGCCCCCGTTGTTGGTGCCCCCGTTGTGGCCGATGCCGGCGTCCAAGCCGAAGTCATCGAACAGATCAAAGGCCCCAAGACGATCAACTTCGTCAAGCGTCGCCGGAAGCACTCCTCAAAACGCACCAAGGGCCACCGCCAGCAACTGACGCTGGTACGGGTCACTGACATCCTCGCCTCTGGCGCGGCTGCGTCTGGTATCATGGCTGCCGAAAACGGCGCTGGTTTCGGTGTTGCTGCTGCTGCGGCCCCTGCGGCCAAGCCCGCCAAGAAAGCCAAAGCGCCCAAAGCTGAAGCGACCCCCGCTGTGGAAGAAGCGCCCAAAGCTGAAAAGCCCAAGGCCGCGCCTAAGGCTAAGAAAGCCAAAGCAACAGACGGCGATGATCTGACCCAGATCAGCGGCGTTGGTCCGGTGATCGTCAAGAAACTGCACGCGCTTGGCGTTACCACATTTGCCCAGATCGCTGCCTGGTCCCCCGAGGACGTGGCCGAGATGGACGAAAAACTGTCGTTCAAGGGTCGCATCGACCGCGATGATTGGCTAAAACAAGCCGCAGAGCTGGCTAAAGGCTAAGGAGAGACACCAATGGCACATAAAAAAGCAGGCGGTTCATCCCGTAACGGTCGCGACTCCGCGGGGCGTCGTCTTGGCGTCAAGAAATATGGCGGCGAAGCTGTCATTCCCGGCAACATTATCGTGCGTCAGCGCGGGACCAAATTTTGGCCCGCCCAAGGCGTTGGCATGGGCAAAGATCACACGATCTTTGCAACAGTCGACGGCGCGGTGACCTTTCACAAAGGTCTCAAGAACCGCACGTTTATTTCCGTCCTCCCGGTGGCGGAGGCCGCAGAGTAAGCCGCACCCCAAAAGGTTTTGACAAAATCAGGGATCGGCGGAAACGCCGGTCCCTTTTCTTTTTTCGCAAGTGAAAGGGCAGACAGATGGCCCAACACGACAAACCCATTCTGCGCGGGCCCAAGGTGACCCTGCGCATGGCTGTTCCCCAAGACGTTGAGGCGCGATTTGCCCTTGGCAACACACCCGAGATTCAAGCGATGTTCGGTGCGGATCCAAGCCAGGTCCGCGAGATGACACACGAAGCGGCTGAAGCCTGGGTCAACGCGCAAATCAACGAGGCCAACGCATGGGTCATTGAGGTCAATGACGCATTGATTGGCGCAATTCGCCTTCACTCGATCAATCACGCTGACAAGCGCGCGCAGATCGCAATCGGCATCCTTGATCCCGCCGCTTTGGGCCGGGGATACGGCAGTGAGGCGATGCGCCTGCTGGCCACGCACGCCTTTGATACATTGGGGCTGCACCGCCTCGGGTGCCGGGTTCTGGCGTTCAACGACCGGGCGGTGGCAGCCTACCTCAAGGTCGGGTTTGTCGAGGAAGGGCGCGAACGCGAGTCCGCTCTCATTGGGTCAAACTGGCGCGATGACCTGATCCTGGGATTGCTCGATCGCGATCTGGAGCGGTTGGGATGAGTGTTGCAGTGACCTCATTTGCGGTCTTTGCAGCCAGTCAGGTGGGCACGCCCGGCCCGGCCAATATGGCGCTGCTCGCAACGGGCGCGCGGTATGGCTTTCGCGCCGCGCTGCCCTTTGTGGCGGGCGTCGCTCTGGGAAAGCAGCTGGTAATCTGGCCCGTTGGCCTTGGTCTGATGCAGCTTGCCAGTCGCGCACCTTGGATGTTTGAGACGCTTAAATGGGTGTCTGCGGCCTATATTCTGTACCTGGCGTGGACGGTGGCAAACATGCGGCTGCGCAGCGACGGCGCCGCACCAACTGCCCCGGGCTTTGCTGCCGGTCTGATCGTGCACCCGCTCAACCCCAAGGCATGGGGGATGATCATCGCAGGCTTCACCGGGTTTGTGGGGCAGGGCGCTGATCCGGTTATCGCAACAGCAACGATTGCTGCGATACTGCTGGGCACACAATTGCTGTTACATCCATTGTGGACACTTGCAGGTGACCGCATCGCGCGCACCCTCGCAGGAACGGCCCTTGAACCCTATCTAATGTACACCCTCGCGGGGCTGACCGTGGCGTCAGTGCTGTTTGTTCTGTTCGGAGGAGGAACATGACAATGGAGATGGAGAAAATCGTGACCCAACCTGTGATCGAGACAGAGCGTTTTGTGCTGCGTCCCTTGCGCAAGTCCGACATGGGCCTGATCGAAATGTATGCCAGCGACGTGCGCGTGGCCCGCATGACCACGTCGATCCCGCACCCGGTACCGCCCGGCATGACCGAAGCCTTTGTGACCCGCACCATGGCTGATGAACGCGACGAGGACGTGTGGGCGATGGACGGGCTCAAGACCGGCGGGGCCGAGGTGATGGGCCTGATCTCGCTTGAACGGATGGACCGCAACCAATCCGAGGTCGGGTATTGGGTTGCACCGCCGTTCTGGAACACAGGGCTGGCATCGGATGCTGTGCAGGCTTTGGTCGAGGCAAACCCGATGAACAATGCCAATATGTTTGCAAGCGTGTTTCAGGACAATCCTGCATCCGCGCGGGTCCTGATCCATTGCGGGTTTGAATATCTGGGCGACGCTGAAACCTATTCGGTTGCCCGTGACGCCACAGTGCCAACCTGGACATACAGCCACAAACTGTAACCGCGAGCGGCCCTTCTCTGTTCTGAATAATTCCAGGGGAAGTGCACAGTACCGGGGGCAAATCCCCAATCATCCCCCCGTTCCCTTTGGGGGCAAACTGCTCTAGGACGCAGCCATGAAGTTTCTTGATCTGTGCAAAGTCTACATTCGTTCGGGCGCGGGCGGGAACGGGTGCATCTCGTTCCGCCGCGAAAAGTACATCGAATACGGTGGCCCCGATGGCGGCGATGGGGGCAGCGGTGGCTCGGTCTGGGCGGAGGCTGTTGATGGGCTGAACACGCTCATCGATTTCCGGTATCAGCAACACTTCTTTGCAAAAAACGGCGTGCCTGGAATGGGCAAACAGCGCAC
>JBCCBC010000097.1:0-9773 GCA_039814435.1 Pseudomonadota bacterium
CGACGACCATGTGCTGCTGGATGTGAATACCCCGGATGGCCCCTATCAGATCGAGGCGGAGTGGTTGATTGCCTGCGACGGCGCACGCTCGCCCCTCCGCGACATGATGGGGTTGAGTTTTGACGGGCGGGTGTTCGAGGACAACTTTCTGATCGCTGACGTCAAGATGACGGCCGACTTCCCGACGGAGCGGTGGTTCTGGTTCGAGCCAACGTTCGAAGGTGCCGGGCAATCGGCGCTGCTGCACAAGCAACCCGATGACATCTGGCGCATCGATTTTCAGCTAGGCTGGGACATTGACCGGGCCAAGGAACTGCATCCCGACAACATCCGTGCCCGCGTTGACGCCATGTTGGGCGATGGGGCGGAGTATGAGCTTGAGTGGACCTCGATCTATACGTTCCAGTGCCGCCGGATGGAGGAGTTTCGCCACGGTCGGGTGATCTTTGCCGGGGACAGTGCGCATCAGGTGTCCCCCTTTGGCGCGCGCGGGGCCAACAGCGGCGTGCAGGATGCGGACAATCTGGCATGGAAGCTGCACTACGTCCTGCACGGGCTGGCCCCCGAGACGTTGCTGGACAGCTACGCAGAAGAGCGCGCGGTTGCTGCGGATGAGAACATTCTGAACTCGACCCGCGCCACAGATTTCCTGACCCCCAAGAGTGAGATCAGCAAGGTGTTCCGCAATGCGGTGTTGGAGCTGGCGCGTGACCACGCCTTTGCCCGGCCGTTGGTGAATTCCGGGCGGCTGTCGGTGCCCTGTGTTTATGACGGCTTGTCACTGAACGGGCCGGACATGCTGGATGGGCCGGCGCGGACGCGGGTTGGGGCGTCGGCGGTGGATGTGAAGCTTGGGAAAACCTATCTATTGGACCGCTTGTCGGACGGCTTTACGCTGCTGTGCATCGATGCGGCAGTGCCGGATGTTGACGAGGTGGACGGCGTGCCGCTGACCCATCTGAGTTTGACCGCGCGCAACACTCCGTTCCTGAAAAAGCGGTATCTGGGCACGGCCAAGGGGGCCGTGTACCTGATGCGCCCGGATCAGCATGTGGTGGCGCGGTGGCCTGAAGCGACGGCCGACGATGTGGCGACGGCGGTGCGAATTGCACTCGGGAAGGGAGCGTGATGGCGTTGAATTTGGAGCCGAACATTCCCGACCCGGACGGATTTTACGATGAGTTGCTGGCTGTGCATCACGGGCTGAGCAAGGAGGACAGTGACGCGCTCAATGCCCGTCTTATCCTGGTGTTGGCCAACCATGTCGGGGATCGCGCCGTGTTGCGCGCTGCACTGAAGGCCGCACAGCGCTAGCTGGTTTCCACGCAGTGGCGGCGAAAGGCGCGCTTGAGCATGTCCAGCTCAGCGCGCAGCAACTCGACCTCGCTGCGAATGTCGTCGCCAAGAGCTTCGCCCGCGATCAGAGTGAATTGGCCAAGCTGGGTGTCATCCACCCCATCCGCGATCAGGAAAACCTGTACACCGTCGGCAATCGCCGAGACCGGGATCGGGACCTGGACCAGCCATTGCCCGTCTTCGTCCCGTTCGGTGACCTCTACGTCGGGCACGTCGACCCCGTGATGCGTGACCTTGATCTGGGGCACGCCAGACCCGGACTGCTGGATGTGCCCTTGCCAAACGCCGTGGCGCATTTTCGTGGGTGTCAGTGTCAACGTGCTCATGTCGGCTCCTCGCTCACAAGGCGGCGCGTGGGCGGCGCGAAAACGTCAGATCGCGCAAGGTGATCTGGTTCATTTCTGGCCCTTCAAAAATCAGGTCGATCCAGGCCCGTTCCACGCGCTTTTCGTTCAGCTTGGAATAGGCGAGGTCGAATTCAACGGTCGCGTCCTGCTGATTGAGAGGCAGTTCGCGCACAAGCTGTTCGGTGTTGGGCCCGTGGCGGATGTTGAGCCGGCCAAAAATCTCGAGCGGCTTTTCCATTTCGACTATCGCGTTCATCCCCAGCAGATGGGTCTTGCGCAGCCCGTTCACGGAGTCGCTGGGCAGATCGATCACCAGTGACAGGAACGAGCCGTCGAATTTGAAAACGTCCATGCGCAGGCCGTAGGGTGCCAGGTCTTCTTCGCGTTGGTTGCGCAGTTGGCGCAAGGACAATTCACTGAGCGCGCAGTCGTGAAACAGCGTCGCTTCGTTGCCGAGCATGGATTTGGTTTGGACAGATGACATGCCCGGTGTTGGCAACGGGCCGCGCCATAGTTCCGGGCGCCAGGCCCAATCGGCGTTATGTGGACGGGGAAAGCTGGTGGACCCGATGGCCGGCAGCGCCAAGCGTTCGTCGGCCCGGTGGATCAGGCGATCAAGGTGGCTGCGCATCAAACGTGCGGCGCTGCGTAGCCCGCGCAGTTCATCCATCGGCGTGTCAGCGGCATTGCGCGCGGCACGCGCCCAGCGTCGCATGGCCCGCCGATGTGCCAACTTGTCTATGAACTTGATGCTTGTGCCCGCCATATGCCCCTGCTGTTCGTCGTCTGGTGCCCTTTGCCCGCGCACGGTCGCGCGGACTTGCTTATCTATGCCAAAGGTTTCACTCAGATAAACTGGCGATAGCCGTATTGCCAATTGGTTTTGCGGTGCTTGCCGTCGTTTTGTCGTCGCCCTGTGCGGCATTGGCTGCAGTTTTGCGCGCTGTGCGCTGGATTGTCTCGACAAGCAGTTGCGGGGCCTGTCCCCCGAGGCCTTCGTTGTCTTGTGCTTCGTAGATCGCCAACCCGATGATCTGGTCGCCGATTTCTGCGACGCTCCGCCAGTAGACATCAGCAAACACAGCCTGGGGCGGCGTGCCCTGGACCTGAACCACTGTCATCCCGTCGCTGCTGGAGTGCGACAGCACTGTTTCGCTGCTTGCCCCGAGTGTTTCTGCCGTGACCACGGCACCGTCCACGCGACCAATTGCGGTTGCTGTGATCACAGCCAGCGGCCCTGCGGGTGCCGCTTCTGCCCCGAGTGTGTCGCACCGCGCCATCAGTGCAAAATTCTGCCGCAGGCTTTTGCGATCAATGCAAAAACCCAGCGGCGGCACAAGCGTCACAGCACCCCGCCCAAACGCAGCAGATGCCAGCGCCTGGGATTGGGTTTTGCCGCCAAAGGGCAACACGACCTCATCGCACCCCATCAAAGAGAGCAGAGAGGCCGCAATCAGGCCCTTACAGGTCCATGTACTCATGACGCTCCACCTTGGCACCCGGATGCGTCACGGCCCCTTTGTAGGTTTCACCGACCAGCTGTGCGTATTTCCACAGCGCGCCCGAGGCATAGATGGTTTCGCGCGGGCCAGCCCAGGCGGCTTTGCGCTCTGCCAGCTCTTCTTCGGTGAGGGCGACGTTGATTGACCCTTCGATTGCGTTGATCGTGATCACGTCACCGTCCTTGAGCAGTGCGATGGGTCCGCCATGCGCCGCCTCGGGACCAACATGGCCCACGCAGAACCCACGTGTCGCCCCGGAGAAACGGCCATCGGTGATCAGCGCCACCTTTTTGCCCATGCCCTGACCGGACAGGGCCGCAGTGGTGGCCAGCATTTCACGCATACCGGGTCCGCCAGACGGCCCTTCGTTGCGGATCACGAACACTTCGCCTTCTTCGTAGGTCCGCTTTTGCACGGATTCAAAGGCGTCCTGTTCGCACTCAAACACACGCGCCGGGCCGGTAAAGATCTGGTGTTGGGGTTCGATCCCCGCGACTTTCACGATGGCGCCTTCGGGGGCGATATTGCCTTTCAGGCCCACAACGCCGCCGGTCTTTGTGATGGGCGTTTCAACCGAATGAATGACGCGTCCGTCTGCTTCGCCGCTGATTTTGTCCAACTCTTCGCCGATGGAGTAGCCGGATGCTGTCATGCAATCCTCGTGCAGCAGCCCCGCTTTGCGCAGTTCTTTCATCACTACATAGACGCCGCCCACCTCGTAGAGATCCTTGGCCACGTATTGGCCGCCGGGTTTGAGGTCGACGAAATAGGGGGTGTCGCGGAAAATCTCGCAGACGTCATCGAGGAAAAAGTCGATGCCCGCCTCGTGGGCCATGGCGGGCAGGTGCAGCCCGGCGTTTGTGGATCCACCTGTGCAAGCCACCACGCGCGCGGCATTTTCAAACGCCTGACGGGTACAGACGTCACGCGCGCGAATGTTTTTTTCGATCAATGTCATCACGGCTGCGCCCGAGGCTTCGGCATATTGGTCGCGTGATTGATACGGCGCGGGTGCGCCCGATGAATTGGGCAGGGCAAGGCCAATGGCCTCGGACACGCAGGCCATCGTGTTGGCCGTAAACTGGCCACCACACGCCCCGGCAGAGGGGCAGGCGACCCGTTCGAGGATGTCCAGTTCGGCCTCTGTCATGGTGCCGTTTTGCTGATGGCCGACGGCTTCGAACATATCCTGCACGGTCAGGTCGCGGTCGGCATAGGCGGGGGGCACCTTGGCCCCCTGCGGCGCGCGACCTGGCAGGATCGAGCCGCCATAAAGGAACACGGACGGCACATTGAGCCGGATCATCGCCATCATCATCCCCGGCAGGGATTTGTCGCAGCCCGCAAGGCCCACGATGGCGTCATAGCAGTGGCCGCGCATCGTCAACTCGACCGTGTCTGCAATCGCCTCGCGGGAGGCGAGGGACGAGCGCATGCCCTCGTGCCCCATGGCGATCCCGTCCGTGACCGTAATAGTGGTGAATTCACGCGGCGTGCCATAGGCGGATTTGACCCCCATCTTGACCGCCTGAGCCTGCCGGTTCAGCGCGATGTTGCAGGGGGCGGCCTCGTTCCAGCAGGTGGCAACACCGACCAGCGGTTGGTGGATCTCCTGCTCGGTCATGCCCATGGCATAGTAATAGGACCGGTGCGGCGCGCGTTCGGGCCCTTCGGTTACATGGCGGCTGGGCAATTTGGATTTGTCGAATTTGCCTTTAAGCATTTGGCCTCTCCCTCGGATCTGTCTCGAGAACAGGTATTGGAGCGTGACGCCAGAGGCAAGCGTCTGTGCCTTTCCAGAGTAACGCGGGGTCTTGGGTATGACGCGTGTCAAAACAGACGCGTCGGCGGTCTTCCTTTGTCCGGTTTTGGGTGGGTGATGTAACTTTTGCGCGCAACGTTCCAGCCTCCGCACGCCGTGTTTAACGGTTTTCGTGGCTGCAGACGGTCAAATCACTACACGCAACGACAGGTGTGGCAGTAAGTTCAGTTGCACGATTGAGTTCACGTTGAGCGTCGCCAAAGCGATCAACTGTCCCCAACGTCATAGGACACCAGTTGTATCGCGCGACCGGTGCGCCTAATTTGGATGCACGGCGCTGATAGGTGCCCGAAATGTTTCGGGCTGACGCAGGCGACGCCGATCAGGACTTGCCATGGATTCCAGCCTATTCGCTTTCATCTGGAAGCATTCGAAACGTGACCAGCTGATGTTGCTGTCGCTGACGGTCGTCACCTTTCCCTTTTTGTACGTCACGCTGTAATTGCCCAAGCGCATCATCAACGATGCGATTGGTGCGACCGACGATACGGTCAACTTTTTCGGCTTTGATCTGACGCAAATCCAGTTCCTGCTGGCGCTGTGTTTTGGGTACTTGGCGTCCGTGTTGGCGCACGGCCTGCTCAAAATGCGCCTGAACACGATGAAGGGTGTTACAGCCGAACGCCTGCTGCGCCGCTTTCGGTTCCAGTTGATCAGCCGCATGCTGCGTTTTCCGCGCACCTATTTCCGGTCAACCAGCCAGGGCGAACTGGTCAGTATGGTCACATCAGAGGCTGAGCCGATGGGCGGGTTGATGGGAGACATGGTCGCCCAACCGGTGTTCCAGGCCGGTCAGATGCTGATCATTGTGGTGTTCTTGTTCCTGCAATCGGTCTGGTTTGGGCTGGCGGGCATCGCGTTGATCCCGTTGCAGGCCTATATCATCCCGATCCTGCAGCGCCGCATCAACCTGCTGAACAAGGACCGGATCAAGCAGGTCCGCGCCTTTTCGTCAGAGATTGGTGAAAGTGCGGCCGGGATTTCGGATCTGCGCACAAACGGCGGATTGCGCTATCGCCTGGCCCAATTCACCGACCGGCTGAGCAACATCTTTGAGCTGCGCTTCAAGATCTATCAGCAAAAGTTCTTTATGAAGTTTCTCAACAACTTCATCACCCAGCTCACGCCGTTCTTTTTCTATTCGGTGGGGGGGTATCTGGCGATCCGGGGCGACATCACGGTGGGCGCGCTGGTGGCGGCCCTTGCCGCCTACAAGGATCTGTCGAGCCCGTGGAAAGAGTTGCTGACCTATTACAACCAGACGCAAGACATGGCCCTGCGTTGGGACATCGTGACCGAACGGTTTGCCCCGCGCGATATGGTGGACGAGGCCCTGTTTGAGGGAGAGCCCGAGGCCATCCCGCATTTGCAGGGCGATATTGTCATCGACAACGTCACCATCCGCAACAGCGACAACAACCCGGTTCTGGAGCGGATCGACCTGACCATTCCCCAAGGTGCGCGGGTGGCCATTCAGGCCAAGAACCAGGCAGAGCGCACAGCCATGGCCGAGTTGTTGACCCGCGAAGTTTTGCCAACCCGCGGTACGGTCAGCATTGCGGGGCACGATCTGGCATCCCTGCATCAGGCTGTGATCGCCGCCCGGATCGGATATGCCCATGCCCGCCCGTATTTGTTTGATGGCACGTTGGGCAGCAATCTTTTGATGCCGCTGATGACCAGCCCGCGCATCGCATCCGAAGGTTCGGCCAAGCGCAGCCGGTTTTCGAACGAGGCAAAGCGATCTGGCAACAGCCCGGATCGGCTTGATTCAGACTGGCTTGATCCTTCGTTGGCGGGGCTGAGCACCGAGGATGAGATCGGGCAGTGGTGGTTCGAACTGGTCCAGGCGATGGGCATCGACGAATTCATGTTCCGCCGCATGCTCAACAGCCGGGTCGACGCATCCGTGCACCCCGAATTGGCTCAGGCCATTGTCGACATGCGCCCAGCCGTCGAAGAGTGCCTGCGGGACAAGGGGCTGATCGACGCTGTGCACAGGTTTGACCCGGATGAGTTCAACCCGGCAGTGCCATTGGGTGGCAACCTGATGTTTGCTTCACCCTCGCGCGATATTACCCAGGAAGGGTTGGCGGCCAACTCGGTTTTCATCAATCTGGTGATTGACCATGGGCTGGCCGAACAGGGCATCGCGATTTCGCAGACCCTAATCGAAACCCTGCACCAGACTTTTGGAATGGATGGCACAAGCCACCCGCTCTTTACCGCGCTCAACATCGACGAAGAGATGTATGAACGTCTGGTCGACATTGCCGCGCGCCGCCGTGAACGCGGTGACGTCGCGCTGACGGACGAGGAATTCGCGCTGCTGCTGACGGTGCCCTTTGCCTTTACGGCCGAACAGATCGGCCCCGCCTTTCCCGAAAGCTTCAAAAAAGAGATTGTTGAGATCCGCAAAACCAATGGCGCGGCGTTGCGCGCGCAAACCACGGATTTGTTTGTGCCCGTTGACCCCGGCAACTATCTGCCGCGCCTGACCTTGCTGGAAAACGCTCTGTACGGCCGCATTTCCATGGTTGCGGGGACCAAGGGGGAACTGATCGAGGATCTGGTGGCTACATTGCTGGGTGACAACGGATTGCGCCGGCTGGTTGCGGAAACCATCTTTGACATTCCGACGGGAATTGGTGGCACCAACCTGCCCACCATTTTCCACGAACGCGCCGCGTTTTCGCGGGCCGGGATCAAGCGGCCGGATGTACTGGTTCTGGACCGCGCGCTGGTCAGTCACAGCGCCCTTGAGCGGCGCAGAACACGGACCGCACTGCGGGAACTAATGCCAGACTCTACGCTGATTTTCCTCGAAGAGAAGTTTGAGAACCCGGATGCCTACGACCTGTTTGTGGAAATCAAGGATGGCCGCATCGACGGCGTGCAAAGCCACGATGAGGACGAAGAGGGCGATGATCTGAGCCGCAAACTGCGGGTCATCTCGCGTGCAGATTTGTTTCAGGGCATCGACAGCCGCAATCAGCGTCTGCTGGCTTTTGCAGCGCAGTGGTATCATGCCGAGCCTGGTCAGCGGATATTCTCTATGGATGAAAAAGCGGACGCGGCATATCTGTGCGTCGCGGGCACTGCGCAGCTAAGTTACGACGCGCCCTCCGGCGATGACCGCCCGGTCACAACGATTGAGCCGGGGCGCTTGATTGGTGATCTGTCCATTATCCTTGACGAGCCGCGCAGCGTCAGCCTCTACCAGGCCTCGGGAGAGCCGCGATCGATACGTTCAGCATGCGGCGCGCTGGTGGCCACGGGGTTTGAGGGAAAACAGTGCTCGCTTGGAAGTAAACCCCCGCCCATCACGACCCCAATTTTTTGCCCCGTGCAAACGAAGACGACACCGTTCGGGCCAGCCTGATTATCGCCGCAACACCTCACGACCCCTGGCAGAGGGGAGGCAAAGAGGTACAGCCTTTTGGCATCTTCCCGCTTGGATTAAGCTCTTGATTCTCACGCGCTTTCTGCTGTGTCGAAAACTCCTGTTTGGATGTGGTGAAGCTTTTCCTTTTTTTTTCCTCAAAACCTGCAGCAACCTCCGTTCTTCTGATTTTGGGTTCGTACGTCGATGCACATCCGTGAATGTATATCCCATAATTTGGACAAAGAGTCAACATCACAAAAATACAGCGTTTTTGTTTTGAATTTCCTCTCATGTGCGTTTCGAGTTGTTGAAGGGTCAGTCTGGAAAAACACTCCCATAACCTCGCGAAGGCGAAGCTCTCCTCGAGAATGTACCGCGAGAATCATACTACAGTGCACCTCCCTGTAAATCTTGTGGACGTTCGGCGTCATCACCACATTTTACACTTGCACAGGAGTGACAGGGAGTTGTATGGCACGATTCTGGAAGGACATTCTTATGAAAAACGTCGACTTCGCGACCGACGGGGGTTCTGTTCCGGACTACTCCTTTCGAATTTAAAATCCACCCAAGAGAGGGAACATCTTACACAATATCAGAATCCCACAGAGAATGGTGGTCGTTCCTGTTGTTCTGGGTGAAATGCGGGGAAGGAAGGTGTTGCTCGCCCCCCACTTGCTCACTCTTCCTCCTCTGCCTGTTTCAAGACCCTGAACCTCAAACCAAACGCACGTGCTCTCTACAAGCCACAGGATTATCAACACCCAACAGCAACGATACCTTTTCGATGGACTCTGCGGTTGTCTAGAGTCCGTCGCTGTGACTCTTCGGTGAATATTGTTTCAATGCACAGCCATGACTTTGCCGTGAGCAATACTGGTTGAGACACGGCCTACGAGTAATTCCTCCGCTCGCTAGAGCTTCATCGAGAAGGAACAGCCACAAAGGGTAGAGTATGACCGATGTTCAAAGGGTGCGGAACAGCTTCGGATACGCAACGTACTTCATCGCGAACGACACTAAACACTATTCGTGCAGCCGTCGAACAACAAGCAGGTGCTCAGAAGAACGAACAAACGACACGCACACATACACACAAAATAATAAAAAAACGAGGTGGGCAACGCCTTTCAGCCACAACGAAAGCCCGTCGGCTTCCAGGACGCCAACTGGAACACGGCAAGGCAGTCGAGTAACGCATTATCCTTCGCGGTGGCTTCAGCCTTACCTCCCGGTCCTCGTCCATGTCGCACTTGTTCCCGATCAAAATCTTGTTGACCGCCACGTCAGCGTGCTGGGTGCACGCACAGAGAGAGGATGCGGGGTTGAAGAGAGAGCGAGCGACAGACAGGGAGAGAGAG